>JALNWL010000062.1 GCA_023230905.1 Syntrophales bacterium
AAGGTCGCGGCCGGAAGCGAAAAAACAAAAAGGAGCACGACGAGGAGCTGGATCATGGCGGTCGGTAGGCACTTCTGCATCGTGAATTTATCCTTTCTTTCAAGAGAGTGCTGTGAGTTCAGCAAGAGCCAACGTACTGGGGGAGAAAATCACACAACGTCGACGATGGAGAAAAGAGCCCTGAAAAAAATGCCAATGAATCACTTGGCTCGCATTTTATAGGGGTGCGGGAGGCCTTGTCAAGCGGATTTCTCAACTTGGGAGGTAGAATTGTGAGACCAATTTCACACAGCGAGACTTTTGCGCAACAGCCTATTTTTGTCATTTTGACCGAAGGGAGAAATCTTCAATAAATCGCATTCATGAAAGATTTCTCGTCGCTCGTGCTCCTCGAAATGACGGGATGCAAAGGCCTAATGGCACGTATGAAGTGGCTCACACAGCGGGCGGGTGCGGAGCGGCGGCGCCGGTGGGGCTGCCGCCGGGGTTACCGGGGCGGGCCTTTCCGGAGGATCCGGTCCGGGGGAACGGCGCCCTCCCGGAGGACCGTGGGCGGGTCCGTCGTGACGTCGAGGACGGTGGAGCCCCGGCCGCCGGGGGTCGGACCGCCGTCGAGGATGACGTTGGGTGCGGGGCGCTGGAGATTCACCCGGACGTCTCGCGCCGAGACGGCCTCCTGCCGGCCGCTGAGGTTGGCGCTCGTGGCGGTCAGGGGGCCGCCGAGGCGACGGGCCAGTTCGCGGGCGACGGGATGGCTGGAGAGCCGGATGCCGATCTTGCCCGTGCCCCCCGTGAGGAGCGGCGGGACGCATGGCGCGGCCCGGAAGACGAGCGTCAGCGGACCGGGCCAGAAGTCCCGCATGAGGGGAAGGGCGACGTCGGGGACGTCGGCGACGAGCGACGTCAGGTCGTCACGGGCGCCGATGATGACGGGGAGGGGATTCCGGAACCCGCGCCCCTTGATGGCGTAAATCTTTCGGACGGCCGCCTCGTTCAGGGCATCGGCCCCCAGGCCGTAGAAGGTCTCCGTGGGGTAGGCGACCGTCCCGCCGCGCCTCAGCAGGGCCAGCGCCCGCGCCAGCGTCTCCGGCTCGGGCGCCTCCGGATCCACCGTCCAGATCTCCATCATCATTCAGCCCCTGTCACCCCAGCTTCAGATTCTCGTGCTTGCGCTCGATGTCCCGGGCCATCTGCTCGATGTAGGCCTTCAATTTCTCATGCAATTTCTTGTCGGCGAGGGCGAGGAGGCGGACGGCGAACAGGGCCGCGTTCTTCGCGCCGGGCTTGCCGATCGCCATCGTGGCGACGGGGATGCCGCCGGGCATCTGGACGGTGGCGAGGAGCGCGTCCAGGCCCTTGAGGGCGGTCGCGTCGATGGGGACGCCGATGACGGGCAGCGGGGTTTGGGAGGCGATTACCCCGGCCAGGTGGGCGGCCGCGCCCGCCCCGACGATGACGACCTTGACGCCCCGGGCGGCGGCCCCGGTCGCGAAGGCGGCGGTCCGCTCCGGCGAGCGGTGGGCGGAGGTGAGAAAGACCTCGCAGGGGACCCCGAAGGCATTCAGGATGGTGATCGCCTCTTCCATCACGGGCAGGTCCGAATCGCTGCCCATGACGACGCTGACGGCGGGATGTTTTTTCTCCTTCATCGTGTGTCCTCCGCGTTCCGGGGATCGTTGCGGTTTCCCTTGCCCGTCCTTCCCGCCTATACGGGAATGACGAGGATTTGGGCAACCTGAAATTGCGGCATCAACCGTCCTTCCCGCCGGCGCGGGAACGACGGGGCCCTCAGTGCTTGAAATGGCGGACGCCGGTGAAGATCATGGCGATGCCGTGCTCGTCCGCCGCCTGGATGGCCTCCTCGTCGCGGACGGAGCCGCCCGGCTGAATGATCGCCTTGATTCCCGCCTCCGCGGCCATGTCCACGCCGTCCCGGAAGGGGAAGAAGGCGTCGGAGGCAAGAACCGCCCCCTCCGTGGGGAGGATGGCCTTCATCTTTGCGATCTTGACCGAATCGACGCGGCTCATCTGGCCCGCCCCCACGCCGACGAGCTGGTCCTTCGTCGCGTAGACGATGGCGTTGGACTTCACGTGCTTGACGACGCGCCAGGCGAAGTCGAGGGCCTGGTATTCGTCCTCCGTGGGGGCGCGCTTCGTGACGACCTTGGCCTGGCGGATGTCGAAGGGCGCGCGGTCCCGGTCCTGGACGAGGAGCCCCCCCACGACCCGCCGGAAGTCGAGGCCGGACGGACCCGGGAGCTCCGCCGCCGGGATCTCCAGGACGCGGACGTTCTTCTTCGCGCCGAGGATGGCCCGGGCCTCGTCGGTGAAGGCCGGGGCGAGGATGACCTCGAGGAAGGTCTTGGCCAGTTCCTCGGCGGTCGCCTGGTCCACGGGCCGGTTGAAGGCGACGATGCCGCCGAAGGCGGAGACGGGGTCGGTTTCCATGGCCTTCCGGTAGGCCTCGGCGAGGCTCGCCGCCGCGGTCGCCGCGCCGCAGGGGTTGGCGTGCTTCATGATGATCGCCGCCGGCCGTTCGAAATCGGCGACCATGTTCCAGGCCGCGTCTGCGTCCATGATGTTGTTGTAGGACAGCTCCTTGCCCTGGAGCTGACGCGCGTTGGCCACGGCGGCCACCACCGTCGCGGGCTCGCGGTAGAAGACGGCCTGCTGGTGGGGGTTCTCCCCGTAGCGGAGGTCCTGGGCCTTGGCGAACTGGACGGTAAAGGTGTCGGGGAAGGGGCGGAGGCCGCCGTCGGCGTCGATGCGGCCGAGGTAGTTCGAGATCGCGGCGTCGTAGCGGGCCGTGAGCTGGAAGGTCTTGACGGCCAGCGCGAAGGTCGTGGCCTCGGAGACCTTGCCGCCCGTCTCCTTCATCTCCGCGAGGATTTTTCCGTAGTCCGCCGGGTCGGTGACGACGGCGACGAAGCGGTGGTTCTTCGCGGCCGCCCGCAGCATCGTCGGCCCGCCGATGTCGATGTTCTCGACGGCCTCTTCCAGGGTGCAGCCCGCTTTGGCGACGGTGTCCTCGAAGCGGTAAAGGTTGATGACGACCATGTCGATCAGGTCGATGCCGTGCCCCTCCGCCGCCTTCACGTGGGCCGCGTTATCCCTCAGGGCGAGGAGACCGCCGTGGATCTTCGGGTGCAGGGTCTTCAGCCGACCGTCCATCATCTCCGGGAAACCCGTGTAGTCGGAGACGTCCCGGACGGCGAGTCCCGCCGCCCGCAGTTGCGCCGCCGTGCCGCCCGTGGAGAGGATCTCCACGCCGAAGTCCGCCAGCCCCCGGGCGAACTCGACGACGCCCGTCTTGTCCGTGACGCTGATCAGGACCCGCTTGATCGTGTTCATGTGCATCGCTTTTGCTCCTCTAGGATGATTTTAGATGTTTTGTACAAAAGCCTTCCGAGGAAGGTTCCGGAACTTACTCCCCGATGGGTCGTCGCCACGGGGGGCGTGAGGTGCTGTTTGGTCATTTCGGCCTTCGTCCGTGTTATTTCGATCTTCCTCCATGTCATTTCGACCGAAGGGAGAAATCTTTAAGATTTCTCAATCGCTTGCGCTCCTTCGTATTTTATTTCCCCCGCAGGGACTGCATGTGCCTGACGCGCTTGGCGATCAGCGGGGCCGTGCCGATGTCGGAACGGTGGTCCACCGGCCCCCGGATCGCCCCCACCGCCCGCTCGGCGATCGCCTCCGCCTGCGCCAGATCGTCGGCGATTCCCACGACGCCGATCGCGCGCGAGGTCGTCATGTACAGGCCGTCCGGCCGCTGGTCCACCGACGAATGGTAGAGCCGTGCGTCGCCCACGTCGCCCACCTCGATTTTGGCCGACGTGGAGCGGGCGTCCGGGTGGTCCTTGGGGAGGCCGTAGCCCTTCGGGACGACGTACTTGCATACCGTCGCCCGCTTCGCGAAGCGGATGGGCAGGGCGTCGAGCGTGCCGGAGATCACGGCCCGGCAGACGGCGACGAAGTCCGTCTCCAGGAGGGGCAGGATGTTCATCGCCTCCGGGTCGCCGAAGCGGGCGTTGTATTCGAGCAGCCGCACGCCGTCCGCGGTCGCCATGAACCCGCCGTACATGACGCCCTGGTAGTATTCGCCCGTCTCCCGGTGGATGGCCTCGGCCACGCGCCTGGTGATGGCGAGCCCCGCCGCGACGTCCGCCGGCGTGAGGAAGGGAAGGGTGTGGTCGGCCAGGGAATACGATCCCATGCCGCCCGTGTTCGGCCCCCGGTCGTCGGCGAAACGGCGTTTGTGGTCCTGGACGGGCGGCGTGGCGACGACGTGGATGCCGTCGCAGAGGCACTGGAGTGAAAATTCCTCCCCCTCCAGGCGCTCCTCGACGGTGACGCTCGGGTGCTCCGCGAGGATCTCCCGGACGAGCGCCAGGGCCTCCGCCCTCGTCTCGAAGTGGTCCCCCTGGACGAGGACGCCCTTGCCGCCCGTCAGCCCGTCGGGCTTAAGGACGACGGCGGGGAGCGTCTCCAGAAAGTCGGCCACGCCGTCGAGGGACGTAAAGACGCGGTAGGCGACGTTTCCCGGGATCGCGTACTTGGCGCAGAGGTCCCGGGTGAAGGACTTGGAGGTTTCCAGCCGGGCGAGCGAGCGGGTCGGGCCGACGCCGGGGATGCCCGCGGCCGCGAGGGCGTCGACGACGCCGTGGCTCAAAGGATCTTCCGGACCGACCACGGCGAATTCGCAGCGGCGCTCCCGGGCGAAGGCGACGATGGCCTTGAGATCGTGATAGGGGCCGATCAGGGTCCGCTCGGCCAGCGCGGCCAGGCCCGGATTGTTGGCCTTCATGCATGCGAAAAGACGGGGTTTTTCAGACGACCGGACCAGGGCCTCCGCCAGGGCGTGCTCCCGGGCCCCGTTGCCGATAAGGAGGATGTTGACCATGGGGGTGGATTCTCCTTGGGGGTGAAGCGATTTCGGATTCCTTTAACTGAAAACGACCGGGGCGTCAACCTTTACGCGATTTCCGTTCTAAGGTTTCCGACAAAACATTTGTCAGTAACCGGAGGAATCTGCTAAAGCTTACCCCATGGACCCCCTGATTACCCTCAAACTCGTCTTGGTCGGCTTTCTGTTCCTCCTGTCAGGCTTCTTTTCCTGCTCCGAGGCGGCCCTGTTTTCGCTCACCCCGCTGCACCTGCACAAGATGGCGGAAGACCGCCTGCCTTTCCTCGCCACCGTCCGTGCCCTGACCGCCCGCCCGAAGCGCCTGCTCATCACGATCGTCGTGGGAAACGAGATCGTCAACATCGCCATCTCCGTGTTCATGGCGTCGATCTTCCTCTCTCTCTTTCCGGTGGACGGCGCCTGGATGGCCGTCATCGTCACGACCCTCCTTTTGCTGGTCTTCGGTGAGACCATCCCGAAGACCTTCGGCGTCGTCTACACCATGAGCCTGAGCGCCTTCTTCTCTCCCCTCCTGAATCTCTTCAGCCGGGTGGAGAAGCCGGTCGTCTGGGCGCTTGAGGCGATCTCGGAGCGGTTCGTGTCCCTCCTGACACGCGAGGGGGAAAGTCCGCGCAGCGCGCTGACGGAACGGGAGTTTCGCACGCTCCTGGACGCGGGCGAACGGGAAGGGGCGATCGAGAGCGCCCAGCGGGACCTGATCCACCGCGTCTTCGATCTCGGGGACAAGCCGGTCGTGGAGGTGATGGTGCCCCGGGTGGACATGTTTTGCCTGCCGCAATCGCTCGCCCCCCGGGACATGCTCCGGGAAGTCGTGGCGGCCCGGCATTCCCGGGTTCCGATCTGCGGCGCCGACCGCGACGACATCGTGGGGATCCTCCTTGCGAAGGATCTCTTGGCCGGGTTCAGGAACGGAGAGCCGGTCACCGGGATCCAGCAGCTCCTGCAGAAGCCCTTCTTCATTCCGGAGGTGCGGCCCGCGGGCAGCGTCCTCAAGGATTTCCAGGCGCGCCGCACACAGATCGCCATCGTGGTGGACGAGTACGGTGGTGTCTCCGGGCTGGTCACGATCGAGGACATTCTGGAGGACCTGTTCGAGGACCTTTACGACGAGCACGGGATCGGGGAAACGCTCTGGCGCCGCGTTGACGAGAAAACCCTCGTGGTTTCCGGAAAAATGCCCTTCGACGACCTCAGGGAACTCCTCACGGACCTCGCCTCCGACGAGGAGTTCGAGACCGTGGGCGGATTCGTCTTCCATCTCTTCGGACGGCTCCCCGCCGCGGGCGACGCCGTCGTCCACGCGGGCCGCCGTTTCCGCGTGGAGAAGATGGGCCGAGCCAGGATCCTCCGCGTGCGGATCGAAACGGCCGAGACGGAGGCGGACGGATGACGCTCGCCGCGACCGTGGCCCTGATCCTCTTCTGCCTGGCCCTCGAAGCCCTCTTCTCCGGCGGGGAGATCGCCCTCCTGTCGTCCGAACCCCACCGGATCCGCCATCGGGCCGAACAGGGTCAGTGGTCGGCCCGCCTGGCCATGAAGCTCATCGAAAAGCCGGAGTGGTTCCTGGCCACGACCCTCACGGGGACGAACCTCGCGGTCGTGACGAGTTCGACCCTGGCGACGGCCCTGTTCATCTCCCTCTACGGCGTCGCGCGGGGGGAGGCCGTCTCCGGCCTCGTCATGATCCCGACGCTCCTGATCATGATCGTGGCCCGAAGCGTCTTCTACCAGTACGCGGAGCGGCTGGCGGTGCGGCTCGCCCCGTTCATCTGGGCCGCCTCGTTCATCCTGCTGCCGGCCGTCTACCTCATCTCCCGGCTCTCCCGGGGAACCATCCGCCTGTCTTCGGGCCGCCGCGAGGCGGCGGCGTCCTACATCACCCGCGACGGCCTCAAATCCCTGCTCGGCGAGGGCGCGGCGGCGGGCGACATGGAGATCTGCGAGCGGGACATGGTCCGCCGGGTGATCGATTTCTCCGACGTGACCGTTGAAGCGGTCATGGTGCCGATCTCCAACACGACGGTCCTTCCCCATACGGCCTCGGTTTCCGACGCCCTGGCCATGGCGGAGGAGCGCAGGAATCTCCGCATCCCCGTCTACCAGGATCAGGTCTTCAACATCGTCGGCATCCTCAACACCTTCGATCTGCTCGGGGCGCTGGGGGCGGGGGGGCAGCGGCCGGAGAGGTCGGAGGATCCCATCGCCCCGCTCGTGCGTCCGGTGGCGCTGTACGTGCCGGAAAAGAAGCAGGCCAAGGAGGTGCTGATCGAGCTGCGCGTGCGGGGCGAGCGGATGGCGGTGGTCGTCGACGAGTACGGGGGCGCGGTGGGAATCGTCACGATCGAGGACATCCTGGAGGAGATCGTCGGCGAAATCGAGGACGAGTACGACAGGGAGGAGGCCCTCTACCGGGCGGACGGGCCGGGGAACTGGCTCTTCAGCGCCCGGATCGGCCTGGAAAAGTTCCGGGAGGTCGTCCCCGTGGACATCCCGGCGGGGGATTACGAGACGCTGGGGGGGTTTCTCCTGTTCCGCTTCGGACGCATCCCCAGGAGGCGGGACACGCTCGCCTGGGGGGGCGCCCGGTTCGTCGTGGAGGACGCCGGGCCCAAGGTCATCCGCGAGGTGCGGGTCCTGATGCCGGTCGAGGCGGGGCCGCACGGGGAACAAGCGAGGTAAATCAATGAAGGCAAAAAACGCGCTGTCGGCCATCGTGCTGGCGGCGGGCAAGGGAACGCGCATGAAGTCGGACCTGGCGAAGGTCCTCCATCCGGTCTGCGGCCGTCCGATGCTGCACTATTCGCTGGCGGTGGCCCGGTCGGTCGGGGCGCGGAAGATCGTCTGCGTCATCGGCCACCAGGCCGACGACATCCGACGCCGGTTCGACGATCCGGGGCTGATCTTCGTCGAGCAGAGCGAACAGCTGGGGACGGGGCACGCCGTGCTCCAGGCGCGGGAGGCGTTCGCGGGCGACGACGGAGGGACGGTTCTGATCCTCTGCGGTGACGTGCCGCTCCTGCGCCGCGAGACCGTGGAGGCGCTTCTGGCGCGGCATGCGGCGGCCGGGGCGGCGGTGACCGTCATGACGACCCTCCTCGCCGATCCGGGTCACTACGGCCGGGTGGTGACGGACGCCGCGGGCCGGGTCGTGAAGATCGTGGAGGCCCGGGACGCGACGCCCGCGGAGCGGGAGATCCGGGAGATCAACACGGGGATCTACTGCGTCGAGGCGGGGTTCCTCTTCGAGGCCGTGGCCGGGATCGGCAACAACAACGCCCAGGGCGAATACTACCTGACGGACATCGTGGAGATGGCCCACCGCCGGGGCCTCGCGGTCCGGTCCTACGTGGCGGCGAATTCGGAAGAGGTCATGGGCATCAACACGCCGGCGGAGCTGGCGCGGGCCTGCCGGCTCATGGAGGCCGGGGCCGGCGCGACACCGGTCGCCCGGTCGCCTGAGGGCGCGGGAAAGGCCTGTACCGAATGAATATCGGCTCCCTTGTCGTCGATCCCCCGGTTCTGCTGGCGCCCCTGGCCGGGATTTCCAACCTTCCGTTCCGGGTCCTGAACCGACGGTACGGGTGCGCCTTGGCGTTCACGGAGATGATTAGCGCGACGGGGCTCGTCCGGAATATGCGGAAGACCTTCCGCTACCTGGAGACGGCACCGGAGGACCGGCCGCTGGGCGTCCAGCTTTTCGGGACCGACCCCGGCGTCCTGGCCGCCGCGGCGGAAATCGCCGCGGCCCGAGGGGCCGACCTGATCGACCTCAACATGGGCTGCCCCGTGAGGAAGGTGGTCCGGACGGGCGCCGGCGCGGCCCTCATGAAGAATCCGGCGCTGGCGTTCGAGATCATGAAGGCGGTCCGGCGGTCGACGGCGCTGCCGCTCACGGTGAAACTCCGGTCGGGGTGGAGCGACCGCGCGGTCAACGCGCCGGAACTTGCCCGGCTGGCGGCCGAGGCGGGACTGGACGCCGTCATCGTCCACCCCCGGACGGTCTCGCAGGGATTCGGGGGGCGCGCGGACTGGCGGATCATCGCGGAGGTGAAGCGGGCACTGGCGATTCCCGTCGTGGGGAACGGCGATATCCGCACCCCGGGCGACGCCGTGCGCATGAGGGCGGAAACGGGCTGCGACGGCGTCATGGTGGGGCGGGGCGCCCTGGGGAATCCCTGGATCTTTCAGGGGATTGCGTCCGCGGGGGGCGGGCGGGAAGCCGGCCGGCCCGATCCGGCCGAGCGGAACCGGGTGATCCGCCGCCACTGGGCCGCCGAGGCGGCTTACGCCGGACCTGCCGTCGCGGTGCGGACCTTCCGCAAGCACCTGCTGTGGTACACGAAAGGCCTCAAGGGGGGCGCCGTGTTCCGTCAGACCGCCGGCCGCCTGACGGACGAAGCGGCGCTGTTCGCCGAACTGGACCGATTCTTCTCGACCCTGGCTCCCGGCGACGGGGATCAGGCAATTAAGGCTTGACTTTTTAACTGGGAATGGCATAATCCGAACTCAGAAAAGGAAGAGAATTTCTACCTCCCGCCGGATGGGCGGGGAGGGACGTCAAAATCGAGCGGGAGGGCAACGGACGCAGCGTGGAACAGGGGAAATTCGATGAACTGGAAGGCAAGATCAAGACCCTGATGGCCCGGTACGATGGGCTGAGGAAAAGAAACCAGGACCTGGAGGTCCTGTTGAAAAATAAATCATTGGAGTTGGAAGAGGCAAATAAACAACTAAAGGGGATAAACGAGGAAAGGAACACGGTACGCACAAAGATCGATTCACTGCTGGATTTGCTTCAGGATATAAGCGAGTAAGGATAACTCTTGGATGGAGCCTTTGAAAAAGCGCTTCGACATCAAGATACTGGGGCAGGAGTTGTCCGTATCGAGCGATTCAGGGGATGAACATGTAGCAAAAGTCGTCGGGTATGTCACGGAGAGGGTGGAAGAGATCGGCCGGACGGCCGGCAAGGCGACCACCCTGAACGTGGCCATCCTGACGGCGCTCAACATTGCAGATGAGTATTTTAAACTTAAGGGAGAAAACGAGAGAATTGTCAAGCAGTTGGAAGCAAGATCGGAAAATTTAATTCATCTGATCAATGAATTAAATTGATCCCTGAAATCCCCTGCGATGTGCGTGATTGACCGTTTCTTTTTTGAGCCAACACCTTAACCTTGGGGGCCTTTCCTTGTTTGCCGTGTGCACGTCCACCAGAGTCCCTAACGGGGGTGGAAAGCCTTTGAGGACAACAGGGCACCCACTTTGGAAAAAGGTTCAAAAAGGGGGTTGACACGGCATAGGCGGGGGTTCTTTTTTGTCCGCCATTTTTCCCTGGATTTTTCCTCATCGCCTCTTCCCACCGACATGCCATGAGTCCATTGCGTGGCCCGGACATTTACGATCCGGGAGTGCGGAGTGGATAGTTTCTTTGCATCCCGCCCGAGCGGATGACGTGCGGGCGGGATGAGGCCGTGATGACCCGGCCGTGACGGATTCTAGGGAGGTGAAACATAAACCATGTCTAGCGGTTTGATCATTCTATTCATCGTTTTGGCGGGCGCCGTCGGGTTAGTCCTGGGCTATGCCCTGAAGCAGAGGCTCTCCCGGAAGCAACGCGGCGCATCGGAACGCCTCGGGGCCCGCATCGTCGACGAGGCCAAGAAGGAAGCGGAAAACATCAAGAAGGAGGCGATCCTGCAGGCGAAGGAGAACCTCCTCAAGGCCAAGACGGAGTTCGAGAGGGACGCCCAAGAGAGAAAGACCGAGCTCGACAACCTGGAGAAGCGCCTCCGTACCAAGGAGGAGGCGATCGACAAGCGGCTCGACATGATCGTCCAGAAGGAGGCCAATCTGGAGGGGCGGGACAAGGCCCTGACCCAGAAGGAGTCCCAGATCGGCGAGAAGCACAGTCGCCTGGACCGGATGATCGAGGAGCAGCGGGAGCAACTGGAAAAGGCGGCCGGCATCTCCGCCGAAGAGGCGAAGGCGCTCCTCGTTCAGGCGATGGAGACGGAGGCCAAGCACGAGGCGGCCCTGGCCATCCGCAAGATCGAGGACGAGACCCGGCGGACGGCGGACAAAAAGGCGCGGGACATCCTGGCGTACTCGATCCAGCGCTACGCGGGCGACGTGGTCGCGGAAAACACCGTTTCCGTCGTGAGCCTGCCGAACGACGAAATGAAGGGCCGGATCATCGGCCGCGAAGGGCGCAACATCCGGGCCATCGAGGCGGCCACGGGGATCGACCTGATCGTGGACGATACGCCGGAGGCGGTCGTCCTGTCGAGCTTCGATCCCGTGCGGCGGGAGGTGGCAAGGCTTTCCCTGGAGCGGTTGATCACGGACGGCCGGATCCATCCGGGACGCATCGAGGACGTCGTCAAGAAGGTGGCGACGGAAGTGGACAGCATCATCCGGGAGACGGGGGAGCGCACCTCCTTCGATGTCGGCGTCCACGACATCCATCCGGAGATCCTGAAGCTCTTGGGGAGCCTGAAGTACCGGACGAGCTATTCGCAGAACGTCCTCCAGCATTCCGTGGATGTGGCGCATCTGACGGGCATGATGGCGTCCGAACTCAAGATGAACGTCAAGGAGGCCAAGCGCGCCGGACTCCTGCACGATATCGGGAAGGCCATCGACCACAAGGTCGAGGGGCCCCATGCGGCCATCGGCGCCGATTTTGCCAAGCGCTACGGAGAGTCGCCGCGGATCATACAGGCCATCGCCACCCATCACGACGATGGGCGGACGAACACCATCCTGGGCGTTCTCGTTCAGGCCGCCGA
>JALNWL010000063.1 GCA_023230905.1 Syntrophales bacterium
CCCTCGTTGACGAGAATGATCATTGGACAGGCCGGCTCGTCGCCGTCGTCTCTCGCCATGGCCTTGGTTTCCATGCTCTTCGCCCGCCCCCGCGTGGAGACGATGACCCCGGATTTGATGAAGATGTCGGAGACCTCGACGGCCTGGTTCAGAAGCCCGCCGGGATTGTTCCGCATATCGAGGATCAGGCCCCGCAGGAGTTTCCCCCCGTCGGTGACTTCCCGCAGGGCTTTCTTCAGATCCTCCCCGGTCCTTTCCTGGAACTGAAGGACGCGGATGTAGGCGATATCGGGATCGAGGGCCTTCGTCTTGACGCTCTTGACGTTGATGATGGCGCGGGTGACGACCACGTCCTTGGGCTTGGTCAGGCCTTCCCGCACGATGGTCAGGGTTACTTTGGTGTCCTTGGGGCCCCGTAATTTCTTCACCGCTTCGAGGATAGTGATGTCTTTGGTCGACTGGCCGTCGATCTTGACGATCTGGTCGCCCGGCTTGATGCCCGCCTGATGGGCCGGGGTGTCCTCGATGGGTGCGACGACCGTGAGGATGTCTTTAAGGAGGGTGATCTCGATACCGAGGCCGCCGAAACTACCCCGCGTCTCCACCTCGAGTTCCTTGTACATCTCCGGGGTCATGTAGGCGCTGTGGGGGTCGAGGGATTTCATCATGCCATGGATGGCGCCCTGGATGAGGGTTTTTGCCTCGATGTCCTCCACGTAGTTCTTTTCCACCATGTCCAGGACTTCGTTGAAGGTCTTCAGGTGTTTGTACGTGCCGCGATCGAGCGCGGAAACCTGATGGTCGCCGTAGGGGCCGAGGATCAAGAAGAGTGCGGATACGCCTGCCAAAATGAGACGACGCTTTTGCATCGGCGTTTTCATGCCATAACCTCCTCCGGGGTCGAGACGGGAGAGGAACGGAACGGCCCGTTCATCCCATCCTCTGTTAGCATGAACTTCATGTAAAATTCCACCTCTATTTTCTTGCGGTTGCGTTGGCAAGTGGAGGGTGACGAGGCGTTTCGCGGAGTTGTCGTCGCGCAACATATGGACGGTTTGAAAACGATATGTTGTGCGTACTGCCGGTCCACGCGTGGGGGACAACTGGCTAAAGATTCGAAATAGCGCGTCATTCTCAGCAAAGACCCTTGGCATTCATTTTGCAAATTCAGGGAAAGCAACTCGCTCATGAAACCCGTCGCGCAAGACGAAGGGCGAGGCGTTCGTGTGGATTCATCCAATTCAACGACAGCGTAAGGAGAGCGATCATGACAGAAAAGTACGACGTGGTGGTTATCGGGGCCGGCGTGGCCGGATTGGGGACGGCGGCCATCCTCGCCCGGGATTTCAAGCAGAAGGTGCTGGTCCTGGAGAGAAATCCGTTCATCGGCGGACGGCTCGCGTCCTTCGTCGGCAAGGGAGACAAGGTCTGCATCGACGGGATGGAACTGGACGCCAACGGGTTCAAGCGCGTTCTGGGGATGGTCGGCGCCTGGGTTCCCAAGTGCACGCCGGACCTGGAAACCTGTTTCAAGGAGAAGATCTTCGACGGATGCACCCTCGATACCGGCCACGGGTTGTTCTGGGGCAACAAGGGCAAGATCCGCATGCTTATGAACTACCTCGAAAAGCCCGTGGACATGCCCTGCAACGTCGGCTTCGCCTTCGTCGACTACAAGAAGGGGAACAAGGCCTATCAGGTCGGCAAGGGCGAACCCTACGCCTGGATGAGCAAGGAGGGCTTCCGGGCCACCATGATGGCTCTCCGGGACATGGCACTGATGAGCCTGGCCGATATCGCACAGACCGCGCACATGTCGTTCGAGCAGTGGCTCCAGGCCCGAAACGTTCCCAAGGAGGCCTACGACTACATCAAGGTCCTGGCGGCCTCGCAGACGGGCCAGGCCGATCTCAACCTGACCCCGGCGCCGGACGTCCTGGGGCACATGGCCACGGCCGGTCCGATCCGGATGAACCTCGTCGAGGGCTCCTGCGCGACCGTCGCCAATCCCGGCACCATGGCCTTCGCCCTTCTGATGGAGCAGGCGCTGACGGCGCACGGCGGGAAGGTTCTGCGCAGCGCGCCCGTCGTGGAGGTGATCATCGAAAACGGCGTCGTCAAGGGGGTTACGTTCCAGTACGAGAAGGGCATCGAGACGGCCTACGCGGACCGGGTCATCTGTACCGTTCCCTCCAAACAGATGCTGAACGTCATCCATCCCCGGTATTTCCCCCAAGAGATCGTCGATCGGGTCCAGACCAAATTCTGGGGCGCCGGCATGATCACGGGGTACGGAAACATGAAGTCCGACATCTGGGCGGACAAGGGGATCGAGGAGCGGAGCTTCATGTACATGCCGGATGTGATTGGGGCGGAGGAGGGCTACAGCGGCTGTATCGACATGGTGTTGTGGAACCTGGCTTCGGTGGCGCGGGGGAGCAACTCCAACCCTTCCCTGACGAGTGAGACCGGCGCGGCGCCGGAGGGCAAGCATGGCTGGATCTTCTCGACCGCCATGACCCACGAGGAGATGAGGACGCCCCGGAAGGTTGCGCGCGTCGTGGAATGGAACGAAGACTGGTGGAAAAAGACCTTCGGCCGGGCCAAGTGGGAGGCCGAGATGGAGTTCCTGCTCTGGATGTGCACGGATCATGCCTTTGGCTGGATCCAGCCCATCGGGACCGACCGGATCGACGTCAAGTCCCCCTATGTCGACGGGCTGTACTTTGCGGGCGACCAGTACGGCGAGCGCCTGTGGGGCTGTGGGGTGGACGCCGCCGCGCTGAGCGCGACGCTGTGCGTGGACAGCATGATGGGGTCCAACGCCGAGGAGAAGGTTTTCCCCTTCTACCACCGGGCGGTGCCGCCGTGGAAGAAGGCCTGGTAGACGTGTCCGGTCTGGCAGAGGCCGCATTCGAAAATGAAAAGGGGCTGCAGGCGATTTGCCTGCAGCCCCTTTTTTCTGGGGTGTATCGCAACATTTTGCGGGTGGAACGATTCCCGATTTGTGCCCGGCTTGGACGATACTTCCATCGGCGCTACGGCAGGCCATCTGTTGAACGCCGCGGGGAAGGTGAGGCCGCCTCAACGAACGGGCCAGGATACCTCACCCAGCGCCATGCGGCAAAGATCGGTGATGAAGATCTGGGGCAATCCGGCCTTAGCCGTCTGATCACGCAACACCGTATCGCACATTGGGCAGATCGTGATCATGGCCTCGGCATGGTTGTCCATCGCATCCCGAATGTTGTTCTTCTGAATGCCCATGGAGAGTTCGTTGTTGACGAAGAGTGCCGGTCCTCCGCAGCACAGGGCATTCACCCCTTCATACGTTCGTGAAACGCGCTCCACACCGATCAGTTCAAAAATTTCATTCAGCCAGATGTCCTGTTCGGGAAACCACCTGACCGCGCAGTTCGGCTGGTACGCGACCATTTTCTTTAATTTTTTGATGTCTCTTTGGTTCTCCTTGAAATAGTCCAACAGATACTCGAACAGGTGCAAATATTTGTAGGGCACCTCGATCCCGAGCTCCCTGGCTTTGATGTGAGCCAGAATATATCCCTCGTTATGCATGTAAACGATCTCTTTGCCCAGCTCAGCCAACGAATCGATCACCCTCCGACCATATTTTTCGGCAAGGCTCTC
Source organism: Syntrophales bacterium (assembly GCA_023230905.1). Taxonomy (GTDB): domain Bacteria; phylum Desulfobacterota; class Syntrophia; order Syntrophales; family UBA2251; genus UBA2251. The sequence continues at coordinate 3,649 of JALNWL010000063.1, forward strand.
CCCTCCCATATGGGCCATACCGACCAGCGAGGCGTACTTTCTCCCCCGAACCACCGTCATGCCCTTGAACATCCGGCTTTCGAGCGTTCCGGCCGGGAACTGCGCGAAGGTAAACGAATCGAAGGACAGCGCAGGTTTATCGGGGTCTCCTTCAATCACCTGAATATCCCGGCTGCCTTGTTCGAAGGTCTTGACCACGGAATTGATCACCGGTTTGAAGCCCACGGTGATCGGGCTCCCCATCTTCTCCTGCATCCGGCAGATCAGGTTCGCCGGATCCGCCCCGGTCGGGCAATACTGAAAACAGGCATTGCAGGTGATGCAATGGTCCAGGATGTCCGCGGCTTTTCCCTCCATCAGAAGCTTCATTTCACTCGCGGCCCTGTCCTTGTCGTAATCGACATATCGGCACTTGACGAGGCAATCACCGCACAAATCGCACTTCAAAGCGTCCCACATCGTTCACCTCCATGAAAGTAGGTTGGCAGATCGGCCTGCCTCCGGGATGATAAAATGATCCGTTGTCGCCTCATAAAGATCGATTCTCCCGCGTTCGTTCATTCCGGAGAACCGATCCCGCCGCTTTCTAAAAATTAAGGATACGGGACGCCTCATCTTCATCGACATCCATAATATACTGAATGCCGCTGACGCGTGCCGCCTCGGGTGTCAGGCTGGCGATATCGTTGCGCGACATGTACTCCAGGGAAAACTTCCGGCTGCCGGCCATCAACTGGCGGAGCCCCTGGGCCAATCTTTCATAATACGTGTACAGTCCGATGGCGCCGGTGGGCAGCTTGTCGAATTCTTTGTCACCCAGCTCCTTGCGGAGCGTGCTGGCGGTCACGAATATTTCATCTTTTGTGTTGCCGAAGCGCTCAATATAGACCGGCACCTGCTGAGCCTCAATGGTCTGGCCGATGTTCTTTCCGAACATGGCCGCCGCGATGGGCGCCCGGGCCATGCCCACCATCTTGACGTAGGGCGCGCCCATGGCGAGGGCCTTGAATATCTGATCTTCGAATGTGAAACCGCCGTTGACGGAAATGGCCGGCAGATATTTCCCCCGGTCCGCCAGCTGTTTGGCGTATTGATAGACGAGGGTATGCAATTCCACCGGCGGAACGCCCCACTCGTTCATCATTCGCCATGGGCTCATGCCCGTGCCGCCGCCCGCGGCATCCACGGTCAGCAGATCCAGTTTGTATTTCGACGCGAAGGCGATCGCCCTGGCCAGGTCAACGGGCCGGTAAGCACCGGTCTTGAGAAAAATGTATTTGGCCCCGGCCTCGCGCAGCCCTTCGATAGTCTCGGCAAATCCCTCTTCCGTGACCATGCCGACCCGCGAATGCCGCTCGAACTCCTTGAACGCCCCCTTTTGAAAGGCTGCGATGACGGTGGGATCGTGGGGATTGGGCAGGACGATATAGCCGCGGTCGTAGAGCATCTGGGCCTTCTTGAGGTCCTTGATTTTCACTTCGCCGCCGATGTCCTTCGCGCCCTGGCCCCATTTGAGCTCGACGCACTGAACCCCGAGCTTGTCGATGGCGTACTGCTGCACCTTCAGGCGGCTGTCTTCCACATTGGCCTGGACGATGATGGCCCCGTATCCGTCTCGCTGGTTATCCTTGTAAAGTTTGACGCGGCGCTTCAAATCGACGGTGTCCACAATTTTGCCGCCCTTAAATTTGGTTTCAGGGTCCATGCCGACCACGTTTTCCCCGATGGTCAGACCCGTCCCCGCCAAGGCGGAGCCGATGGCCAGTCCCTCCCAGTTGTTTTTGGCGATGTTGGTGGAACCGATGCCTGAAATGAGCCAGGGGAGCTTGAATTTGATGCCTTTATCATGGCCGATGTTCACCTCGAGATTGACGGCCGGGAAGATGGCCTTGTCGCTGTCGGCTTCGATGCCGAAGGCGCCGCTGGCCGTGCCCATAATGTTGAAATGGGAATAATCCACGGGGAATTTCTTCTCGGCGGCGGTGGTGATGACGCCGAAAGGCTGGGGATAGATGACCTCATGCCCGCGGTAGGCGGATTTGCCGATTTCGCACATCCCGATGCACCCGTCGATACACGTGACGCACATGCCCGATGTCGGCGTGATGGACTCCTCGGTCCTGTTTTTAGTAAGGGTGGCGCTTGAGGTATTGATTCTTGAAAAAGACATGTATCCTGCTCCTTTCTGGATTTGGTCATTTTTTGGCTTCACACGCCACACAGGGCGACATGTAACACATCATGTCATGGAACTGTTCCTTCTCGATGCAGGGCGGGCTCAAGTTGGCGCACCCGCCGCAGACGGCCTTTTCCGGTTCGTTGTAGGTGCAGCGGGCCTGACAGGCCGGGCAGACCTCGATGCACCCGCCGCACAACCGGCAGACGTCGGAACGGATATCGAAGGGGGTGCCGATGCTCCGGTTCTGCCCGCGGCCGCGGAACCCGATGGCCCCGGCCATCATCTGCTCCTTGCACATCCGCACGCACAGTCCGCAAAGGATGCAGTCCTCGTGTTCCTGCCGGAACCGCTGCTGCCGGACATTGTGCCGGGATGCGATGTCCTGGATGGTCTTGGACTGCGGACAGGACGCCAGCAGAAGCTCGATGATCATTCTGCGCGCCCTCAAGACGCGTTCGGAGGCGGTTCGCACCATCATGCCCTCTTCAACAGGGTACGTGCAGGATGAGACAAGTTTGGCGCCCGGCCCCTTGCCGATCTCCACCACGCAGAGTCTGCAGGCCCCGTAGGGTGTCAGCCCCTCCTTATGGCAGAGCGTCGGGATGGGGAAGCCGTAAAACCTGGCCGCCTCCAGGATGGTGGTGCCCTTCTCAACGGATATGGAAAGCCCGTTCAGGGTCAGGTTAATCATGCTTTGCTCCTTCAATCGTATGAGATGCCGCTTGACTTGCGGATTTGTCGCGGGTGAAGGCCAGATCGCAGCGCAGGCAGCGCCTGCATTCCGCGCGGGCCTTATCTTCCGGCAACACCAGAGTCACCTCCCGGAAGTTCTTTACCCGTTCGTGAGGCGCCAGGACGGCGGGCTCCGCGCGCCTCGCCGTTTGGGCCTCCGTTTCGTCGATGACGGCAGGTTCGATATAGGTGCTGGGCAGCTTCGGCGCCGCCGCTTTCTCGATTTTTCCCTTCTGCAGGAAACGGTCGATGCTCTTAGCGGCCTTCTTGCCCGCCGCGATGGCGTCGATGACGGTGTTGGGTCCCGTTACCAGGTCGCCGCCCGCGAAGACCCCTTTGAGGCTGGTTTCGAGGGTTTTTCTGTCGACCTTCAATCTGCCGCCCCGATTAACGTCGAGGCCCATCGAGGCGAGAAATTCACTCTTGGGTTTTTCCCCGATGGCCACGATGAGCGTGTCCAGTTCCACCCTGAATTCGCTGCCGGGGATGGGAACGGGCCGTCGCCTTCCGGTGGCATCCACCTCGCCCAGCCGGTTTTTAATGCATTCAATGCCGATAATCCGGCCTTCCTTCGAGAAGATCTTGATGGGCGTGACGAGGGTTTCCAGCTCCACGCCTTCCTTGAGGGCCGCTTCGATATCCTCCTGGCGCACATGGATCTTGACCGGCGAGATGAGCGTCTCAACCTTGACGCCCTCCTCGAGGGCCGCGTCGATCTCCTCTTCATAGGCCGGCATCTCTTCGCGGGTCCGCCGGTAGAAAAGGGACACGCTGGTGACGTCCTTTTGCCGCAGGGCGACCCGCGCGGCGTCCACGGCCGAATTCCCTCCGCCGATGATGCCCACATGCCCCCGCGCCAGTTCTTCGCCCCGGATGTTGAACGCCTTCAGGAACTGGATGGACGGGAAGATCCCCTCGACATCCTCGTTCTCCAGGTCCAGGCGCCAGCTCTCGTGGGCCCCGATGGACAGGAAGACGGCGTCAAACCGGTCGTTCAGGAGGTCCTGCAAAGTCATGTCTTTGCCCAGGGCGCGTCCATACTCGATCTTGATGTTCGGATTGAGGAGGGTCTTGATTTCCTTCTCCACGATATCACGGGGCAGCCGGTAGGCCGGAAGCGAGCAGGTCAGCATGCCGCCGGGCTGATTTTCCGCCTCATAGATGGTGACCCCGTAGCCGATCAGCGACAGGCCATGGGCCGCCGTAAGCCCCGCCGGGCCGGCGCCGATGACCGCCACCTCCTTTTTCTTTTTCCGGGCCCGTTGGGGCTTGTAGACGGAAGGATTGACACGGTCGGTGACGAACCGCTTGATGGCGCGGATGGCGATGGCCTCTCCGCCGCTCACACCGAGGCTGCAGCGGTTTTCGCATTTGCGGTCGCAGACCCGGGCGCTGACGGCGGGAAACGGATTTGCCGTACGGATCACGCGGTAGGCCTCTTCGTAATCGCCTTTTTCCACCATGGCGACATACCGCCATGGTTCCGTGTCCACGGGACAGGCTGCCTGGCAGGGCGCCCCCGTCAGTTGTTTGCAGACAAAGGCCCCGCATTTTTTATCTTCGATGTGCCGCTCATACTCCTCGCGGAAATACCGCAGGGTGCTCATGACCGGATTGGCGGCCGTCTGGCCGAGGCCGCACATGGTGGTGTCCTTAACGGTCAGGGCCAGCTCCTCAAGTAGGACGAGGTGCTCCGGCGTACCCCGGCCCTCCGTGATGTCCTCGAGGATTTCATGCATCCGCTGCGTTCCCTTCCGGCAGGTGAAGCACTTGCCGCAGGATTCGTCCTTCAGGAAGCTCATAAAATACTTGGCCACGTCCACCATGCAGGTGTTCTCGTCCATGACGATCATGCCGCCCGATCCCATGATGGACCCGGCCTTCGCCAGGCTGTCGTAATCGATGGGCAGATCGAACATGGAAGCGGGGATGCACCCGCCGGACGGTCCTCCGGTCTGGATGGCCTTGATCCGTGCCGCGCTGACGGGGCCGCCGCCGATATCATAGACGACCTTGTTGATGGGGGTCCCGAGGGGCACCTCGACAAGCCCCGTATTTTTGATCTTTCCGACGAGGGAGAAGATCTTCGTCCCCGCGTTGTTTTCAACGCCGATCTTCGTGTAGGCTTCAGCGCCGTGGTTGATGATGTAGGGCACGTTCGCCAGGGTCTCGACGTTGTTGATGCAGGTCGGATGGCCGAAAAGGCCCTTCTCGATGGGATAGGGCGGGCGCTGGCGAGGCTCTCCCATTTTCCCTTCGATGGATTTGATGAGGGCCGTTTCCTCCCCGCAGACGAAGGCGCCGGCCCCGTGAAAGACCTCTATTTCAAAATCGACGCCCCGGCCCAAAATGTTCTTCCCCAAAAGGCCCAGACGACGGGCCTCCCGGATGGCGATCGTCGCGTGCTTGATGGCCAGGGGATATTCCGTGCGGACATAGATGATGCCGTCGCTTGCGCCGATGGCGAGGGCGGCGATGATCATCCCTTCGATGATAGCGTGGGGATTGCCTTCCAGCATGCTCCGGTCCATGTAGGCGCCGGGGTCTCCCTCGTCGGCGTTGCAGATGATATATTTCGGGCCGCCGCCGTTTTTCATGTTCCGCGCCATCTCCCATTTTCTTCCGGTCATGAATCCGGCGCCGCCGCGTCCCCGCAGCTTGGATTTCAGGATTTCATCGACAAGCCATGCCCGGTCCTGTTTTTCCAGGGCCTTTTCCAGGGCCGCGTACCCGCCCATTTTCAGGTAGTCGCCGATGCGGATGGGATCGACATGCTGGTTCTGCCCCAGGACGATCCGGGTCTGCCCCTGGAAAAAGGGGATCTCCTGTTCCGAATAGCGTTTGACCGTGGAGCCGGGCTCCCGGTACAGAAGCTCCTCGACCACCTCGCCCTTCACGGCCGCATCGATAATTTTGGGCACGTTTTCCATCTTCAATTTCGGATAGAGGTTGTATCCCGGCTCGACGATGATGAACGGATCCATCTCACAGAAGCCCAGGCAGCCCGTCACCCGGAGGGAGAGCTTGTCGTGCAGGTTCTGCTCCAGAATCCGGCGTTTGATGATCCGGATCAGATCATTCGAGCCGCTGGCCTGGCCGCCCGTTCCCCCGCAGATGACGATGCAGGGTTTTTTCTCTTCGTTTTTGTCAGTCAGAAATGATGCGCGATACGCGTTGAATGCAGCGACGGTTTGAAAAGTCTTCATCTTGTTCCCTTTATCGGTTTATGACAGATTGATTTGATTCAGATTCAGGAGGTGTCCCCGGCACCCCCGGCGTGTGCAGATCTCCCAGGCGCAGCCCGCCCGGACAAGCAGGGCGGCCATAGGGGAGCCGCATTCCGGACAGATGGAAAAGCTCGGCAGTTCCTCGTCACAGTGGGGACAGAATAACGGCGATACCTGATTGAGCGGGACAGGATCTTCCATGGCGACAGCCCCGCTGCCGTAGAGGGAAGACAGGCGAAGCGGGTTTTTTCTGCCGTTCGCGGAGACGTCGATCCTGACGGACGGATGACCGTCGAGGGGATGGTCGGGGTCCATGAGGCTCGCCTTGCATAAGGGGCAGGATAAAGGCAGGCGGAAGATCCGGTCGTCCGTTTCCGTGTTGATCTTTTCCATCTCTTCCTTCGTCCTGGCAATGATTTCTCTCACCTCGCCCTTGGTGACGTGCGGAAAATAATGTCCGTCCGCCACGACCGTCGGTCCCAGGGCGCAGGCCCCGAGACAGTTGACCGTCTCCAGGCTGATCTCGTTATCGGGGGTTGTCCCGCCCGGGGCGATCTTAAGCTCATACTTGAATTCATCTACGATGGCTTGGGCGCCGCGGACATGGCAAGCCGTGCCGAGGCAGACGGAGATGCAGTGTTTGCCCCGGGGCTTCAGGCTGAAGGCCTTGTAGAACGTGGCCACCCCGTAGATGTCCGTCAGCGAATGCCCCGTTTCCTCGGCAACGAGCCTCAACGCCGCTTCGGGAAGATAGGTATAGGTTGCCTGGATCTCTTCGAGGATGGCAATAATCGCTCCCCTGTTTTTGTCGCTCCTTTTGATGATCTCAAGGATATTTTCCGTGTCCATGCCACTCCTTTCCACTACGGAACGTACTTCCGGCTGCTTGAGCGGATCGCGCAACCGGTATTCCTCGCAATGCATTGGATTGATTGATAAGACATTGCTTCTGGCGGCGTGGAGTATAGGGGGGCTGTTTTTTTGTGTCAAGTGATAATATTGGGTAATTGATCCTATTCTGCCGACCTTATCACAGGTGCCAGAACAGGATCAATTACCAAATCTTTTACAAATCTTTTACAACAAAAAAAAGGGTTCCAGAATATCTCTGGAACCCTTTACTGATGGTGGGTCAGGGCAGAATTGAACTGCCGACACTCGGATTTTCAGTCCGATGCTCTACCGACTGAGCTACCGACCCGGATCGGACGTCTCTTCTATAAAACCGCCGTGTTCTTGTCAAGGCTTTTTTATCGGAGGCACCCGAAACAAGCCGGGTTTCATGCCTCTTCTCTTGCATTATTTTTCCAAAATGGGTAGGAAGGGTACTTGATGGAACGAGTGCGAAGCGGGGCAGAACGAAAACAGACGAAGCGGTGCCGGGAGGCTGTGCGGATGGAAAAGAAGGTTCAAATCAAGGGTCCCTCCGGAGCGGAGGTGGATCGGCTTCGGGAAGAAAACGCCACGCTCAGGAAGCGTCTGGAATCCGTGTGCAAGGACCATGAAGCGTCCCAGGCGCGCGAACGCCTGCTCAAGCAGGTCACGGACAATATGTTCGATATGGTTTGCATGGTGGATGTAGCGGGAAATCTTCAGTACGCCAGCCCCTCGCATCGTGAGATGCTGGGTTACGATCTCGGCGCCGTCCTCGGGCAGTCGATTCTGAGCGCGGTGCATCCGGAGGATCATGAGCGCGCGAGCAAGGCGTTTAAACAGGGGGTGGCCACACGCGTTCACACCCAGATCGAGTTCCGGTTTCGCCATGCCGACGGCCATTATGTCTGGGTTGATGTCCGGGGGAACAACTACTACGACGCCGCAGGAAAAGTGACGGGAACGATCCTGACGAGTCGGGACATTACGGAGCGCAAGCGCGCCGAGGA
>JALNWL010000064.1 GCA_023230905.1 Syntrophales bacterium
ACGGCGAGCGGCAGGCCGACGTAGCCCAGGCCGACGACGGCGAGCCGGTGCGTGTGGGCGGCGAGCGTGGCGAGGGACAGGGGCGCCTCCGCGCCGGCGGTCTCAGGGTGGGTCATGCTGGGCCTCCGCGAGTGGGCTGAATGAACTGCGCCCCCCTATAGCCGAATTCTGCGTGCAATTCAACCCTTCATCCGGGCGGGAGGTCGCGTGTCCGGCGGGAGCGCGCCCGTCCGGCGAGGGCTCATGCCTTGTCCAGGGCGCGCACGCAGGCCGAGAGCGTCCGCTCCAGGTCCTCGTCCGTATGCGCGAACGAGACGAAGGCCGCCTCGAACTGGGACGGGGCGAGATAGATCCCCTCCGCGAGCATCGCCCGCCACCAGCGCGCGTAGGCCGCGACGTCGGCCTTGAGGGCCGTTTCGTAATCCGTCACGTCGCCGTCGGTGAAGAAGAGGGTGAACAGGGAGCCGGCGCGGTTGATCCGGGCGGGCCGTCCCCGCTGCCGGAAGAGGGTGAGAATCTCGTCGCACAGGAGCGCGGTCCGGCGATCCAGCACGGCATAGTCGTCCTGACGTTCCCGGAGGATGCGCAGCGTGGCAAGGCCGGCCGCCATCGCCAGGGGATTCCCGGAGAGGGTGCCGGCCTGGTAGACGTCCCCCGCGGGGGCGAGGTGCGCCATGAGGTCGGCCCGGCCGCCGAAGGCCCCGACGGGCAGGCCCCCGCCGATGATCTTGCCGAGGCAGGTGAGGTCCGGCGCGATGCCGCACAGCGCCTGATAACCGCCCCAGGTCAGGCGGAAGCCGGTGATCACCTCGTCGAAGATGAGCAGGGCGCCCGAGGCGCGCGTGAGTGCGCGCAGGGTCTCGAGAAATCCCGGCGCCGGGTTGACGACGCCCATGTTCCCCGCCACCGGCTCCACGATGACGGCGGCGATCTCGCCGCCGCACCGGGCGAAGGCCGCTTCGGCGGCCCCGGCGTCGTTGTAGGGCAGGACCAGCGTGAGCGCGGCGAGGGCGGCGGGGATGCCGGGGCTGCCGGGGATTCCGAGGGTGGCCACCCCCGAGCCGGCCTTGACGAGCAGGCTGTCGCCGTGGCCGTGATAGCCGCCGGAGAACTTCACGACCCGCTCCCGGCCGGTGACCCCGCGGGCGAGGCGGATGGCGCTCATCGTCGCCTCGGTGCCGGAACTCACCATCCGCACCTGCTCGATCGCGGGGAAGGCCGCGCGGATCAGCTCCGCCATCTCGACTTCGGCGGCCGTCGGGGCGCCGTAGCTCGTGCCCCGTTCCGCCGCCGCCTGGATGGCGGCCGTGACGCGCGGATGCGCGTGGCCGAGAATCATGGGGCCCCAGGACCCGACGTAGTCGACATAGGCGTTCCCGTCCACGTCGTAGAGGTGCGCGCCAGCCGCCCGCTCGACGAAGCGGGGGGCGGCGCCCACGGCGCCGCAGGCCCGGACGGGACTGTTCACGCCGCCGGGGATGCACTGCCGGGCCCGGTCGAACAGGGCCTCCGAGGATTCACGGCTCATCGAAATACTCCATCGAACTTTTCTTGAACTCCTCCACGCTGGTCAAGATCTGGATGTCGGTGATACCGGTGGCTTGCGTCAGGGTGTCGAGCCGTTCCGCCTGCCGGTTCTCCCGCATGTGGACCATGCTGAAGAGGGTGTATTTGCCGGCGAAGGGCGGCCGGCGTTCATAGCAGTGGGTGACGTCGGGAAAGCCGGCCAGGATGCGGCCGACCTCGTCCGTCCGCTCGTCGGGGACGGCCCATAGGATCAGGGCGTTGTGGACGTAGCCCGCCGGTTGGTGCCGGAGGATGGCGCATACCTTCCGGATGACCCCCTCGCGCTGGAGCTTCCGGACGATCCGGAGGACGTCCGCCTCGGCGAGACCCAGACGCTCGCCGATGGCGCGGAACGGGCGCTTCACCAGGGGAATGTTCTTCTGCAGGATGGCGGCGACGCCGGCCGCCCGGTCCGTCTTCACGGCCGGAATCCTTTCCGGTTTCCCCGCGTTTCGGCACGCGCGGCCCGAACCGCGATGCGGTCCCGAAGAGGCGCGCGGTGGGGAAAGCCCTGCCGATCCCATAGTACGGATGCACGAGAAAATCAAGCGTTCCCAAAGCGATGCGGAGCGGGTCGCGCCCGGGGAAAAAATGCTTGACATTTTTTCTTCTTGCCGTTAGGTGTTTCCGCAAAACTACACTGGGTAGTTTTTCGAGCGGAAGCGCCCCGGCGGGCCAGCCGATTGAGGCAGGCGGTCAGGGAGGACCGGGAGAGGAGGTGAGCGAGGCCGGAGGAACGGCGGGTCGGGGGGTGTTCAGGCTCACACCAAAAAAGGGGAGGACATTCAATGAAGAGAGTCACTGTAGGAACGTTTGTTGGAATGCTGTTCGTGTTGTTGACCGCGACGCTGGCGGCGGCGGCCCAGGGCGCGGCCGCGGCGGCGCCTGTCGTGGATTACACCAAGGCCATCGTCATCGGCTGCAGTCTGCTTGCCGCCGGTCTGGCCATCGGCATGGGGACGATCGGTACGGGCGTCGGCATGGGGAACGGATTGAGCGGCGCCACCAGTGCCGTGGGAAGGAATCCGGAGGCCCAGGGGAAGGTCCTGCTGACCATGATGGTCGGTCTGGCCATGATCGAATCTCTGGCGATCTACGCGCTCGTCATCGCGCTGGTCGTCCTTTACGCCAACCCGTTGCTCAAGGTCGTGGTCGGCGGATAGCCCATCGTATTCATATCCAATCGGGGAGGGGGAGCGAGACAACGACTTCAACTCCCCTTTTTTTTGCCTGAAAAACGGGTGCGGGGCGGGCGCAAGGGGAGAACCCCGATTCAAGGGGTGGAGGGATCGGGTTTGGCGCGGAGGGCCTTTTTCTCCGACCGGCGGTGCTTGGCCTCCAGGATCTTCTCCTGGGCGCGGCGAGAGCGGCGGCGCTTCTGCCGGCGGATCTTTTCCGCGCGCTGTCGCGCGGCCTCCACCCGGCCGGTCTGGAGCCGTTCGATCCGATCCAGGAGCAGCCGCCGGGCGAGGAAGCGGTTCTGCGCCTGGGAGCGCTCCTGCTGGCACTTGACGGAGAGCCCCGTCGGCTTGTGGACGAGGTACACGCAGGTGGACGTCTTGTTGACGTTCTGACCTCCGGGGCCGGAGGAGCGGATGAAGGATTCCGCCAACTCGTCCTCGGTGACGCCGAGACGTGCCATGCGGTCGCGCAGGGCCTGTTCTTTTTCCGGTGAGATCGCCATGGGACGAAAGCGGGTTCGGGGCTTAACCCCTCGGGATTTCAGACCCCGCCCGACCGTCAGAGGGAATAGATCTCGTCCTCGATCAGGCGGATCCAGTTGCGCTGGAGGACCTTGCGGGCCTCGTCGAGGTTGTCCACCCCGAGGATGACAATCGTCTCCTGACCCAGGCGGTTGATCGTCGTGTAGAGGTAGTGGATGTTGACGTCCGCCGCGGAGAGGTGCTTCAGGATGGCGTTCATCCCGCCCGGATGCAGCGGCACCTCCGCCGCGAGAACGGGGCTCACCTCGAAGTTGAAGCCGAAGCTCTTCAGGACCGCCGCCGCCCGTTCGGGGTCGTTGACCACCAGCCGGACGGTGCTCTGCTGTTCGGCGCTCGCCGCAAGCACGGCCTTGTACGTGATGTCCTCGTTGTCCAAGATATTGGAAAGCCGGGCCAGGGTGCCCGGTGTGTTGTCCAGGAGGACGGAAATCTGTTTCACTGGCATCTGCGGTCAACTCCTTCGAAATTTACTTCACGCCTTACTTGCTTCACGCCTTGAGAAAATCGTAGCCGGCCGAGAAGGCCTTCCGGTTGATCTCGACGACCGCCTTCTTCTTGCTCCCCATGACGGTCTCCAGGCTCTTCAGGTAGATCTCGGGCTTCACGAGGCTCGTCCGTTTCAGAAAGGCCCCCATCATGACGGTGTTGAACGCCCGGGCGTTTCCCAGTTCCTCGGCGATGTCGCTCGCCGGAACGGCGAAGACCTCCATGTCCTGACGGCTGGGGCGGGCGCTGATGATGGAGGAATTGAGGAAAAGGAGGCCGCCGCCGGCGATCCGGTTCTGGAACGTGTACAGGGAGGGCGTGTTCAGGACCACGAGGTAGTCCGGCTCCGACGCGATCGGCGAGGCGATCTCCTCGTCCCCCACGGCGACCGTGCAGTTGGCCGTGCCGCCACGAACCTCCGCGCCGTAGGCGGGCAGGTAGGTCACCTCGTAGCCCTCGCTCATGGCGCCGTGTGCGAAGCTGTAGCCCATCATGAGGACGCCCTGGCCGCCGAATCCGGAAAAGATGGTCTTAACGATCATGGCCCGCGCCCTCCTTTCCGGCCGCTTTCGCCGGCTCATCCTTGATGACCCCGATCGGGAACTGCTTGCTCATGACGTCGTCGATCCAGCGGCAGGCGTCGATGGGAGACATCTTCCAGTTCGTCGGACAGGGCGAGAGGATCTCGATCAGCGAGAAGCCCCGGCCGTCCAACTGGTACTGGAAGGCCTTCTTGATGGCGCGCTTGGTCTTGACGATGTTGGCCGGCGAGTTCACGGTGCAGCGCTCGATGTAGGCCGTGCCGGGCAGCATGGCCAGGATCTCGCTGATCCGGACGGGGTAGCCGTCCAGGACGGCGTTGCGTCCCGGGGGCGAGGTCGTCGATTTCTGATCGAGGAGGGTGGTGGGGGCCATCTGGCCGCCCGTCATCCCGTAGACGGCGTTGTTCATGAAGATGATCGTGAAGTTCTCGCCCCGGTTGGCGGCGTGGAACGTCTCCGCGATGCCGATGGCCGCGAGATCGCCGTCCCCCTGGTACGAGAAGACGAGGCACTCCGGACGGACGCGCTTGATGCCCGTCGCCACGGCCGGTCCCCGACCGTGCATGGCCTCGATCATGTCCACGTCGAAGTAGTTGTAGGCGAGCACGGCGCAGCCCGCCGGCGGCACGCCGATGGTGGTGCCGCGGACGCCCAGCTCGTCGATGATCTCGGCGATGACCCGGTGGGCGATGCTGTGGCCGCACCCCGGGCAATAGTGAAAGACGAATTTCTTTCTCAACGATTCCGGTCTGCTGAAAACCTTTTTCATTGCGGTCCTTTTCTCTCGAAGTTCCCTTACCGGTCGCGCCGGTATTGACGGACGATCACGTTGGCCAGTTCCACCGGAGTGGGGACCACGCCGCCCGGACGGCCGTGGAAGGCGATGTCCGCGTATCCCTGCAGGGCCAGGCGGACGTCCTCCAGCATCTGTCCCGTGCTCATCTCGAAGACGAAAAATTCCTTCCGGGTGCCCGCCAGCCGCCTCAGCTCCTCGGTGGGGAATGGCCAGAGGCTGATCGGGCGGAAGAGGCCGGCCTTGATCCCGTGGTCGCCCAGGCGCTTGATGGCCCCTTTGGCGACGCGCGCCGCGGTGCCGTACGCCACGACGACGATGTCGGCTTCATCCGTGTTGAAGATCTCGCAGCGGGTTTCCTTGGCCGCGATCACCCGGTATTTCCGGTCGAGCTTCCAGTTGTGCTCCTCCATGTCGAGGGGGTCGAGGATCAGGCCCTTGATGGTCTTGGCCTTGCCCGTGCCCGCGCCCTTCAGGACGTAATCCGCGCTGTACTGCCGGGGCTTGGGTTCCTTGAAGACCACCGGCTCCATCATCTGGCCGATCATGCCGTCGGCGAGCAGGACCACGGGGATGCGATAGCGGTCGGCGAGATCGAAGGCGTCCATCGTGAGATCCGCCAACTCCTGGCAGGTCCCCGGCGCCAGCACGATCGTCCGGTAGTCCCCGTGACCGCCGCCCCGCGTGGCCTGGAAATAGTCGCCCTGGGAGGGGCGGATGTTCCCAAGGCCCGGTCCGCCGCGCATCATGTTGACGATGACGCCGGGCAGCTCCTGGGCGGCCATGGACGAGATGCCCTCCTGCTTGAGGGAGATCCCGGGGCCGGAGGAGGAGGTCATGGCCCGCGCCCCCGCGCTGGCGGCGCCGGCCACCATGTTGATGGCCGCGATTTCACTCTCCGACTGGATGAAAACGCCCCCCTCCACCTTGCGGAGGTTCTCCGCCATGTATTCGGGGATCTCGTTCTGCGGCGTGATCGGGTAGCCCGCGTAAAACCGGCATCCGGCCCGGATCGCGGCCTCGCCGATGATTCTATTTCCCTGCATCAATACCTTGCTATTCACGGTAGACCTCGATGGCGATTTCCGGACAGGTGATGGCGCACAGGGCGCATCCCGTGCACTTGCCGTCGTCCTGGAAGCAGACGGGCCGGTAGCCCTTGGAGTTGTATTCCTTCCCGGCGATGATATTTGAGTGTTTGCATGCAAAGACGCACAGATGGCACTCCTTGCACAACTCCTTATCAATGGTGATCTTTCCCTTCGGCACGGTCGCTCCTCGATGCGGTTCCTTCATTCACGGTCGCTGCCGCGACGGCGATTCCATAACACGGGCGGCAGCAAAGATCAACTAAAGCCTGCGCTTATCGCGCAACTCATCCGCAAAGTCAAGCGCGAAGATTGAAGCCAGGCTGCGGTCACCCTTCGACAGTCTCAGGGTGACATTGGGGGCGCTTTGACGCATCACAGGCGGGCGATCTGGAAGCCCTCGAGGCGGATGGCGACGGATCGCCGCAGGAGCTCGATGGAGACCACGAAAACCTCCTTCTCGAAATCCGTCTTGAGAACGACGCCCTCGATCCCGGCGAAGGGGCCGTCGGTGATGCGGGCCGGCTCGCCGACCTTGGGGTACTGAAAATGCTGCACCTCCACGCGGGAAGCGACGATGCGCTGAATGGCGTCGATCTTCTCGTCGGGGACCGGGATCGGGTCGGGGTGATGGGGGGCGCCGAGCAGGGCGACGACGCCGAAGGTCTTCAGGACGTTGAGCTTCGTCTGGTTGTCCAGTGACGTCAGTTCGATGAAGAGATACCCGGGAAACATGGGAAGCCGGATTTTTTTCCGGCGATCTTTGCGCCGGCTCCACACCTCGATTTTGGGGAGAAAGGCGTTGAACCCCTTTTGGGACAGACCGAGATGCACGCGGTCTTCGTGGCGGCTGCGCGTATGGAGGGCGTACCAGGGCACGATGGTAAACCTGCTTTCCGGCCACGGGGAATTTCGGGCGGGCGGCCGATTAAGGTTTATACCGGTTGCGGATTTTTTTCAACGGTGAACTCGAAGACGGTGTCCCGCCCCCGGCGCCGCAGGCGGCGGAGGGTGAGCGGCAGGGCCTGTTCCATCCGGTCGTGTCCCAGATCGCCGACCGCCTCCGTGCCGCGGCCGATGATCTTCGGGGCGACCACAACGACGAGCCGGTCGGCCAGCCGCGCCGCGAGCACCCGGGTGATGACCTCGGCTCCCCCCTCGATCAGGACCGACGAAATCCGGCGCTCTCCGAGCAGGCCCAGGAGGTGCGGAAGGCTCACGCGGCCCGCCCCGTCCGGCGGCACCGTCAGAACCTCGACGCCCGCCCGCTCCAGGCGCCGCCGCTTTTCCGGGTCGGCGTTTCCGACTGTCGCGATCAGCGTCCGGGCGTCGTCCCGGGCGGACAGGACGCGGGACGACGGAGGCACCCGCAGGGTCGAATCCAGGATCACGCGCAGGGGATTGCGCCCTCGGACGTGGCGGACGGTCAGCTCAGGATCGTCGTTGATCACGGTGCCGACGCCCACCAGGATCGCGTCGTGGGTGCTCCGCAGTTCGTGGGCGAAGCGCAGGGAGGGGTGAGAGCTGATCCATCGGGAGTGGCCGGTCCGGGTGGCGATCCGCCCGTCCAGGGTCTGGGCGAACTTCAGGGTGACGAACGGCCGGCCGGTTTGGATGAACTTGAAGAAGCGCTCATTGAGTGCAGCGCACGCGTCCGCGAGGACGCCGACTGTCGTCTCGATCCCGTGGGCCTCGAGGGCCGCGATTCCCCGTCCGGAGACGAGGGGGTTGGGGTCGATCGTGCCGACGATCACCCGCGCCGGCCGGAGGGCGATCAGCCGCTCGACGCAGGGCGGCGTCCGGCCCTGGTGGCAGCAGGGCTCGAGGGTGACGTAAAACTGCGAGCCGGCCGGGTCCTCGATGGCGCATTCGATCGCGTTGACCTCCGCGTGGTTCTCTCCGCAGCAGGCGTGGAAGCCCTCACCGATGATCCGGCCGTCCTTCACGATGACCGCCCCCACCATCGGGTTGGGGCTGACCCGGCACTCGCCCTTCCGGGCCAGGCGCAGGGCGCGCCGCATGTAGAATTCGTCCGCTTTCACGAGACCGTCTCCCTCTCCGCTTCATTTTTCATCCCGGGGCCGCCCGCTCCGAAACATTTCCCGTGCACGCCTTCGGAATCGGGATGGATGGACACTCATACCATGGTTCCGGTGATATTTCGAAAGGGAAAATAACCGGGACAAGGGCGGCGGCGGCGGGCGCACGCGTCATTTCCTGTTGCGCTGAGCGGCGAGATGGGATACAGACAGGCCGTCCGATCGCAATTCGATAGCATTGCATCCTGTCGTTTCGAGGGGCTTTGCATTATGTCATTACGAAGAACACTGCACCCTATCATTTCGAGGGGCTTTGCATCCTGTCATTTCAAGGAGCGTAAGCGACGAGAAATCTTCGTGCCGACCGTTTCTGAAAGATTTCTCCCTTTGGTCGAAATGACAAGAAGAGTGGTCGAGATGAAAAGGGTGGTCGAAATGACAGAAGAGACTATTGTACAAAGGTTTTAATTCAGGCCTGCATCGGAGAAACGCGATGATGGGGGCTGCCCTGGCGCCTTCGGCCGGGTCCGGGAGGGATTTATGATCGAGGGTGTGCACGTCAAAAAGCTGAAGGTGATTCCCGACGAGCGGGGACGCCTCATGGAGATCCTGCGCGCCGACGACGCGTTCTTCGAGGGCTTCGGCCAGGTCTACATGACCACGGCCTACCCCGGCGTGGTCAAGGGCTGGCACTACCACAAGAAACAGTCCGACAACATGGCCGTCGTCAAGGGAATGATGAAGATCGTCCTGTACGACGGTCGCGCGGACTCCCCGACCCGGGGGGAGATCAACGTCTTTTTCGCCGGAGAGCACAACCCCGTCCTCGTCCACATCCCGCCTTACGTCTATCACGGCTTCAAGTGCGTCTCGTCGGACGAGGCCATCGTCGTCAACACGCCGACGGAGGTCTACCGCTACGAGGAGCCGGACGAGTTCCGCGTCGATCCCCACGTCAACGACATCCCCTACGACTGGAACCGCAAGGATGGCTGAGAGAAGAGCATTGTCGATCCGGCGGAAACGCGAACCCGGATGATTCGGGTGCCGCAGGATTTACACCCGCCCGGGATCCGCGGAGGGGGCCCGGGCAGGGTGTGCATGGCGCCCGGGTGCGCCGGCGCGGAGCGAGTGAAAGAGCGGCTTGGGGAGGGAGGAACGGCGTGGCGGGGATTTCGATGGGGATACTGATTTTTGCCTTCGGCGCCGCCGTCGGGAGCTTCCTCAACGTCTGTATCTACCGGCTGCCGGCGGAGCAGTCCATCGTCCGCCCGGGTTCCCGCTGCCCGCAATGCCTCACGCCGATCCGCTGGTACGACAACCTCCCCATCCTGAGCTTCCTCATCCTCAGGGGACGCTGCCGCGCCTGTGCCGCCGCCATCTCCTGGCGCTACCCGGCCGTCGAGGGCCTCACCGCCCTGCTGGCCCTACTCCTCTTCTGGAAGTACGGCCTCGGCGCGGCCTACTTCGCCGCCTTCGCCTTCACGGCGGCGCTCATCGTCATCACCTTCATCGACATCGATCATCAGATCATCCCCGACGTCATCTCCCTGCCGGGGATCCCCATCGGGTTTCTCCTGGCCGTCTTCGCCATGCGCCTCCCGTGGCTGGAAGCCCTCCTGGGGGTCCTGCTGGGCGGCGGGGTCCTCTACGCCATCGCGGTCGGCTACGAACTGGCCACGAAGCGCGAGGGGATGGGGGGCGGCGACATCAAACTCCTGGCGATGATCGGGGCCTTCCTCGGCTGGAAATCCCTGATCTTCATCCTGCTCGTCAGCTCGCTGACCGGCGCCGCCGTCGGCATCGCGCTGATGGTCGCCAAGGGGGCGGACACGAAGTACGCCGTGCCCTTCGGGCCCTTCCTCTCCCTGGCCGCCGTCGCCTACCTCTTCTTCGGCGCGGCGTTCTTCAACTTTCTGATGTTTCATCGGCTCTTTTGATCCCGTCCCCGTTCTGACGGACACCGCCTTGTCGGCGCGCCCCTCGATCGGGGACATGAAATATTCCGATGTGGACAAAGACGAAACAAAACGGTAAAATCCGGCCGTAAATCTTTCGGATAGCAAGCTTTTTCAGGGAGGTGCACGAAGTCTCCCATCGAGACCTCCCGCGCGAGGAAACGTCGGGCAATTATGGACATGAACCGAAGCATGCGTAAAAGACACCGGGGGATTTGCGGGAACGAACGGGGCATGACCGTCGTGGTGGCCATCCTCATCGTGGCGGTTATCGTCATCGTCGGCTTTTCGACGCTGATGATGGTTTCGACCGACGTGCAGATCGCGGGGAACTATGGCTCGACGCAGAAGGCCCTGTTCTCCGCCGAGGCGGGGGTGAACGAGGCGCTGTCACGGCTCCGGGCGGATTCGGCGAACCCGATCACCGACGCACACCCGACCAGCGCCGGGTGGTCGGCCTTCATCGGCACGGAGGTGAAGGCCCAGGGCAGGGGCTATGACCCCACGAATGCCCTGCATTCCCTCTTTTCCAGCCTGCAGTCGGTCCTCGACTACACGGTCCGGATCCGTCATCAGACGGACAGTGCGGGGAATCTGCTCTATTGGGGGGATGCCGACGGGGACGGCGACTACGAACGCAACACGACCACCGGCAGCCAGATTTACCTCATCTCCAGTTACGGCCTTTCCAGCGGTTCCAACCGGACGATCGAGGTCGAGGCGGCGCGCAAGCCGCCGATCGCCGTGCCGGCCGCCCTGACCGTCAACGCGGCGACCACCATTCAGGGATCCAGCACCAGCGTCATCGGCAACGATACCTGCGGCGGCGCCGACAAGCCCGGCATCGTGACCGGCCAGGCGGTCTCGACGGTGACCACGAACGGCAACCCGACGATCAGCGGCTCAACCCCGATTGTCCACACCGACACGCCGCTGAATGTCCAGGCGCTGATCGACACCTACAAAACGGAGGCGAACTTCACGTACCACGTGGAGGGCGCCACCCACACCGGGATGAATTGGGGGACGCCCGTGTGGGGGGAGGACGAAGACGCCACGGATCCTTCGGCATGCAGCGTGCGCAACCTCGTCTACTACAATACCAAGACGACGGCGGGGGTTCCCACGGACATCAGTCTGACGGGGGGGAGCACGGGGTGCGGGCTGTTGCTGATCGAGGGCGACGCCATCTTGCACGGCGACTTTTCCTGGAACGGCATCGTGCTCGTATCGGGATCGGTGACCTTCACCGGGGGCGGGAACAAGAACGTGACCGGGGCGCTGGCGAGCGGGGGGGCAACCGACGCGGACGTGGTCGGGGGGAACGCCAACCTCATCTACTGCAGCAC
>JALNWL010000065.1 GCA_023230905.1 Syntrophales bacterium
GATCAGCCATGTGGGGCGGACGAGGGACATGTCGTTGACAATGGTGGTGACGTTTTCCATGAAACCGATCGCCCCGCCTTTGTAAATCATGGCGTTGAGTTCGGCCGTCTGCCCGTAGGAATGCGCCCAGGGAAGAATGGAGAGGCTGTAGTCTCCCGGCCCCTTGATTTCGGGATACATCTTGAGGCCTGCAATGGAGTTGCTGGTAAAGTTGCGGTGCGAAAGCAGGACACCCTTTGGATCTCCCGTCGTTCCTGAGGTGTAGATCAGGCCGGCGATATCGTCTCCCTTGGGCATCTGTGAAGCGACGGGGTTCGCCTTTCCGACATTTTCCAGCCCGGCCATCGAATCGGGTCCTTCGCCCTCGATCAGGACCAATTTTTTCAGTGTCGGAATGCGCCGCGGAAACTCCCCGACCTTGTCCAGGATCTCGGGCTTCGACACGAAGAGGACCTTGACCGTACTGTCACTCACGATGTACTCCCAGGTTTTCGGCAACTCATTCTCGTACATGGGCACGAACCGCGCGCACAGCCCGTAGGAGGCGTAGGCCGCGATGGCCCATTCCAGGCGGTTGTTGGCAATGATGCCGACGGCGTCATCCCGGCTGACGCCGAGCTGCGCCAGCCCCCCCCGAACGCGATCCACGCGTTCGGCAAACCGGCTGTATGTGACCCATTCATAGACGCCGCTGGCGTTTTTCGTCCCGAAGGCCGGTTCATTCGGATACTTTTTAACGGTGCTTTCCAGGAATTCCAGAAGATTGTCAGGTTCGACCTGCGGGTTCATGTGCTCCTCCTTCACAATGGACGTTCTGTATCGATTTCCCGAACGGCCAAGAGATTCGGCCTTCGGCGTAGCTTGCGGCAACGGCGGCGCGCTCCGTCAGGGAGGTCGCTCGAGACGGGCGACGTTCCTGCGCCTCTGTGCCGGCGAAGTTCGAAAGAAACGGATCCGGCGAGGCCGCTACCGCGCCTCCCGTATCGGCAGCGGTTCTTTACGCCTAATGTGGAGAAATGTCAAATATATTCTTTCCTTTCCGGACAGCGACCTCAGACGTGAATCGCCTTGACAGAACGGGAATCCCCCTTTAATGTTGACTGAATTTCCGCGGAAAGAGAAAGGCAGAAGCCGTGAAAACGATCAAGCGCTGCCCGCGTTGCGGGTTCGAAGAAGCCACGTACCGGAACCCCGTCCCCACGGTCGACGTGATTGTAGAGGTCGAGGCGAAGGGGATCGTCCTGATCCGGAGAAGGAATCCCCCACATGGATGGGCCATCCCGGGGGGATTCGTCGATTATGGGGAGTCCCTCGAGGCGGCCGCGGTCCGGGAAGCAAGAGAAGAAACGGGACTGGACGTGACCCTTCTGGGCCAACTGCACACCTATTCACGGCCCGACCGGGACCCGCGCCAACATACGATCACGACAGTGTTCATGGCCCGCGCCGCCGGTCAGCCTCGACCCGGCGACGACGCCCGGGATGTGGGGATCTTTGCGCGGAACCGCCTGCCGCAACCCCTGGCTTTCGATCACGCGGAGATCCTGCGGGATTACTTCGAGCGCCGCGTGTGACTCATTCAACCAGTTGCGCGGAATCCGACACGCCGAGCGATTCGTAAATCCGGAGGGTCGCCTTCGAACGGTTCAGCGTATAGAAGTGGATGCCCCGGACCCCCTGATCGATGAGGTCCCGGACCTGCTCCGTCGCCCATTGCACACCCACATTCTCGACAAACCGATCGTCCCGGGCGCGCGATACCGCCTTCAGCAGGCCGGCGGGATATCTCATGCCGAGCGCCAGATCGGCCATGCGGAGCATCCCCTGCCGTGAGGTCAACGGCATGATACCGGCGATGATGGGGACCTGGATCCCGGCCAGGGTGCAGCGTTCCGCGAAGTCGTAGAAATCTTTGTTTTCGAAGAACAGCTGTGTGCAGATGAAGTCGGCTCCCGCATCAACCTTTCTCTTCAGATAGTCCATCTCCTTGAGTCGGTTGGGGGTTTCCGCGTGCCCCTCCGGATAGCCGGCAACGCCGATGCCGAACGCGGGGAACCGTTTCCGGATGAATGCCACCAGTTCGTCGGCATGTGCGAAGCCGTTTCTCTCCGCCACGAAGTCCCGCTGTCCGGCCGGAGGATCTCCCCTAAGGGCCATGACGTTTTCGATCCCGTCGGCGGCGTAGGTATCCAGGATCCGCGCGATCTCCTCCCGCGTCGAGCCGACGCAGGTCAGATGAGAAACCACCGTGAGGGATGTTTCCTTCCGGATACGCCGAACGAGGTTATGGGTCAGGTTGCGTGTCGATCCCCCCGCGCCGTACGTCACGCTGACATAGGACGGCTTGAGTAACGTCAAATCGGCGATCGAGGCAAAGAGCATCTCTGCCCCTCTGGCGTCGCGGGGTGGGAAAAACTCGAAACTAAAGCTGATTTTATGTCGGTTCAGAATTTCGGTGATGTGCATGTCCATCCCGGATTTAAATCGCGCCTCCCCGTCCCGGCCGTCCAAACGTGCGGGCGTGTGCACCTCATTTCCTGATCGGCAGGGGCGAATCGATCTGGAGGATATCGTCTTCCGTGAAGAAAAAGATCCGGTGACCCTTGACGCCCGCGTCGGCGTCGGTCGGATCCGTGAGAGGCACGACCTCGATCTTTTGGATGCTTTCCCAGGTCTGCTGATACTGGACGCGCACGGGAAATCCCGTCGCGTCGGCCTCATAGGAAAGTCCTGCACGCTCGAGGACCTTCCTGACGAACTCGTTCTTCAGGGTGGTGACCTCTTCCGCCCTTTTGACCATGGGCCGTTCGTTGAGGTCCGGGGCCGCGGCCACAAAACCGGGAGTCACGATCAACGCGAGGGTCACGACAGCGATCGCGGCCCGTCTCCACGACGTTTTCAGGCTGGTTCGTTTCGGCATCGTTTCTCACCTCTCAGGACGCGCGGAGGAGCAGGCTGGTCGGATCCAGGCTCAGTGCGGCGGGCGCTTCCCCGCCCGGAAATCCTTTCTCCACGCGAATCTTGATTTCGTCCCCAACCGTATCCAGTTTGAGGATGACGGCAAACATCCCCAGAAGTTCGTTCAGCTCGTTGGGGCCGAGTCCATGGGCGTCCGTATCCCTTCGATGAACATGCACGGTAAACCAGACGCGCAGACCCTGCTTTTCCGCATAACGTTTCAAATCCTTCAGGGTGGGGGCGATTTCGGGCTGAAACCTCAAGCCGTCGACGATCATGAGCCGGGGATGAAAAATGTTCTGGGCGGTCAGATCGGAGATCCGCTCTTCGAGCCGAGGCACGGTGAATCCTTCCACCTGGAAGGACATGATGAACCGGTTGGGAAGAATCCGCTCCCACACCTGACCGGCTCGCGGGAGCCCTTCGTGTCCAGCGAGGTTTTGAAAGAGCTCCCGGTACCAGAGACCGATCTTCTGGACGGGATCTTGAAGGCTGACGTGAAGGACAGGCTCATCCTTCAACATTGCATGCAGGGCAAGCTGGACAAGGAGGGCCGTCTTCCCGACACCCGCGGGGGCAGCGACGGCACCGAAGCCTCCCTCCGGAATCCCGTCGGCATCTTCGAGCCCGAGGCGGCTCAGGGGGCTCGGGACATCCCAGTCTGGGCTGGTCATGGTTTTCCTCCACTGAGTCAGATAAACGATCTTGGCGGCCACGCCGAACAGCGGCAGAAGTCCCCTCAACTTCATCAGGCCGCGCGTTTCTTTTTCGCCGCCATCTCCTCGGCGATCTTTTCCGCCAGACCCTGCGGGACTTGCCGGTAGTGGGCGAATTCCATCGTGAACTGGGCCTTGCCCTGTGTTGCGGACCGCAAGACCGTTGAAAAGCCGAACATCTCGGCCAGGGGTGTTTGCGCTTCAATAACGCACTGCGGGCCCTCGTCCTGCGCGCCGAGAATCATCCCGCGGCGCTGATTGAGCAGCCCCATCACGGATCCTTGAAATTCCGTCGGCGTCTCGACGACCACCTTCATGATGGGCTCCTTGATCACCGGGCGCGCCCGGAGGTACCCTTCGCGGAAGGCGCCTCGCGCCGCGGCCTGAAAGGCCATGTCGGAGGAGTCCACGGCGTGTGATGCCCCATCGTCGATGACCACCCGGATGCCCGTCACGGGGAATTCCATGCGCGGACCCTTCGCCAGGCAGGAGCGGAACCCCTTCTCGCAGGCCGGGATAAACTGTGTGGGAATGGCCCCCCCCACGATGGCGTTGACGAACTCGAAATCCGCGTCCTCCAGGGGTTCGAGATAACCGGCGATCCGGCCGAACTGACCCGCGCCGCCGGTCTGCTTCTTGTGAGTGTAGTTGAAGTCCGCACGCTGTGTGATCGTTTCCCGGTAGGCCACTCGGGGCTGGCCGGTGGTCACGTCGCAGCCGTATTCCCGCCGCATACGTTCGACATAGACATCGAGATGCAGCTCTCCCATCCCCTCGATGATCGTCTCCCCCGTCTCCGCGTCCACGAAGGTCTTGAAGGTCGGATCTTCCTTGGTGAACCGGGACAGGGCCTTGGACATGCCGACTTGGGACTTGTTGTCCTGCGGCATGATGGAGAGGGAAATCACCGGTTCGGGGACGAACATGGAGGTCATCGTCAGGGATAGACCGGGGGCGATGAAGGTGTCTCCCGAGGCGCATTCGATTCCGAAAAGGGCCCCGATATAGCCGGCTTCGATGGCTTCAATATCCTCCATCTGTTCGGAATGCATCCTCACGACACGCCCGATTTTGAATTTTCGACCGCTGCGGGCATTGATCAGGGTCTGTCCCTTGGCGATGACACCCTGATAGACGCGAATGTAGGTGAGCTGACCGTAGGGCCCGTCCTCCAGTTTGAAGGCAAGGGCAAGGGCCGGGTCCGTGCCTTTGCTGGTCAACACGACCGGGCGTTCCTCGTGCGCCGTATCCAGGGCCTCGTTCTGAATGTCCGCCGGACAGGGAAGATAGCGTGTGATTGCGTCCAGAAGCGGCTGTACACCCCTGTTCTTATAGGCCGACCCCATCAGAACCGGGGTGAGTTGTCTCGCGAGGGTTGCGCGGCGTATCGCCTCGATCAGCACCTCCTCCGGCAAGTCCACACCCTCCAGAATGGCTTCCGTCAATTCATCGGAATGGAGGGATGCGGCGTCGATCAGCGCCTCGCGCAACCCCTTCGCCTGTTCCATCAGTGCGGCTGGGATTGCCTCTTCCACGACCCGCTCCCCCTTATCGCCCTCGAAATATAGGGCCTTCATCGAGACCAGATCGACCACCCCCTGGAAATCCGCCTCCAAGCCGATCGGCATCTGAAGGGGCACGGCACGGTGCCCCAGCTTGGACCTCAACTGATCAATGACGCGCTCGGGAGATGCGCCGTTGCGGTCGCACTTGTTGATGAACGCCAGGCAGGGAACCCGGTAGCGCTTCATCTGCTGATCCACGGTGATGGATTGAGACTGGACGCCTCCGACGGCGCACAGGACGAGAACGGCGCCGTCCAGGACTCGCAAGGACCGTTCGACCTCGATGGTGAAGTCGACATGGCCCGGGGTGTCGATGATGTTGATCTCGTGGTCCCGCCACCGGCAATAGGTCGCGGCCGACGCGATGGTGATGCCCCGCTCTCGTTCCAGTTCCATGGAGTCCATCGTCGCACCGACACCATCCTTGCCCTTCACTTCATGAATCGCATGAATGCGGTCCGTATAATAGAGGATCCGCTCGGTCAGGGTCGTCTTGCCGGAATCGATGTGAGCGCTGATGCCGATGTTGCGAACTTTTTGCTGATCGTTCTTCATGGTGCTTTCCTGGGGATGATCCCCCACCCGGTGTTCCATCATCCCCGGGTCATCGTTTATTTATTTTGTGAAAATGCATTTAATACGGCTTTTGCCGACTTCTTGTCAAGGAAATTATTCGACATCTCTTCCCTTTTTATTTGTCTCATCTTGTGCTAAAGACCTTCAGAATTTGGAATAGAACACCCCCGGACACTGTCCGCTCCGCAAAGGATCCCGCCATGTCCCATCAGATCAGAATTTTCTCACTCAGCACATGCAGCCATTGCAAGGCGACCAAGAAATTTCTGGCCGACAACGATCTCCCCTATGACTACAACGACGTCGACCTTCTCACCGGTGACGAGCGTAAAGCGGCCCTCGATGAAGTGGCGCGGTACAATCCGAACCGGACCTTTCCGACGCTCCTGATCGACGATCAGGTCATCGTCGGCTTCAATGAAAAGAAAATCCGCGCCGCGCTAAGGCTGCCATGAACGTCGATCAGTTGTTCGAAATGTTGAAGAAGACGCAGGAAGCAAAGGGCTTCTTTTTCAACCGCGACCGCGCGCGGGTCCTTGATATCCTCCAGGATCTCCTCGTTAACCGCGAACGCTACGGCTACATGTCCTGCCCATGCCGGCTGGCTTCCGGCAACCGGGACGAGGATAAAGACATCATCTGTCCCTGCGCGTACCGGGAACGAGACGTCGCTGAATTCGGAAGCTGTTACTGCAACCTCTACGTCTCGCGAGAGTGGAATGAAAACCCTGCCTTGCACGACTACGTTCCCGAGCGGCGTCCCCCGGGGAAAATGACCGCTCTCTGATCCATGTTTTTCGTTTTTCAACGTTGACAAACGCACAACGCATAAATATTTTACAGCCACATCAACACGAAGGAGAGGGAGTTGTCCTTGAATAATTTCTACCGCTGCAAGAAGAAGGGGTGCCTGATCACTGAAATCTGCATGGATACGTCGTGCGAATGGCGCTTGAAGAACGAAACCTTTTTCAACTGCACCTGGGTTGCCTGCAATTTCGGTCCGTTTACCCTGGAGGAAGTCGGAGAAATGATGGGAGTCACGCGCGAGCGGATCCGTCAGATCGAGGCAAAAGCCCTGAAAAAACTACAGCACAAGAAGCGCCGGGATCAACTGAAGGATTTCGCCTCTCCGGATATCGAATGGGAAATCTCCTGAGTCATCACTTTTTCTTGCGTTCGGACAGTCTCTCCAGAAACGTCTGCATGTAAACCTTTCGCTCCCCCCGGGAGAACAAGAGCGCGGCCACATCGAATTCGAGCTCCAGGGCCGATGCCCCATCCATCAGCGGCACCATGTGGGAGATCTTCTTGATCGCCTCCAGGGCATTGGCGGATCGCTTGGTAAATTCCTCCGCCATATTAAGGGCTTCCCGCATAAAGCTTTCCGGCGTCGCCACCTTGTTCACCAAACCGATGCGGAGCGCCTCTCGTGCGCCGATGGGCTCCCCCAGCATGGTCACTTCCTTGGCCTTTGCCATGCCGACACGCTGCCGCAGAGGATTGAACAGGGGACTCACCCCGAATTTCAGCTCCGGGTGTCCGAAAATGGCGCTTTCCGAGGCGATGATGATATCGCAGACCGCCGCTAAGTTGAACCCTCCTCCCAGGGCGATACCGCCCACCGCCGCGATGACGGGACGTGGAAATACATAGATCCGCTTGAGGTATCGGACGACGGATCGGAAGAAATCGTCAATCTCCGTATCCGCGAGGGTCGACAGTTCCTTGATGTCCATGCCGGCGCTGAAGACGTAGTCGCCACCGGTCAGGACCACGCAATTGACGCGAGGGTCGTTTTCAAGCGCCTTGAAGCACGCTTCGATCTCCAGACGCATTTCCTTCGAAAGGGCATTCATCTCCTGCGGACGATTGAGGGTAACAACCGCATATCCGTTTTTTATATCAACAAGAATTGTTTTATAATCCAAGGAACTACATTCAACCATTGATCTTCCTCGTTAATTCTTTTCCGGCCTTAAAGAACACCACGCGTCGGTGGCCAACGGCAATGTCCGAACCTGTTTTCGGATTTCGTCCCCGCTTGGGAGACCGGTGACGGACGGTCAAGTTTCCGAACCCGCGCAGATCGATGCGCTCCTCCCGCGTGATCGCGGCGAACAGGGAGGAAAAAATCTGCCGAACGGCCTGATCGATATCCCGGGGCGCGAACCCAGGGAGTCCGGCGCTGACGGCCGCGATGAGCTGTCTTTGGGTCATTTTCAGATCCGTCACTTACGGCAGATAGAGGTAATACAATCCTGAAGCGCCCCGGGTTTGGGATAACCCTGTCGTGGAGAAGGCCGTCATCATGGTGCTCCGGACATAGTCCCAGAAGCCCGCCCGTTTTTCCGTTGGGGTGACGATTTCGGGCTCATCCTTGACGCCGGCCAGGCGTCCCGCTTTCCGGACAGCCTGCTTGTAGCCACCGAGCTCATCCACCAGACCGAGTTGCTGGGCTTGTCGACCGGTAAAAATCCGGCCGTCCATGAGCCCCACCAGCTTTTCCAGGGGGATTTTTCTGTTTTTTTGAATGATGGCCTGAAACTGGCCGTAGGAATCATCGACGACCGACTGGAGGAGGACCTTTTCCTCCTCCGTCATTTCCCGCGTCGGCGAACCGATATCCTTGTATTTGCCGCTTTTGATCACGAACGTCTTCAGGCCCATCTTGTTCAACAGGCCCTCCACGTTGGCGTAATGCATGATCGCCGACAGGCTGCCCGTGATCGTTCCGGGACTGGCCATGATCCAGTCCGCCGCACAGGCGACCAGATAGCCGCCGGAAGCCGCGACCGAGCCCATCGAGGCAACCACCCGCTTTTTCTTTTTCAGTTCGACAATGGCATCATGGATTTCCTGCGAGGCGACCACGCCGCCGCCAGGGGATTCGATACGGACCACAACCGACCGGATGCTTTCATCCCCACCGAATTCCTCCAGCTGCTCGACGACCTCGAGGCTGTCACTGATGATTCCCTCGACGGTGACCACGCCGACTTTCGGTCGGAACGACAGGGCGGATTTAGAGGAAGTGGCGAAACCGGACAGACGGACGAGGACGACAAGACCGACCGCCAGGATCAACATCAGCACCACGCCCCATATCAGCGGATGTCGTCTCATGCCCCACCACTCACAGGCGTTCAGGACTCGCTGTCGATGATCCTGACATCGGCGAGGGCCTTCCCCAGACTTGAACCTATATTTTCGCGATTGTTGAGATATTGCTGCCCCGAGCGGCCCGTATCGGTCGTTCCGGACTCGAAATCCTTGATGCTGAGGCGGATCTTTTTGCCCTTCTGATCGATATTCTTCACCACGGCGGAAACCGTGTCGCCCACGCTGTAAAGCTCGGACGGGGTCTTGATGCGCTTCGAACTGAGCTCCGAAATGTGAACGAGTCCCTCCACGCCCTCTTCGATCTCCACGAAGATTCCGAAGTCCGTCATGTTGGTGACGCGACCGCTGACGGTCGATCCGGCGGGAAATCTCTCGCCAAGCTCCTCCCAGGGATTCTTCTCCAGTTGCTTGATCCCGAGCGAGAACTTCTCGTTTTCCACATCGATATTCAGGATGACGGCCTCGATCTCCTGGCCTTTCTTGTAAAATTCACTCGGGTGCTTGACCCGCTGTTTCCACGAGATGTCGGAAACATGGACCAGGCCGTCGATGCCATCCTCAACACCCACAAAGATTCCGAAATTCGTGATGTTGCGGATGACGCCCTTGATGATCTGCCCTTCCGGGTATTTCTGCTTCAGGGATTCCCAGGGATTCGGAGTCGTCTGCTTCCATCCCAGCGAAATGCGTTTTGAGACGGGGTTGACGTCCAGAATCATGACATTGATAACCTGTCCCAGGGACAGGACCTTGGTCGGGTGCTTGATCTCTCGTGTCCAGAACATCTCCGAGATATGGACCAGGCCCTCGACGCCGTCTTCGAGTTCGACGAAGACGCCGTAATCCGTCAGGTTGACGACCTTCCCCTCGAAGACGGCACCGACCGGATAGCGGCTCTGGATCTGATCCCACGGATTGTCGATCAGTTGTTTCAGGCCGAGCGAAACGCGCTCCTTCTCGCGATCGAAGGACAGCACCTTCACCGTGATGCTGTCCCCCCGTGAAAACTTGTCCGCGGGTCTCGACATGCGGCCCCAGGAAATGTCCGTGACATGCAGCAGTCCGTCGATTCCGCCGAGGTCGATAAACAGGCCGTAGTCCGTTATATTCTTGATGATCCCCTGAACGATCTTGCCCTCCTCGATCGTCTCGAGGGTGCGCTTTTTTTCTTCCTCCCGCTCTTTCTCAAGAATGGTGCGCCGGGACAGAACGACGTTGTTGCGCTTCTTGTCGTATTTCAGAACCTCGAACATCAGGTTCTGGCCGACATAACGATCCAGATCCCGAACGGGTCGGATATCGACCTGCGAACCGGGCAGGAAGGCGGGAATGCCGATATCGACGGAGAGCCCCCCCTTGATCCGTTCCATGATGGTCCCCTGCACGGGCAGGTTCTGCTCGCACGCCTCCTTGATGTCGTCCCAGACCTTGATCTTGGTGGCCTTGTCGCGTGACAGGACAAGATTTCCATCCCCGTCTCGCCGGTCCACCAGAATTTCCAACTCGTCACCAACGGAGATGCCGATTTTCCCTTCCGCATCGATGAGCTCCCGGAGCGGGATATACCCCTCCGTTTTCCAGCCCACATCCACCATCACGGCATCGCTGCCGATTTGGACGACCTTGCCGGTCACGACTTCGCCGATCTGGACGCTTTGCAAGCTCTGCTCGTATAGCTCGCGAAAACCCAGATCTTCCTCGTCCCGGGTCGCCTGGGAGGATTCCTCCCCCGTATCGATGACGCTTTCTTCTTCTCTGTTCGGCATTTCGTTGTTGTCGTTAACCATTAAACCCTCTCCCCCCCGATGTTTGTTGAATAAACGGCCGATAGTTTTGGAGAACTAGCATACTGCCACCCAAATAGCAAGAAATTAGGCGGTGAAAGGGGACCAAGGTCCTGGCAGGATTCTATCTCCCTCCAGATGAGCCCGGATAACGCCCAGAATCGCATCCACGGCCTCGTCGATGCGCAGCCGAGTGGTATCAATGACCACCGCGTCCGGAGCCGCTCTGAGCGGGGCATGCAACCGCTCCCGGTCCTGCCGGTCCCGAACGATTAGGTCCGCAAGAATTTCGTCGTAATCGACCGCCTCACCTTTCTGCCGCAGTTCTCGATAACGGCGCCGTGCCCGTTCCTCGGGTCGGGCGTCGAGAAAGAACTTGATTTCCGCCTCCGGAAAGACAACCGTGCCCATGTCGCGTCCCTCGGCGACCAGTCTACCGGACCGTCCGAAGCGGCGTTGGATGTCGAGGAGAAAGGCCCGGACTTCCGGTTTCGCCGATATCCGCGACGCGAGCAGGCTGACGGCTTCCGACCGCAATTCGTCGGTCACATCCCTGTCGTTGACCGTCACCCGCTGCTCCGTCCCGTCCCGGACCAGGGAGAGGGTGGTTTCCGAAAAAAGGGCGGACAGGCCTTTGACGTTCTCGGTCGACAGATGCCGACGCCGGATCTCGACGGCCACGGCACGATACAGGGCGCCCGTGTCGAGGTAGGCGAAGGC
>JALNWL010000066.1 GCA_023230905.1 Syntrophales bacterium
CCTTCACGACCGCGACCCCGCCGACGAGCTTGGCCAGACGCTCCTGGAGCTTCTCCCGGTCGTAGTCGGAGGTGGTCTCCTCGATCTGGGCGCGGATCTGTTTCACCCGCCCCTGGATGGCGTCCTTCTTGCCGAAGCCGTCCACGATCGTCGTGTTGTCCTTGTCGATGTTGATGTTCTTGCAGCGGCCCAGGTCGTCCAGGGAGACGTTTTCGAGCTTGTCGCCCAGATCTTCGGAGATCAGCCGTCCGCCCGTGAGGATCGCGATGTCCTCCAGCATGGCCTTCCGGCGGTCGCCGAAGCCGGGGGCCTTCACGGCGGCGCCCTTGAGGGTCCCGCGGAGCTTGTTGACGACGAGGGTGGCCAGGGCCTCCCCCTCGATGTCTTCGGCGATGATCAAAAGCGGCTTGCCCATCCGGGCGATCTTCTCCAGGAGCGGCACGAGATCCTTCATCCCGCTGATCTTTTTCTCATAGATCAGGATGTAGGGGTCCTCCAGGATCACCTCCATCTTCGCGGCGTCGGTGACGAAGTAAGGGGAGACGTAGCCGCGATCGAACTGCATCCCCTCCACAATCTCGAGGGTCGTTTCCATGCCCTTCGCCTCTTCGACGGTGATGACGCCTTCCTTGCCGACCTTCTCCATCGCCTCGGAGATGATCTCGCCGATGGTTCTGTCGTTGTTGGCGGAGATGGCGCCGACCTGAGCGATCTCCCTCTTGTCCTTGATGGTCTTGGTGAGCTTCTTGAGCTCCTCCGCGACGAGGCCGACACCCCGATCGATGCCGCGCTTGAGCGACATGGGGTTCATGCCGGCGGCCACGAGCTTCGAGCCCTCCCGGTAGATGGCCTGGGCCAGGACGGTGGCGGTGGTGGTGCCGTCACCGGCCGTGTCGGAGGTCTTCGACGCCACTTCCTTCACCATCTGGGCACCCATGTTCTCGAATCTGTCCTCCAGTTCGATTTCCTTGGCCACGGTGACGCCGTCCTTCGTGATGTTCGGCGCCCCCCAGGACTTCGCGATGACGACGTTGCGTCCCCGGGGTCCCAGGGTGACCTTGACGGCGTTGGCGAGCGTGTCGACGCCCTTCATGATCTTTTCCCGGGCTACGCCTTCATACTTGATTTCCTTGCCAGCCATATGCGTCCCTCCTCAACGGTTACTCGAGCACGCCCAAGATGTCGTCGACCCTCATGATGAGGTATTCCGTGCCGTCGATCTTGATCTCCGTGCCGGAGTATTTGCCGAACAGAATCCGGTCTCCCTTCTTCACGTCCATCGGAATCAGTTTTCCGTCCTTGTCCGTTCGGCCGGGGCCGACGGCGATGACCTTTCCCTCCTGAGGTTTTTCCTTGGCCGTGTCGGGAATGATGATGCCCCCGGCCGTTTTCTGCTCCTCTCCGACCCTCTCCACAATGACGCGATCATGCAGTGGTCTGACCTTCATGCCTTTCTACCTCCTTGATAAAAATGATGATCCGATGATGCTGACAGCGGCCGATGCCTTGCCGGAATGACCTTAAATTTATGCATGAAAACGACACTGTCAAGGGCGTACGGGTAAATTTCAGGCGGCGGGAGACCGGCAGCAACCGCAACCGTCGATTTCAACACCCCCGGCCCTGCCTGCGCTCCCCGGGAGAAATAGTTGTTGACAAAACCTTGGGCATATTGAATTTTTGCGCGAGCGGGTTCGTTACCGGAACGGCGGCGGGGGCAGGCGCGAGGCCCCCGCTTCCGCGCCGCGTCCCCCGATCCGTGCCCGCCGGGCAAACCGGACCGGGAGAGAGGAGACCCCCGTGCAGTCTCGGGAAAGGGTTTGGGTGGCGATCAGCGGCGGCGTCGATTCCTCCGTGGCCGCCTGGCTTCTCAAAAAGCAGGGATACGAGGTGACGGGCGTAACGATGCGCCTGCGCCTCCGGGAAGAAAGCGCCCTCACCCGGCGCTGCGGTCGGGACGCGATCGCGGATGCCGCGCGGGTCTGCGAGGTCATCGGGATCCCGCACGAAACCGTGGATTTCGCGCCGGCCCTGGAGACGGAGGTCATCGCCAAGTTCGTCCGGGAGTACCTCCGCGGTCGGACCCCGAATCCGTGCATCGATTGCAACCGTTCGATCAAATTCGGCCTCCTCCTGGCCCAGGCGCGCGCGCGGGGCTTCCGCTTCCTGGCCACGGGACATTACGCCCGGATCGAAGAGACCGGCGGCCGGCATCGCCTGCTGCGCGGACATGACCGGAGCAAGGACCAGACCTATTTCCTCTACCCCATACCGGTATCGGATTTGGGCTCGATCCTCTTTCCTCTGTCCGACCTGACGAAGACGGAGGTCCGGGAACTCGCCCGGCAGGCATCGCTGCCCGTCGCGGAGAAACCGGAGAGCCAGGATTTGTGCTTTGTCCCCACCGGCGGTTACGGCAAACTGATCCGGGAATGGGGTGGCGCCGTCCATCCCGGCCCCATCGTGGACCGGCAGGGGCGCGTCTTGGGCGAGCATCGGGGAACGATCCACTACACCATCGGCCAGCGGACGGGGCTCAAGATCAGCGCCCCGCGTCCCCTCTATGTCACCGGCATCGACGCCGCCGGCAACCGGATCTTCGTAGGGGAAAAGGCGGAGGTCCGGGCGCCGGGGCTCGTCGCCGGCGGGATGAACTGGTTTGTCCCGGAGTGCCCGCCGGAGGCGGACGTGAAAATCCGCTACCGGAAGCGGGCCGTTCCCGGACGGATCTCGCCGGACGGCGAGGGGATCAGGATCGACTTCGCCGAGCCCCAGGAGGCCGTCACCCCGGGTCAGGCCGTGGTCCTCTACCGGGGCGACGAGGTCCTGGGCGGCGGGGTGATCGACGCGGTCCTGCCGGCCGTGGGCTGAACGACGGCGGCCGATGACCACCCCCGCGCGGCGAAGGTCTCCGGAGACACGCCCCCTCAGACATTCGTTGACATAACCGGTTATTTTATCATACACTCTCAGCCAATGGGACGGACATCCACACATTTCGCCTTGTCACCGTTTCGCTTGCTCCTGCCGGTCATCCTGGCGATGTTTTTGTGTCTGCCGGCGGCGCCGCGGGCCGGGGACCCGCCGGAAATCCGGATTGCCGTCCTGTCTTTCGACAACGAATCTCTGACCGATTCTGTTGAACTCGAACCGTTCCGCAGGGGAATCGCCGATGCGCTGGTCTGTGGTCTGAGCGGGGAGAAGGGCTTCCGGGTGATCGAGCGCACCCGTATCGAGGCCCTTCTTTCCGAGCTGAAGCTGAATGCCTCGGGCCTTGTCGATCCGGAGTCCACGCAGAGGCTCGGCCGGATCCTCGGGGTGCAGGCGCTGGTCCTCGGTAGTTTCGCCGTCGTCGAGAACGAGGTGAGGATCGATGCCCGGATTGCCGAGGTGGAAACGGGACATGTCTTGACAGCCGAGGAGGTCTCGGGAGAGGTAGAGGATTTTTTTGACCTCGAGCAGGCGCTGGTCGACGGGATCGCCTCGGGGTTCAGACAACGATATTCCGCAAGGGCGAGCGCGGCCGTCAAACAGGGCTCGTCCGGGAAAATGGAAGCGGGCGGGCGCACCGGAACGGTCTCGACCCGGGAAACCGGGGCGCCGCATCGCCTCGCCGTCTTTCCGTTCGAGGATCTGCAGGAACGTTCGGGGCCCGGGAAATGGGGCGAGGGGATTGCAGCGGGCGTGGCGGGATGCCTGTCCAAGGACCCGCATGTGGAGATTGTCGACAGGAATCGTCTGAGAGAGGTTGTCGATGGACTCGCCCTGAAGACAAAAGACCCTCTCGGCGAAAGAGCGATGACGCGTGCAGGAAAGATTGTGGGTGCGAACGTTCTTGTTTTGGGATCGTTTCTTTCATTTCAGAGCCGGATCAAAATCCTGGTCCGCTTGGTGAAGACGGAGACGGGCGAGGTCATCGCCGCAGCCCGAGCCACGGGCAGAATCGGCGACCGATCGAAGCTGGAGGAGAAACTGGCGGCGAATATCATCCGGTCGGAGTGGTGAGACAGCTTCGGCCAAGGAAAGGAGGTCTATGCGATGAGAAAGACAGCCCGTTGTAGCGGTGGGGCGCTTCTGATCATCTTGTTGCTTTCCGGTTGTCAGACGATCTTGACCCACGTGAAGGCGACCAAGGCCATGCACGACGGCCGGTATGAAGAGTCGGTCGCCCTCTTTCAAGAGGTCTTGAAGAAAAACGACAACAACGCGGAAGCCCTGAAGGGCCTCGGGGAAACGTACCTGCGCATGAAGAAGGCGCCGGAGGCGGTAGCCCCGCTGGAAAAGGCTCATCAGCTCTATCCAAGCGATAAGGTGGCAGGCATCAATCTCGGCCTCGCCTATAACATGATCGGGGAACACGACAAGGCCCTGCAGGTTTGGCGACCTTACGTGGAAAAGGAGCCGGACACCAACCTCTCCATCGTGATCCGCAAGCAGATGACACTCGCCTTGTACAAGGACGCAGCCCAAAAGGCGAAGGAAGCCTTGAAGAACGAAACCGCGCTGCGGGCCGCACTCAAGGCCTCCCCGGGAGATCCCGACACGCTGGCCGTGACCTATTTCGGCGACAAGGGGCTGACCGAACAGGCCAGGCCCCTGCAGAAGGCGATTGCGGCCATGCTGATCACGGATCTGAGCAAGGCGCAATCCTTGAAGGTCGTGGAGCGCATTCGCGTTCAAAAGCTTTTGGAAGAGCTTCGACTGGGCGGGAGCGGCATCGTGGACAAGAGGACGGCGCCACGGGTAGGCCGACTTATCGGTGCGGGAAAGATCGTGACAGGCAATATGCTGACCGCCGGCAATGACAAGATGGACGTCAAGGGCCTCTTGACGAACGTGCCGACGGGAGGGGAAATCGGCAGGCAGGACGCGGGCGGACCTGTCAAGGAATTCTTCAAGATCGAAAAGGCGATCGCCTTTGGCATTCTGAAGGATCTTGGGGTTCAACTCTCCAGGAAAGAAGAGGAAACGATCGGTCGCTACGCAACCCAGTCTTATCCGGGACTTCTGTACTTCGGCGAGGGGCTCGATGCGCAGGACCGGGGAGAATGGGATAAGGCGATCGAGATCTTTCAGAAATGCCTGAAAGAAGACCCGACGGGTCCCTGTTCCGTTGCCCTGCTCGACGCGCCTTCCGGGAACGATGTCGAAGCGTCGGTCGACGCCGCGGCGATGGCCAGTGCCATGGGCACCGCGCAAGCGGAAGACGCCTCCGCGGCCGCGAGCAGTTCCGGCGGCGGAGACGGGGGCGGGTGTTAATCGTGGAACCTTGGCCCGCCGTTCGCGGGTCGGGACGACAGAGGGGTCCACGCCACGGAGGACATCCCGGTCCCGGGATGTCCTGAAGGGGTATCGCTGTCGGCCTTCGCGGGCGCCTTACCCCGGCTCGTCGACGGGCAGGGTGATGTATTCCCCGTTCAGGCAGACGGGGATCAGTCCGCCCGTTTTCCCCACGGTCGCATCGACGGGGCGGATGCCGTGCGGAACGCCGCTGGGGATATAGACGGCGGCCGGCGTCTCGACCCGGTAAGTCTCGTTGCCCATGATCACTTCGAACGTGATGGCCTTCTCCTCGCCGATCATCAGGTACATTTCGTCGAAGGCGTGCTTGTGCGGCGTCGCCCGGTCCGTCCCGATGGCCAGGTCCTTGAGTTCCTGGGTGATCTCCTTGATGAACAGGTAGAGCGCCCAGGCCCGGGCCTCTGGAACCAGTTCCTTGCCCATCAGCACGGGGTAGGGAATGGCCTGGCTGAAGTCATGATCCGGCAGTTCGCTGACAAGCGTGGGTTTCCGCACGATGAAACGCTCATACTGGTTGCTCATGGTTTTCCCTCCTCCGCAATCGGTAGCCCAAGGTATCAGACGGCTTGGGGTTTGTCCACCGGAATGCGGACCCGACCTCCCCGCGTCCGGCGACGGGGCCGGACCCGAATCGAAGACGACCTGCCGGGAGACCGTTCTCCCTTGACGTCCCGGGGCGGAAAGGATAGGGATTGGGCATCCGCACCCCGCGAACGCCGCCACGGCGTGATACCGACCCCGGGGTTCCCGACCTTTAAGGAGGATGTGATGAAAAGAACGGTGGCGGGCATCTTCAGTCTGATCGCCGTGCTGGCCCTGTGGGGCGCCGCGCCGTTGGACGCCCGGGAACCGGCCTTGAGGATCGTTCATACGAACGACCTCCACTCGCACCTCCTGGGATTTGCCCCGGAGATCGACTACCGGCCGGACCGGACGGGCGCCGACCGCACCGTCGGCGGTTGGGCGCGCCTCGCCACGGCGATCGCGCGGGAGAAGGCCGACAGCCCGTACCCCGTGCTCGTTCTCGACGGCGGCGACTTTCTCATGGGGTCCCTCTTCCACACGATCAGCCGCGAGGCGGCTGCGGAACTCCGGCTGCTCAAGGCGATGGGCTACGACGCGGCCACCTTCGGCAACCACGAGTTCGATCTGAAGCCCGCGGGCGTGGCGCAGATGCTCTCCGCGGCAAGCTCCACGGACGGCCTGCCGGCGCTCGTCCAGGCGAACCTCCGCTTCAGCCCGAACGATCCCCGGGACGACGCCCTGGCCGAGCGGTTTGCCGAGGGCCTCGTGAAGCCCTACATCATCCTCGTCAGGGACGACCGGAAGATCGGGATCTTCGGCCTCCTCGGGCGGGGGGCGGCCGAGATGGCGCCTTTCGCCAAACCGCTCGTCTTCGCGGACCCCATCGAGACCGCCCGCCAAATGATCGACCGCCTCCGGAACGTCGAGAAGGTGGACTGGGTCGTCTGCCTGTCCCACAACGGCCTAGGCCGCATGGCCGGACCGCTGAACGACGTCACCCTGGCCCGGGAGGCGCCGGGGATCGACGTCATCGTCGGAGGCCACAGCCACACCCGCTTGGAGGCGCCGCTCCGCGTGGGTGACACGGTGATCGTTCAGGCCGGCGCCAACGGCCGCTGGGTCGGCGTGCTCGACCTGGAGCGACGGGACGGACGGATCGCGGTCCGGGCGTACCGGTCGGTCCCGATCGACGCGCGCATCCCCGCCGATCCGGTGATCCAGCGGCGGATCGAGGCCTTCGCCGGTATCGTCGACCAAAACGTCCTGACGGCGCACGACCTGTCCTTCCGCCAGATCATCGCCGAGACGGCCTTCGACCTGACCCTAAAGGAAGAGGAATCCAACTTGGGCAACCTCATGGCAGACGCCCTCGTCTGGATGGCGAACCGCCACGCCTTCGATCCGGCGGACACCGCGACGAGAATCGTCATGGCCGTCGAATCGAACGGCGTCATCCGGGACGACCTGATGAAAGGCCGGACCGGCGCGCTCGCCGTGACGGACGTCTTCCGGGCGATCCCGCTGGGCCTCGGGATGGACGACACGATGGGCTATCCGGTCATCGCGGTCTATCTCACCGGCGCGGAAATTAAGAAGGCCCTCGAGGTGCTGACGAGCATCCACCCACTCAAGGGCGATCCCTACTTCCTTCAGGTCTCCGGCGTCCGGTTCACCTACAATCCGAAACGCCTGATCTTCGACCGCGTGACGGACATCCGGATCGGCTCGGCGGAGGAAGGCTGGCGGCCGCTCGACACCACCTGCCGGAACAAGGCGCTGTACCGCGTAGCCGCCAATCTCTACAACGCCACCTTTCTCAAGCTGGTCGGCGACTTCACCTGGCAGATCCTGAAGATCGTTCCCAAGGACCGCCAGGGCCGCCCCGTCGAGAATCTGGCCGACATGCGGATCGATGCGGACCCGTCGCGTCCGGGGATCCAGGAACTTAAGCAGTGGGCCGGGTTCATGGTCTACCTGAGGCAGTTTACCGATGTCGACGGCGACGGCCTGCCCGACATCCCGGAGACCTACCGGGGAAAACTCGGCCGGATCGTCCCGGAGCCCAGCCTCCATCCCGTCGACCTCCTGGCGCACGGATCCTGGCTGACCTGGACGGCCTTCGGCGCCGGTCTTCTCATCCTGACCGGCCTGATCCTCGGGATCCGCTGGCTGATTCGCGCGGCGCGGCGGCGGCGATAGTCAATCCTTCCTCTCAGCAATTTGTTTTTGCTTGACTTTTAAAAGACCATTCTTTATTCCATCAGTTGATTGAACCGCACTGTGGAATCTCCCGATGGTCGTGGCCGCGGACGTCGGATTTTCCGCATGTTGCATTCACACCATTCATCACGAAGGAGGGACAACAGCGATGGCGAAGGAGAATCAGGGGGTCATGCCGAGATGGCTTCCCCTCGTGGGAGGCGTTTTGGGGAGCACGACGTGCGGTCTCCTCTTGTATGCGTGGAGCGTTTTCATCAAACCGCTGAATGCGGAGTTCGGCTGGAGCCGGGCGGAGATTGCCCTGGCTTTCGCCCTGTGCTGCCTTGTCTTCGGCCTGACGACCTACCCGGCCGGGCGCCTGAGCGACAAATTCGGGCCGAAGGTCGTCGTCTTGACGGGCGGGATCATTCTGGGGATCGGGTTCGTCCTGTCCGGCTACATCCAGGCAAAATGGCAGCTCTACCTGACCTACGGTCTCGTCGCCGGTTTCGGAGGCGGCCTGGTCTATCTCCCCCCCATCGCCACGGCCCCGAAGTGGTGGCCGGACCGGCGGGCGCTCGCCACGGGATTCGCCGTCGTGGGTCTGGGACTGGGCTCTTTCATCATGGCGCCGCTCGCGACGTACATCATCGACACGATCGGCTGGCGCTACGTTTTCATCTACGTCGGGGCGGCCATGGGGATCATGGCGGTCTTCGCCGCCTTCTGCCTGCCCGTGCCGCCCGCGGGCTGGAAACCCGCCGGCTGGACGCCCCCGGCGCCGGCGCCGGGAACCGCCGCCCGAAAGACGCGGGACTACACCTACCAGGAAACCTTCCGCACCCCCCAGTTCTGGCTCCTCTACGTCGCCTACTTCTGCGCGGCGTTCGCGGGACTGATGGTCATCGGCCACATCGCCGGGCACGGCATCGACCAGGGGCTCTCCCCGATGGTCGCCGCCGGCGCCGCGAGCTGGCTCGCCATCTTCAACGCCGTCTCACGGATCCTGATCGGCCTCGTCGCCGACAAGACGGGAACCCGGGCCTCCTTCGTGGGGATCTTCATCCTCCAGGTCGTGGCCATGCTGCTCCTGTATCCGTCGGGATCGGTCTACTGGGCGCTGTGGATCGTGGCGGCCCTGATCGGCTGGAACTACGGTTCGATGTTCACCCTGTTCCCGGCAACGTGCCTGCAGTACTTCGGCCCCACCTCCCAGGGAACGAATTACGGGCTGCTCTTCACCGCCTGGGGACTCGCCGGATTTGCCGGTCCGTTTGTCGGGGGCTGGCTGAAGGACATGACGGGGACCTACTACATCCCGTTCATCGTCGGGGCCGCCGTCGTGGCGATCT
Organism: Syntrophales bacterium; assembly: GCA_023230905.1. Taxonomy (GTDB): domain Bacteria; phylum Desulfobacterota; class Syntrophia; order Syntrophales; family UBA2251; genus UBA2251. The sequence goes on from JALNWL010000066.1 coordinate 9,378, forward strand.
CCACCTTCATCACGGCGCTGGTGAAGCCGCCGGCGAAGCTCGGCGAATAGAAACACGGACGGCTCGTGGGTTAACCCACGAGCCGTCATTCCGTCCGTCGACGACCGCTCCGCACGGGCGGATCAGCGGTGGTCGGCCAGCCAGGCCAGGATATCCGCCGTGACCGCGTCCCGATTGGTCTCGTTGAGCATCTCATGACGCCCGCCGGGATAATCCTTCCCCGTCACGTCCCGGCAGCCCGCCTTGCGATAGGCCGCCACCGTCTGCCGGACGCTCTTTCCGAACCCGCCCACGGGATCCTGATCGCCGGAGAAAACGAGGATCGGCAGCCCGGCGGGAACCTCGGCATAGGTGGCGGAGGCGTGCGCGACCCGGACGCCGGTGAAAAGGTCGCGGAAAAACGAGGTCGTGCAGGTGAAGCCGCAGAGGGGGTCGGCAACGTACTTGTCCACCTCCGCCGTGTCCCGGCTCAACCAGTCGAACTCCGTCCGGTTCGGCCGGAACGGCCGGTTGAAGGCCCCGAAGGACAGGGCCGTCAAAAGCGGGCTGCGTTCCCGGTTCCCCCGGAATGTCATCTCCAGACGCGCCGCGCCGAGGGCGAAAAGGATGAGCGGCCCCTGGCGGGCCGTCGTTCCGGACAGGATCGCCCCCCGCAGAGCCTCGCCGTACCGGCTGATGTAAACCTGGGCCAGCGTGGCGCCCATGCTGTGGCCGAAAAGATAGGCCGGCCGCCCCGGGAGATCCTTCTGTATGCGGCCGTTCAACGCCAGGTGGTCTTCCACCACCCGGTTGAAGCCGTCCGCATCGGCCAGATAGCCCAGGTCGTCCTCGGATCGGGCCGTCCGTCCATGCCCCCGATGGTCGGGCGCATAGACGGCGTAGCCGGCCGCGGTCAGGGCCTGGGCGAAGCGTTCGTACCGACCGCCGTGCTCCGCCATGCCGTGGGCGATCTGAACCTTGGCCGTCGCCCCGGCGGGATCGTCGGGAAGCCACCGGTACACGAAGAGCTCCACCCCGTCCGCCATTTTGAATGCAAAATGATCCGCGCGCATCCCGTCCCCTCCTTTAAGGTCTGGTCCTCATCTCCCGATCGCTTCGAGGATCGCCGCGGCCTTGCCGGCGCTCCCCAGCACCTCCCTGTTCTTGCGCTGATACATCGCCTTCAGGGCCTCCCGCGCCGGACCCAGATATTTGCGGGGATCGAACTCCGCGGGCCGGCTGGCAAAGACCTCCCGGATCGCCGCCGTCATGACGAGGCGGCCGTCGGAGTCGATGTTGATCTTGCAGACGGCCGACCGGGCCGCCTCCCGAAGCTGCGCCTCGGGAATCCCGATGGAATCCTGAAGGCGGCCACCGTACCGGTTGATCGTGTCCACCGCCTCCGGCGGAACGGAGGAGGATCCGTGCAGGACGATGGGAAAGCCGGGGATGCGCTTCTCGATCTCCCGCAGGATGTCGAGGCGAATCTCCGGATCCTGTCCGGGCTTGAACTTGCGGGCGCCGTGGGAGGTGCCGATGGAGATGGCCAGGGAATCCACGCCCGTGCGGGACAGAAAATCCTGGACCTCCTCCGGCTTCGTATAGGTGTGGCTTTCCGCCGAGACGTCGTCCTCCACCCCGGCGAGCACCCCCAGTTCCCCCTCGACCGTCACGTCGAACCGGTGGGCGTAGTCCACGACGCGGCGCGTGAGCGCGCAGTTGTCCTCGTAGGCGAGGTGGGAGCCGTCGATCATGACGGAGGAGAAGCCCGTCTCGATGCAGGAAACGCACAGGTCGTAGGAATCCCCGTGGTCCAGATGGAGGGTGATGGGGATCTCGCCCAGGCCCTTTTCCCCCGCAACCCGCTTCATCATCGC
>JALNWL010000067.1 GCA_023230905.1 Syntrophales bacterium
GCGTAGCGCGACAGGAGCCCCAGGAGCGCGCCCAGCGGGCAGAGGTACTTGCACCAGAAGCGCGGCTCCCTCAAATTCAGGGCCAGGATCCCGAGAAAGAGCCCGCCGATCGACGCCGATTGGAGGAACAGGGGCTGCCGAAAGGCGAGGAAGATCTGCTTCAGACCTCCGTAGATCCATTCGGACACGCCGACGATTCCGGCCGGGAACGAGGCGTAGATCGCGTCGAAGGTCGCCGTCGTGGCGACCTGGAGCGCGGGATGGACGGAAACGGACAGTGACCGGACGAGCAGGGCCAGGGGGTCCGCAATGCCGCTGAGCTGAACGGTGAAAATCGAAGACACCCCCAAAAAGACGAGCAGATAATACTTGTAGCGGTACCCGTTCGCCGGCCGGGACCGGACGGGCCCCCGTTTCAGGGCGCCCACCAGGTTGTGCAGGGTGCCCAGGGGGCAGATCCAGCCGCAGAACACGCGCCCCAGGAGCGCCGTGACGACGACCACGATCAAGACCCAAAGGAAGGGCTGGTCCAGCGACCGGGTGGCGAGCGCGGTCGTGAAGAAAAGGAGGGGATCCGCGTCGAGGAAGATCCGGACCGGATAGGCGAGCTCGTCGGCCCCCGTGGACTCCGTCTTCAGGAAGAGCCACAGGAAAAGCAGGAGAAAAAGGCCCTGGGACAGCCTGCGGAGGTGTTTCATCATCGGGTTACAAACGGATCTGTTTGATGTTCATCCGGGCGAGGTCCATGCGCCCCAGTCCCGCCCGGTGGCCGATACGCACGCACCCCAGCTCGGTCGGCTTCATGCCGAACAGGGTGGCGCCGAAGGCGTCCACCGCCACGGGATCGACGCCGGCCGCCACCGTGTCGAGCCGCCGGACATCGGTGAGGCTTCCCCCCTGGGGGCCGTTGCCCGTGAGGATCCGCACCGCATCCAGGAGGGTCAGCGAGGGCTTGACGACCCTCGTCACGTCCACGAGGCTCTCGTCGATGCGCTGGTGAATCCGGCCGCGCCAGCCGCCCATTACCCCCATGCAGTTCTTCATCCCCAGGGTGAGCCCGGAGATCCCGTGGGTCTTGGCGATGGGGAGGTTGATGACCGCGTCCGCCTCGATGGCCTCCGTGTAGAGGGGCCAGGACTTGAGCGCGAGGCCGTTGATGCGCATGTCCTTGAATTTGCGCTCGTCCACGAAACGGACCACCGCGCCTGCGGCCGCCGCCGCGTCGGCGATGCCGCTCTGTTTGTAGGTGCGGCGGGCATCGGCGACGGGGTGATCGAACACCTTGACTGTCTTGGCGCCGGCCTCGTAGCAGAGGCGAACGACCGTGGCGACAATCTCGGGGTTGGTATTGGCTGCGTACTCCGGCGTCCGGTCCCAGCCGATGTTCGGCTTGACCACGACGACTGCGCCGCGCGAGACGAACCGCCGGATGCCACCTAGGCCATTGACGGCCGCCCGCGTGATGCCGGCGGGCGAGGCGCCCTGGGCGACGACCAGATCGGGCGGGCCCGCCGCCTCGATGCGATGGACGAAGGGCGCAAATCCGGCCGGCAGCGACAGCGCGGCCCCGGCGAGAACCGCGGATTTGATGAAGGCTCTGCGGTGCATGGGATCATCCTCCTTGAAGGTTTCCTCCCGATCACTCCCGGGGTCGTATTCCACCATCTTAGCGACATGCGGTCAAACAGGAACGATCGCTACCGGACCGGGTACAGGCTTCCGAAATCCCGATACCGGGGGCTGGCGTGTTGCGATGGGTTGGGAAGACTGCCTGCCGCGGGGCTGTTTCAACCGGGTGCCGCATCGCTGTAAAAGAAGCGTCGGGGGGCCACGTGACCCGCATCCCGGAATTCGACCCCCTCCCGCGCCAGGAGCGCCCGCTTCATCTCGATCCCGCCGCCGAAGCCGCCCAGGCTCCCGTCGGAACGGATCACCCGGTGACAGGGGATCGCGAGGGGGAAGGGGTTCGTCGCCAGGGCCGTCCCGACCGCGCGCGCGGCCCCGGGACGGCCCAGACGCGTCGCCACGAGGCCGTACGTGCTGACGCGCCCGCGGGGGATCGCTTGGTCCGCGCATAGGACCTCCCGCTGGAAGGCGGGGCAGAGATCGAGGCGAAGGGTGTCGAGGGGAAACCCGACGTCCGCGCCGCTCAGGGAGGCCTCCAACCGCTCCGCCAGATCGTCGATCTCCCGGCAGGAACCGGATGCGGCGCCGGGGAAACCGGCCCTAAGCGTCGCTTCCACCGGTCGGCCCGGTCCGGGGATCAGAATGCGGTCGATCCCGGGCACGTCCGCGCGGACCGACCAGACGACGGCGAACGGACCGAACGGCGTGTCGCGCATAACGAAGATGGGCGATTGCACGGGGGCTGGCTTCATCCGGATTACGCCTCTCAAATCCGCTTCCGGTAGGAACGCTCTCCGCGTCGCCTCGCCGAAACGGCTATGCCCCGATTTCGCCGCTCAAGAGCCGGCGGACGCGGTCGAGTTCCTGGGGGGTGTCCACCTCCACGGAGTCTTGGGCGGTCTCGACGACCCGGATGCGGTAACCGTGCTCCAGGGCGCGGAGTTGCTCCAGGGCCTCGAGTTTTTCCAGAATTCCCTCCGGGAGGCGGGTGAAGGTGTCGAGAAAGTGGCGCCGGTAGGCGTAGATGCCGTGGTGTTTGTAGTAGTCGGCGGCGAGGCCCCGGTCCCGGACGTAGGGGATCGTCGCGCGCGAGAAGTACAGGGCGAAACCGTGGCGGTCGCACGCGACCTTGACGGCGTTGGGGTGGGTGATCTCCTCCTCGCGCCGGATGCGGTAGATCAGGGTGGACATGGGAATGGCGGGATCGGCCAGAAGCGGGGCGACGACCTCGTCGATCTGCGTGGGGGCGAAGGCGGGCTGGTCGCCCTGGATGTTGACGACGATCGCGTCGGAGCCAACGGGCATATCGAGCAACCGCACCGCCTCGGCGATGCGGTCCGTCCCGGAGCGATGGCGGTCGGAGGTTATGACGGCCCGGCCGCCAAAGGCGGTGACGGCGTCGAAGATGCGCGCGTCGTCGGTTGCCACGGCCGCGGTCGTCACCGCGGGGGAGCGGAGCACGCGTTCGTAGACGTGCCGGATCATCGGTTTGCCGCACAGGTCGGCGAGCGGCTTGCCGGGGAACCGACTCGATCCCCAGCGCGAGGGGATGATGCAGATCACCGCGGGTTTGTCCGTCACGATTCTTCTCCGTTCGATGGGGATCTTGCCGACGGCCGGCCTTCGCGCCGTTCGGCCTTTTTCCGGGGTTCGGGGGCCGGCCGAGTCGGCGGAGCGACGGAGATGTCCGGCCCCTCCCACGTCCTTCCTGCGGTCCGGATGCTACAGCCGCGGGTCCGGCTGCGCGAGGTGTCCCACGACGTAATCCTGGACGGCCTCCTCCAGGGGGCGGAAGGTCGCCGGGCAGCCCATTGCCCGGATCTTGTCCATCCTCGCCTCCGTGAAGTACTGGTACTGGGCGTCCAGCCCGGTCGGCATGTCTATGTAGTCGATGTCGGGCTCCCGCCCCAGCGCGGCGAACACAGCCCCGATCAGGTCGTTCCACGTCCGGGCCTGACCCGTCCCCAGGTTGAAGAGGCCGTTGATATCGGGGTGGTCCAAAAGCCAGCGCATCACCTCGACCGCGTCCTTCACGTACACGAAGTCGCGCTTCTGACCGCCGTCGGGGTACTCGGCCCGGTACGACTTGAACAGCCGCACCCGGCCCTCCCGCCGGATCTGGTGGAAGGCCTTGAAGACGACGCTCGCCATGTCCCCCTTGTGGTGCTCGTTGGGGCCGAAGACGTTGAAGAACTTGATCCCCGCGATCCGTTCCTCCGCCTTGCGGCGCAGGACCCACAGGTCGAAGAGCTGCTTGGAGTAGCCGTACATGTTGATGGGGCGCAGGGTGGGGGTGACGTCGTCGCCGTCGTCGAACCCCAGTCGGCCGTCGCCGTAGGTCGCGGCGGAGCTGGCGTAGACGAACCGGCAGCGTTTGCGCAGGGCCCACTCCGCGAGCCGGCAGCTGTAGTGGAAGTTGTTCTCCAGCAGGTAGTCGGCGTCCCGCTCCGTGGTCGAGGAGCAGGCCCCCATGTGGACGATGGCCCGGGGCCGGAAGGGCAGGTCGTCCTTGATCAGAAGCCGGAGGAACTCGTCCTTGTGGAGGAAGTCGGCGAAACGCCGGTTGACGAGGTTCTTCCACTTCTCTTCCGTCCCCAGGCGGTCGACGATGACGATGTTGTCGATTCCCTCGAGATTCAACCGCCAGACGAAGGCGCTTCCGATGAATCCGGCCCCGCCGGTGACGACGATCATGGTGGGTCTCCTTACAGGGTTCGGGCCGCTTGTACGATGGTTTCTCCGATCCGGGCGAGCCGCTCCTCGGCCATCCGGACGGAAATTCCCATGACGAGGGTCCGGCCCAGGAGGTCTTCCGCCTGGGGGATGTCCTTCCGGTCGTAGGACGCCTTTCCCACATAGGACGGGTCCTTGAACGGGTACTGTTTCGCGTTGGCGGTGGCCTGGGCGAGGAAGTGTTCCCAGTTGGGGACGTAGTGCCACTTGTTGAACTTGAAGCAGGTCGTGTCCACCCCCCCGGCTGCCAGGGCCTTCTGGAAGCGCGCCGCCAGGTCCTCGGCGGGCAGATTGAAGGCGAGGAAAGTCGCCGTGTCCCCGTCGGCGTCCGGCAGCTCCCGGAATCCCACGCCCTTGACGTTTGCCAGCATCGCCTTGATAGCCGCCTTGTTCGCTCGCTGGCCCGCGATGACCCGGTCGAGCTTCTTCAGCTGGGCGAGGCCGATCGCCCCCTGGAGCTCGTTCATCCGGTAGTTGAAGCCGAGGATCGTCCGGCCCTCCATCGCCCGGCTCACGGCGGGGTTGTGGTCGTGGCCGTGGTCGTGGACCCAGTCGGCCCGGTCGTAGAGGGCCTTGCTGTCCGTCATGACGAGCCCGCCCTCGCCGGTGGTGATCGTTTTGTAGTAGTCGAAGCTGAAGATCCCCATATCGCCGAAGGTCCCGAGCTTCTTGCCTTTGAAGCTCCCGCCGCAGCCCTGGGCGTTGTCCTCGAGGACGAGCAGGTTGTGCTTTTTCGCGACCGCCAGGATCCGGTCGATGTGGGCCGCGGCCCCGCACATGTGCACGGGGATGACGGCCCGCGTGTGCGCGGTCAGCTTCCGCTCGATGTCCGCCGGGTCGAGGTTGAGCGATTCGTCGATGTCCGCCATGACGGGGATTGCCCCCGCCTCCAGGACCGCCTCGTAGGTCGCGACAAACGTGAAGGCCGGGCAGATCACCTCGTCGCCGGGGCCGATGCCCAGGGCCGCAAGCGCCACCTTGAGCGCGCTCGACCCGGAGGTCACGCCCAGGGCGTAGGCCGCCCCGCAGTATCGGGCGAATTCCTCCTCCAGTTGGCGAACCTTGAAGATTCCCTTCCGCTCGGCGTCGAAGCCGTATCGCATCAGGACGCCCGTTTCCAGGACGTCCATCACCTCTTGGATTTCTTCCTTACCGATCAGTTCCGCACCGGCCATCTGCCGCCTCCTTCAGGGTTATGATGATGCCGTCGATTCCGCATTGAATGAATGAAGTCAAAAAGCGTCCCGGTAGATCTGGATCGCGTCCTCCCGCGTGACCTTCCGGGGGTTGTTGGCCAGGGGGCGTGCCACGGTCAGGGCCGCATCTGCCAAGGTGGGGAAGTCCTCCTCCCGGACATCGAAATCCCCGAGGGTCTCCGTGATCCCGCAATCCTCGATCAGGGTCTCCACCGCCTCGATTGCCAGGCACGCCGACTCGCGCAGGGGCAGATCGTCGGGAATCTCCCCCATCGCCTCGGCGATGATCGTGAACTTCTCCAAGGCGCCCGGCAGGTTGTAGGCCATGACGGCGGGCAGGAGGAGCGTGTTCGCCATCCCGTGGGGGATTCCGTAGCGGCCGCCCAGGGGGTACGAGAGGGAATGCACCGCCGTCACGCCGGCGTTGGCGAGACCCAGGCCCGCGTAAAGGCTGCCCAGGAGCATCTGCTCGCGGGCCTCCACGTTCCCGCCGTCGTGGACGCAGGTCCGCAGGTTCTCGGCGATGAGTCCGATCGCCTCCAGGGAGAGGAGTTCGCTCATCGGCGAGGCGTTGATCGAGGTGAACGATTCGATGGCGTGGCATAGGGCGTCGATGCCCGTGGTCGCCGTGGGTCCCGGGGGGAGGCTCAGGGTCAGCAGGGGGTCCAAGAGCGCCACGTCCGGATAGAGGTACGGGCTGTTCATCCCCTCCTTCTTCTTGAGGCTCTTCCGCATGAAAACCGCGGTGAAGGTCACCTCGCTGCCCGTCCCCGCCGTCGTGGGGACCATGATCGTGGGGAGTCCTGGCCCGGGGACCTTGCCGAGTCCCAGGTAATCGGCCGCCCGGCCGCAGTTGGCCGCGAGGACCGCCACCGCCTTGGCGAGATCCATGGCGCTGCCGCCGCCCACGCCGACGACGAGATCGCACTTCGCCTTGAGCGCGGCCTGCGCCCCCGCGTCGGCGAGCTCCAGACGGGGTTCCGCCTCCGCGCGGTCGAACAGGACGGATTTGAGGTCCGCGTCCTTGAGCAGGGCATCCAGCCGACCCGGAATGCCGGTGGCGGCGAGATTCCTGTCCACGACGACGAACGGACGGGAGCCTTTGAGGTCGCGGACCTGCCCGGCCAGTCCGTCGAAGGCCGCCCGGCCGAAGACGATCCGTTTCGCGCCCGTGAAGGCAAACGGTTTCACCATGGTGTCGCTCCTTTTTTGCACGCAATTGCAGGGATGTTTAAAGGTGGGTAATAAGTTCCGACCGGGGGAAAGTCAAGCCTTTTTGTTTTCCGCGTACCAGTCCACCTGGCGGCAGATGCCGCGGAGGATCTTGATTTCCTTCGCGGTCAGGCCAGTCCGGGCGAAGAGACGGCGGAGATGCATCATCCAGTAGCCGGGATTCTGCGGATTGAGGAAGCCGATTCGCTTCAGCAGGTCCTCGACCTGGTTGTACATGCCCTCCAACTCGGCCACGGAGGCAAGACGATGGCCGGCGGCCTTGCGCCCGGTCCAGCGGGCGACGAGGATCTCGTAGGCGAGGATCATGACGGCGTGCGAGAGGTTCAGGGACTTGAAGCCGGCCGTGGGGATGTTCACGACGAGGTGGCAGAACTTGAGGTCGTCATTGGTGAGGCCGGTGTCTTCCGGACCGAAGAGGAGGGCGACCGCGTTGTCCGGGGGAAGCGCGGCGAGCTTGGTCGCCATCTCCCGGGGCGAAACCACCGGGCCGCGGCCGTCGCCCAGGCGCGCCGTTGTCCCGATGCAGTACCGGAACTCGCCCAGCGCCTCCCCGAGGCCGTCCCGGTGCTCCAGCCGGTCGATCAGGTCGGCGGCCTCGTGGGTGGCGCGCATGCGCAGCTCTTCCTCGTCGAGGTCGCGGCGGCCCACCACGATGAGGCGGCCGATCCCCATATTCTTCGCGCACCGCGCCGCGGAACCGACGTTGCCCGCATACTTGGGCCGGTTCAGGACGATGGCGATATCGGTGGTGTGTCCGTGATGTTCCACGAATCCCTTTTCTCCCGGCCTTCCCCAACCCGGGCGGCCCGCCCGCGGCGCGACGGGCATCGGATCGGCGGTCGCATCGCGCGACGGGGGCGTGCCCGGACGCGCCTTCACCCCCGGTCCATGCCGCCTTCGCGCCCCGGCGCAACCCTATGGCGATTGTCGTGGGTCTGTCAAGAGCTTTATCCGCAACGGAAGGGTTGTCCGGGAGCGCCATTTGGGCTATAGGGTGCGAAAAGTGGCGGACGGCTCGACCGGAACGCGGTGGGGTCGCCGCCTCCTGCCCGGACAGTCCGCGTCCGGGCGGGGGAAACGCGGGAACATGGATCCGAACGAAGTCGCCGCCCCGAAAGAACACGCCCGGCTTGACTCCTTCTGGCATGGGGCGGCCGCATGGGGCCTATCCCTGACGGACGTCCAGCGCCGACAGTTCGCCCGTTACGCGGACGAACTGCTTTTCTGGGGCGCGCGGATGAACCTGGTTTCGCTGAAGTCCGGGCTCGACCTCCCCGTGCGCCATTTTCTCGACTCCCTGACCCCGCTGCCCTACCTGGGCGACGGGGCCTCGGATCTCATCGATCTCGGATCCGGCGCCGGATTTCCGGGGCTGCCGCTGAAGATCGCGCGTCCGGACCTCGCGGTCCGTCTGCTCGAGGCCTCCCGGAAGAAGTCGTCGTTTCTGAAGCAGGTCGTCCGGGGGCTGGGCCTGGCGGGGATCGAAGTGCTGAACCGGCGGGCGGAAGCGGGCGCGATGGGGGCGTGTTACGACGTCGTGATTTCCCGGGCGACGTGGAAACTGCCGGAGTTCGTGGAGCGGGGGAGTGCCTTTCTGAGGCCCGGCGGACGGCTGATTGCCATGAAGGGCGCCGAAATCCAGGACGAGAGGGCCGCGGCGCTTCCCGTCGCGGCCCGGATGGGACTGGCGGTGCCGTCGGTCCACGAATTCCGGCTGCCCGTCACCGGCGACCGGCGCACCCTGGTCGTCTTCACCAAAAAGATTTACTTCCCGCCCCAGGTGGGGTATGATGCTTTAAACGAACGTCCTTAACCGTCCTGATCCCGTATCGCCAATCCGCCCCGAAACGCGCTTCTCCGGAAGGAACGGCCGGGTGTCATGACCGGTCTTAAGCCGTTTCAAGACAGGAAGTTCAGAAAAAGGACCATCGGGTCACCGGCATTCGCTCGGGGTGCGGGGCTGGACCCAGCGGCCGGTGCTGCCGTCGTAAAACCACTTGTCCGGGAAACCGCGTCGCCTCACAAAAACAGGGTTTTCCGCCCAGTTCATCAGTTCTTCGTAGGCCGAGTGGATTTTTCTGAAGTTTTGGGCATCCCCGCCCCGATCCGGGTGGTTCCGTTTGGCCTGCTGCCGATAGGCGCTCTTCAAGGTCTGCGCGAGTTCGGCCGAACCCAGCACCGTCCGGTCCAGCTTCAGCAGGGTCAGGGAGGCGCCGTGAACGGCGGGGATGTGAATGGCCAGGGGCTTGACGACCGCCGGGGTGTCGTGGACCCGGATGGCTTGCTCCAGGACGCGCCGGGAGGCGAGGTACCGCTTCTGCGTGCGGCGCTTCTCCGCCCACCAGATGTCGCCCAGGAGGTTGGCCAGGCGGCTGAAGTCCTCGGCCGGCTTTTTCCCCGGGGAGCGGGGGAAGAAGAAACTGAAGATTTCAGCGGAGCCGTAGGTCAGGATATCCATGAAGACCATATGCTCGGTGAAATAGAAGGTGGCGTAGCGGGTGTTGAGGGCCTGGACGAGGCCGATCCGCATGTCCAGTTTCTGCCGCAGCCGCTGGCGGCATTCGAGGGAGCAGTATTTTCGGCGGCCCATGTGTTCCGTGGTGCCGCAGGACAGGCAGCGGTGCGGACCCTTCCCCTCCGGCGGTCGCACCATCAGGCTTCGGGACGGTTTCATCGAATGATCATACCAAGATTCACGCCGAGGGGGAAGGATCTTTTGTTTATGGGCCCCGCAAACGCCGCGCGCTTTGCCGGGGCGAATTCGCGACAACCTGAGAGACCCCCGCAATGAAACGCTGTTTTTCCTGCAAAAAGATTCTGAAACGGGCGGAAAACGTCGTCGGCCGGCGGGAGTGTTGCCCCTTCTGCGGCGCGGACCTTCACGTCTGCCTGAACTGCCTCCACTACGATCCCGCGGCCTACAATCAGTGCCGGGAGACGCAGGCGGAGCGGGTACTCGACAAAAACCGGAGCAATTTCTGCGAATATTTTGTCCTGCGCGATGCCGATGCGCCGGAAGCGCCTCCGGTGCGGAAGCTTTCCGCCAAGGAGCAGCTCGAGGCCCTGTTCAAGAAGTAGGCCCCACCCGATCATCCGCCCCGCCCTTCCGCATGGCCTTCAGGATCCGCACGGCCCCGGCCGCCGCCCCGACGGCGTTGCCGATGTTCACTACCAGGACACCGGGGACGCAGGTCTGGAGCATCGTGCACAGCGCCCCTTCGCCCAGGCCGCCGTGGCCGTAGCCGATCGGCGTGGGCACGGCAATGACGGGCTGGGGGGTCAGGGAGGCGATGAGCGGCGGCAGGACCCCTTCCATGCCGGCAAAAACGATCAGAACGTCGGCGTGCCGGACCTTTCTCAAACCCAACTCCGGTCGGTGCATCCCCGCCGCCCCGGCGTCGAAGGCCTCGACGACCTGTGCACCCAACTCGCTCAGGATCAGCCCGCATTCCCGGGCATAGGGGATATCGGAGGTGCCGGCGGTGACGAGGCCGACGGTTCCGAGCGGCGCCGGCACCTCGGCGTCCGCCCGGATCACCAGGACCCGGCCGGCCTGACGGAGGATCCGGTCCGGGAAGCGTCCCCGCAGAGCTGACTCCCGTTCGTCATCGAGACCGGACACGAAGACCGCGCCCTTTTCCTCGAGAATCGCCGCCGCAATGGCGAGCAGTTGGGGGACGGACTTCCCCGCCGCATAAACGACCTCGGGGAACCCGATCCGTTTCTCCCGGTGCAGGTCCAGCAGAAAATCCTCGCCCCGCTCGTACAGGAGCTTCATGATCCGCGTTTCCGCCTCCGTTTCCGTCAGGACGCCCCGCCGGACGGCGGCAAGAATCTCCTGCATCGTCATGCGGGTTCCTTTTTCCGGTTTCGTCCCGCCGCCTTCGCGGGGCGCGCGGCGCGCCGGGCCGGTTTCTTTTTCGGAACCCGGGATTCGCCCGCGGGCGGTTCCGGGGCCGGGCCGGGCCCGGAGGGCGGTGCTTCCGGCCGGGAGAGATCCTGAAGCATGGCCTGCACCTCCCTGCGGAGCTCCACCAGCGGCCGGTTGGCCGAAACGGCCAAGGCCTGAAGATCGGCGTATTCGGGTTTGCACCGGCGAATGCCGGCGGGGGTCACGACTTCTTTGATCCGAAGTTCCCCGTGGGGCGTCCGGAACGGATAGGTGCGCCTTGGCAAGACCCGGCGGGCGACCGGATGGTAGCGAACGCCGATGGTCGAGGTTTCTTCGAGCACGAGGTCGGCGACGTCGTGAAGCCGCGTGTCCGGGACGAGAACCGTCAGACCGACGCCGGGCCGGCCCCGCTTCATGATCCGGGCCGTCAGGGTGACATCCAGCGCGCCGGCGGCGTAGAGGCGCGCCGTGGCCAGCTCCCAGTCTTCCGGGGAGAGGTCGTCCACATCGGCC
>JALNWL010000068.1 GCA_023230905.1 Syntrophales bacterium
GGTGAAAATTTTCAGGGGGGGACTCCGCACCCTGGGGCGGAACGGGACGCAGGGGGTCGAAGGATCGCGCATGCACGGAGGAAACGTGATTTGCGCGGGGCGTGACACGGCCGCGACCACGGGGGGGGGGAACGGACATGGGCATGGAGCAGCATCTGCAGCGATGGATCACGGGCATTGTCGCCGTCCCCGTCCTCTTTGCCGTGATCTTCTTCGCCCCGGTGCCCGCCTTCGCGGCGGTCATCGCCCTGTTTGCCTTAGCCGGCCTGTATGAATTCCTGGCGATGACCCTGCCGCGGGCGACGGCCCGGCAGCGGGGGACGGCGCTGGCGGCAGGTGCGTTGATTCTGGCGGCGGCCACCGTCGGCGATGCCGCCCTGATCCTCGGCGTGATCACCCTGAGCGTGATCTGCGTTTTCCTGCTCCACCTGCTGACGATTCGATCGGAGGCGTTTGACCTCGACCCGGTTTACCGGATCGGCTTCGGGCTTCTCTACGTGCCGGTCCTCATGGCGCACTTCATCCTGCTGCGTCAGTCTCCGCGGGGAATCGCGTGGATCTTCTTCGTCATCGTCCTCGCGTTTGCCGGAGACATCGCCGCCTACTATGTGGGGCGTACCTGGGGGCACCGGAAGCTCCAGGCCGTCATCAGTCCCGGCAAATCCGAGGAGGGGATCCTGGGGTTGGTTCTGGGCAGCATTGCCGGGTGCCTCCTGTACCGGACGTTTTTCTTCCCGACACTCGGTTGGGAGCACGCCGCAGTGATTGCCGGCGTCGGCGCCGTCATCGGTCAATTGGGCGATTTATGCGAATCGACGATCAAGCGGGCCTCGGGGGTCAAGGATTCCGGATTCCTCCTGCCGGGTCATGGCGGGGTGCTGGACCGGCTGGACTGCCTGCTCTTTATCACCCCCTTCGTTTACTACTACCAGCTCTTTGTGCTGAAATGAAAACGATCGCCATCTTGGGCTCAACCGGCTCCATCGGTCGCAGCACCCTCCGGATCGCCACCGAGCATTCCGGACGCTTTTCCGTCGGTGCGCTGGCCGCGGGTCGCAACTGGCGACTGCTCGCGGAGCAAATCCGGGAATTTCGCCCGCACCTCGCCGCTGTTCTCGACGACGAAGTCGCGCGCGACCTCAAAGTCGCGCTGGGCCGGGGAACGCCGACGGACATCGTAACGGGCGAGCGGGGCTACGGCCAAGTGGCGGAACTGAGCGACTGTCAAATCGTCGTTTCCGCAATGGTCGGCGCGGCCGGGTTGCGCCCGACCATTGCGGCGATTGCGGCCGGGAAAACACTTGCCCTGGCCAACAAGGAAAGCCTGGTCATCGGAGGTGCGCTCGTCACACGGCTCGCCCGGGAAAAGGGCGTCCGTATCCTGCCGGTGGACAGCGAGCACAGCGCCATTTTCCAGTGTCTGGAGGCGCATGCGGTGGGCGTCCGCCGCATCCTCCTGACGGCCTCCGGGGGTCCTTTCCGATCGCGGCCGGCCGGTGAACTGGCCCGCGTTACACCGGAGGAGGCCCTGCGCCATCCGAACTGGACCATGGGGGCCAAGATCAGCGTCGATTCCGCAACGATGATGAACAAGGGGCTGGAGATGATCGAGGCGAAATGGCTCTTCGATTGCGATCTGGAACGCATCGACGTTCTGATCCACCCGCAGAGCCTGGTCCACTCCCTGGTCGAATACCGGGACGGATCGGTCATGGCGCAGCTTGCCGTGCCGGATATGCGCATCCCCATCGCCTATGCCTTGGCGTATCCGGAACGCCTGGAAACAACAGCCGGGCGACTCGATTTGAGTGCCGCACCTCCGCTGGAATTCTTTTCGCCGGACGAGGAGAGATTCCCCTGTCTGGCACTCGGACGTCAGGCCGGTCGGACCGGGGGCACGATGCCGGCTGTCCTGAACGCCGCCAACGAGGTCGCCGTGGACGCCTTTCTCCGAAAACGTGTGGGTTTTATGGATATCCCTCGCCTGATCGCCGCGGTTATGGCGAAACACCGTCCGGCAGACGGGTCCGGCCTCGATGAGATTCTTGAGGCCGATGCCTGGGCGCGCCAGGCGGCCGCCGACTGGATCGAAGAGGCGAACCCGGGACAGTGAAACCTTCCGCCGCGCCTGCGGCGAGGAAAGGACGGCATTGTGCTTGGCATCAGCATCATTTCCCTGATCATTCTTCTCGGCATCCTGATTTTTGTCCACGAATTCGGGCATTTCATCGTCGCCAAATCCTTTGGCGTCGGCGTGCTCAAGTTCTCGCTCGGTTTCGGCCATAAGCTGGTCGGGAAAAAGATCGGGGAAACGAACTATCTGATTTCCTGGATTCCCCTGGGCGGCTATGTGAAACTGCTCGGCGACGCGGAAGGCGAGACGCTCTCCCCGGAAGACGAGAAGCGGTCTTTCCTGAACCAGACGGTCTGGAAGCGGATGGGCATCGTCCTGGCGGGACCCGTTTTCAATCTTCTGCTCGCACTCGTCGTTTTCTTCGGCGTGTACCTGTCTGGCGTCCCCGCCCTGACGGCGCGGATCGGAGATATTCAGACAGAATCGGCGGCGGCCGCCGCCGGGCTGAGGGCCGGGGATACCTTGATCAGCATCGCGGGCCAGAGGGTCACCTACTGGGACGACATCGCGCGCGCGGTCGAAACGGGGAAGGGGACACCCCTGGCCTTGAGGATCGATCGTGGCGGAACGGTTTTCGACATTCAGGTCACCCCGCGACGCGTGAAGGGGAAGAATCTCTTCGGGGAGGAGGTCAGCGCCTACAAGATCGGCATCAGTCCGTCGGGTCAGGTGGTGACGAAGCGCCTGGGACCCGTGAATGCCTTGGCGGCGAGCGTTTCCCAGACTTGGGCGGTTACGAAACTGACCGTGATCAGCATCGTCAAACTCATCGACGGCACCCTCTCCGCCAAAACCCTGGGAGGACCGATCCTCATCGCCCAGATCGCCGGGGTACAGGCGAAGGAAGGGGTGGTCCCTTTCCTCCTGTTCATGGCCCTGCTCAGCATCAACCTGGCGGTGCTCAACCTGCTGCCGATTCCGGTTCTGGACGGCGGCCACCTGCTGTTCTACCTGATCGAACTGGTCTTCCGGCGGCCGGTCAGCCTGAAATGGCGGGAACGCGCTCAGCAGGTCGGATTCGCGCTACTCATCATGCTCATGATCTGGGTTTTCATGATGGACGTCGACCGCCTGCACATCAAGCTGTTGGATGACTTCGCCCGGATCTTCACGAAGCAGCCATGAGAACGCTCGCCATCGATACCGCCGGCATATCGGCTGGCGTCTCCCTGGCGGTTGACGGGCAGATCCGCTACGAGGCCTTCCATAACACCGGCCTCAACCATTCCCTCGTTTTGCTGCCGGCCATCGAGGCGGCCTGTCGCCATGCCGGTGTCGCCCTCGCAGAGATCGACCTCTTCGCTCTGACGATCGGCCCGGGTTCGTTCACCGGTCTCCGGATCGCAGCCGGGACCCTCAAGGGACTCGCCTTGGCCGTGGGCAAACCGGTGGTAGGCGTTTCGACGCTCGATTCACTGGCCTATCCGCTCACGACGAGCCCCGACGAGGTTCTCTGCGCGATGCTCGACGCCCAGCGGGAGCAGGTCTATGCCGCGGCCTACCGGAACGGTGTGGACGGCCGGCGGGAAAGAATCGTGCCCGAGCGGGTCGCGGACCTCGACGAACTGGTCGCCTCCCTGCCGAACGGACCGATCCTGTTCGTAGGCGATGGCGCGGAACGCCATCGCGATATGCTAGCCGCGCGCTCTTCCGCCCTGGTCCGCTTTGCGGGTCCCCTGTACCGCCACGTCCGGGCCGCCGCGGTCGCCCTGCTCGGAGAGGAGCGCTACCGGGCGGGGGAGTCCCTCGATGTCGTCCGCTTTTCCCCACGCTACCTCCGCGTTTCTGAGGCCGAACGACGGCATTCCTCCCCACGGGAAAGCACGAAGAATGATTGACAACACCCGTCGATTTGGGGTAAGCGGAGGCCGGAAACCGGCCGGGAAGGTCCTGCCGGGAAAGGGTTGGAAAAATGGGGAAAAGAAACGGGATCATCGTTCGTGAAGGACTTCCCTTCATCCTGCCGCTCGTCCTGCTCACGGCCCTTGCAGTCCTGATGGGCGGCGGGGCGTCGGTCTTCGTCCTGGGTGCGGTGACGGTGTTCGTCATCGCTTTTTTCCGGAATCCCGAGCGGGAGGCCCCGGCCGATCGAAAGCTCGTGATTTCACCGGCCGATGGGCGCGTCATTCGCATCGAGACGGTCGACGCGCAGGAACTGATCCCCGGGACCTTGAAGAAAGTCAGCATTTTCATGAATGTGTTCAACGTGCATGTAAACCGGGTCCCCTATGACGGAACCGTGAGCGCCATCCGCTACCGGCCCGGCAAGTTTTTGTCGGCCAATCTGGACAAGGCGTCGGAACAGAACGAACGGACGGCGGTTCTGGTCAGCACCTGGGACGACCGGGAGATTCTCACGGTTCAGATCGCCGGGCTCATCGCCCGGCGGATCGTTTGCTGGCTGAAGGAAGGCATGGCGGTCCGGGCGGGAGAGCGGTTCGGGCTCATCCGCTTCGGGTCTCGCCTCGAAGTCTTTCTTCCCGACGACGCCACCGTTCTCGTTCAGACCGGGGACAAGGTCCGCGCGGGACAGACGCCGATAGGACGGATGCCATGAAGAATCCATCGCCCTTCAGAAGGGACAACATGAAAAAGGGGATTTACGTTCTCCCCAACCTCTTCACCACGGCCAGCCTGTTCTGCGGCTTTTATTCCGCGATCGCCTCCATGAAGGGACTGTTTGAGGTGGCGGCCATCGCGATCATTCTGGCCGCGGTCTTGGACGCCCTGGACGGTCGGATCGCACGCATGACAAACACGACCAGCAAATTCGGCGCGGAATACGATTCCCTGTCCGACCTGGTTGCCTTCGGGGTCGCGCCGTCGCTGCTTGCCTACAACTGGAGCCTCGCCGCTTACGGTAAATGGGGATGGATGGCCGCGTTCCTCTTTACGGTCTGCGGTGCGTTGCGCTTGGCGAGGTTCAACATCCAGACGGGGATCATCGAAAGCCGGGTGTTCAACGGGCTGCCGATCCCCGGTGCGGCCGCCGTCGTGGCGTCCGGCGTGCTGATCTTCTACAAATTGGGGCAGGAGGGGAGATTCGAAAGCCCCCTCGTGCTGATCGGCGTCGTCGCCATCGCCATCTTCATGGTCAGCAACATCAAATACTACAGCTTCAAGGACCTAAATTTCTTCGCCCGCAAGCCCTTCATGTCCTTCGTGCTGATCGTGTTCGTTCTGGCGGTCGTCATTGCGGAGCCGCAGATCATGATCTTTACGTTCGCGCTGGGCTACAGCCTGTCCGGTCCCGCCTGGTGGCTGTTTCGTCTGACCCGCCGTGCCTATGAAGGATTCAGGCAGCGTCGGACCGAAGCAACGAAGACGGATTGCAAATAAGCGGGGATGTCGGGCCGTGGGCGGACCGAACCGTGGAAGCGCGACATCCGAAGATTGGAGAGTGAGGAATGAAACAGTACAATTGCGCCGTGGTCGGCGCCACGGGTGCCGTGGGCAATGAAATGATCAAGGTTCTGGAACAACGCCGGTTCCCCGCGGCGGAGTTGCGCCTGCTGGCCTCTGAGCGGTCCCTGGGAAAGAGCCTTTCGTATGAGGGACGGGAGATTCCCGTCCTCGTCTTGACCGAGGAATCCTTCGCCGGGATTGACATCGGCCTCTTTTCCGCAGGCGGCGCCATCAGCGAACGCTTTGCCCCGGCCGCGGTTCGGGCGGGTTGCGTCGTCATCGACAACACCAATGCCTTCCGCATGGAGCCGGATGTTCCCCTCGTCGTTCCGGAGGTCAATCCCGAGGCGATCGGACGGTACAAGGACCGCGGCATTATCGCCAACCCCAACTGTTCCACCATCCAGATGGTGGTGGCTTTGAAACCGATCCACGATGCAGTCCGCATCAAGCGGATCGTCGTCTCGACCTATCAGGCCGTTTCCGGGACCGGCAAGAAGGCGATCGAAGAACTGGCCGCCCAGACGCGGGCGTTGATCAGCGGGCGTGAGGCCGAGGTCAACGTCTATCCGCACCGGATTGCCTTCAACTGTCTGCCGCAGATCGATGTTTTCCTCGACAACGGCTACACCCGTGAAGAGATGAAGATGGTCCGGGAAACGAGGAAGATCTTCAACGATCCGGAAATCGCCGTGACCGCGACGACCGTGCGCGTTCCCGTGTTTTACGGACATTCCGAATCGGTCAACATCGAGACGGAACAAAAGATCACCGCCGCGGAGTGCCGGGAACTCTTGAGCCGGGCGCCGGGGATCCGCGTGGTGGACGATCCGGGACAGCGGTGCTATCCCATGGCCATCGATGCGGCCGGGCGGGACGAGACCCTGGTGGGGCGGATCCGGGAGGACGAATCGATCGCCAACGGGATCAACCTTTGGGTCGTATCGGACAACCTCCGGAAGGGCGCGGCCCTGAACGCCGTCCAGATCGCGGAGGTTCTGATCCGGGATTATCTATGAGAATCATCGGCGGAACGGCTGGGAAACGCAGGATCCTCGTTCCGCCGCGCGGGCGGTTGCGGCCGACGGAGGGCCGGGTCAAGGAGGCCCTCTTTCAGATTCTTCCCGACATGATAGGCAAGGATTTTCTGGATCTGTTCGCCGGTGCCGGCAGTGTCGGACTGGAGGCGATCAGCCGCGGGGCGAAGCGGGTGGTTTTCGTGGAAAAGGACCGGCACCTGGCGGCCGTCATCCGGAAAAATCTGGAACTGCTGGGGTTTGCCGCCGCGGGAACGGTCTGGGACCGGGATTGGGCGAGCGCCTTGCGGTTGCTCGAGGTCCGGGGCGATCGCTTCGACGTCGTCTTTGCCGATCCGCCCTATGAGCGGGCCTTCGCCGACCGCGTCCTGCGGCGGATGGCGACGATCGGGGTTCTAGGGGAGGGCGGATGCTTCATTCTACAGCATTCGCGCCGCGAGGACCTGCCGGATCCCGGAGAGGGTTGGCTTCACCAAGTCGATCGCAGGATGTATGGAGACACAATTCTATCCTTATTTTCAGCCCCTTAGGAAAGGAGACCGCCGCAATCCATGAAAAAGATCGCCGTTTATCCTGGTTCTTTCGATCCCATTACCAACGGCCACATCGACATCATCAAGCGGGGCTTGAGGATGTTCGACGAGATGATCGTCCTCATCGCCTACAATCCCAACAAGAAATCGCTCTTTTCCGTTGAGGAGCGTACGGACTTGATCAAGGAGGTTCTGAAGTGCAACGGCCGGGTGCGCATCGACAGCTTTTCCGGACTCCTCGTGGACTACGTCAAGGGCGCCGGCGCGAATGTCATCCTGAGGGGACTGCGCGCCCTGTCCGATTTTGAATACGAATTTCAGATGGCCCTGATCAACCGCCGGTTGAATCGGGACATCGAGACGGTCTTCCTCATGACCGGTTACAAGTGGTTCTACACGAGCTCTAATATCATCAAGGAGGCGGCGAGTCTCGGCGGTTCCGTCAAGGGATTGGTTCCGGACATCGTCTATCAGAAACTTTTGGACAAATACGGAAATCAACCAAGATGAACTTCGCACGCAGAATTCAGCGCATCAAACCGTCGCCGACCTTGGCCATCACGATGAAGGCCAACGCGTTGCGGTCGCAGGGACGGGACATCATCGGTTTCGGCGCCGGGGAGCCCGATTTCGACACCCCGGAGCACATCCGCCGCGCGGCGGTCGAGGCGATCGAGCAGGGATTCACTCGCTATACGCCGGTCGGTGGAATCGACGAACTCAAGGACGCCGTCACGGCAAAGCTGTTGCGGGATCAGGGCCTCGCCTATCAGCGCTCGCAGATCGTGGTGTCCTGCGGCGCCAAACACACCCTCTACAACCTGGCCCAGGTCCTCTTTGAAGAGGGGGACGATGTCATCATTCCCGCCCCGTACTGGGTGTCCTATCCCGACATTGTGCTCCTCGCCGGGGCGAACCCCGTCATTTTGCCCACGCGCGAGGAAGACGGCTACAAGGTTCAGCCTTCGGACCTGGTACGCGCCTTTACTCCGGCCACGAAGGCCGTCATCCTGAACAGTCCGAGCAATCCGACGGGCGCGGCCTACAGCGAGGCGGAGTTGCGCGCCCTGGGGGACGTGGTCCGGGATCGGGACATTTGGGTCATATCCGACGACATCTATGAAAAGATCGTCTATGACGGATTCCGGTTTCATCACATGGCCGCGCTTGACGAGCGCCTGCGGGCGCACACCCTGGTCGTCAACGGTGTCTCGAAAGCCTACGCCATGACCGGATGGCGAATCGGGTATGCCGCCGGACCCGCGGACGTCATCGCCGCCGTCACGAAGATCCAGAGCCAGAACACGTCAAATACGACCTCGATCTCCCAGAAGGCCGCCGTTGCGGCCCTGAACGGCGATCAGGGCGTGGTGGGGGCCATGGTCGAGGAGTTTCAGCGTCGCCGGGATGTCATCGTGGCGGGGCTGAATGCCATGGAAGGCGTGCGCTGTCACACCCCCCAGGGGGCGTTTTACGTGTTCCCGAACGTTGCCCGTCTCTTCGGAAAATCCTATCACGGCCGGACCCTGACCGGCTCGGCCGATGTGGCGGCCTGGCTCCTCGACGCCGCAAATTGCGCCGTCGTACCCGGAATCGCCTTCGGCGAAGACACCTGCATCCGACTTTCCTATGCGACCTCGCTCGCGAACATCGAAACCGGGCTGGAGCGCATCGCGGCGGCCATCAAACAACTCTCCTGAAACGAGGCAATCATGGGCGGACTATTCGGGGTCGTCAAGACGGTCAACTGTTCCAAGACCCTGTTTTACGGAACGGACTACCATTCCCATCTGGGGACGGAAAACGGCGGGCTGGCCGTCTGCGGCGCAAAGGGCTTCTATCATACGATCCACAGCATCAGTCAGGCCCAGTTTAAATCCCGCTTCGTGGACGACTACAAGGAAATGGACGGGACGCTCGGCATCGGCTCCATCGACGATGATGCGCCCCAGCCACTGATCATCCGCTCGAAATTCGGGACGTTCGCCATCGCGGCCACGGGTCAGGTCTCCAACAAGAAGGCCCTCATGGCGGGACTCCTTGATCAGTGCGATTCCTTCAATGAAATGACGCTCGGAGGGATCAATACCGTGGAGCTCGTCGCCAAGCTGATCAGCCGGGGGAGCGATATCGCGGACGGGATCGAGCGGATGCAGGAGGCCATCGAGGGATCGATCTGTGTGCTCGTCATGACGGCCGACGGGATTTACGCCGCCCGGGACCGTTACGGGCGCTTCCCCCTGACCATCGGAGAACGCATCGGCGGGCGCGGAATGGCCGTGGCGACCGAGGCGAGCGCGTTTCCGAATCTCGGCTATCAGCTGTGTCACTTCCTGGGTCCGGGAGAAATCGTTTTCCTGTCCGCGGACGGCCTCAAGGTTTTGCGCCCCCCCCGGGAGCGGCGGCAGGTCTGCGCCTTTCTCTGGATCTATACCGGCTATCCGGCGTCCATCTACGACGGCATTGGCGTGGAGATGGCCCGGGAGCGCTGTGGCCGCGCCATGGCCCGGAACGACGACATGGAAGCGGATTTAGTCACGGGCATTCCCGACTCCGGCGTGGGACACGCCATCGGCTATGCCATGGAATCCGGGATTCCTTTCCGGCGCCCCCTCGTCAAATACACCCCCGGCTACGGTCGGAGCTACACCCCACCCTCGCAGGACATCCGGGACCTTGTCGCGACGATGAAAATCAGCGCCGTTCGGGAGGTCATCCAGGGGAGCCGGATGATCGTCTGCGACGATTCCATCGTCCGGGGGACGCAGCTGAAGAATTTCACGATCGCGAAGCTCTGGGAAAACGGCGCCCGGGAAATCCATGTTCGGCCTGCCTGTCCTCCCCTGATGTATCCTTGTATTTTCGGCTCCTCCACCCGAACCTTCGCAGAGCTCGCCTGCCGCCGGGCCATCCGGGCCATCGAGGGGCGCGACACGGATAACGTGGAGGCTTACCTCGACCGCCGGTCGGAGGAATACCGGAGCATGGTCGAGTGGATTCGCCGGGACCTCAACGTGACATCCCTGAAATACCTGCCGATCGAAGACATGATCGCGGCCATCGGCCTGCCGGAAACGGAGCTGTGCCTCTATTGCTGGCGGGGTCGCTGAACGCGCTCCCTTTTTCACCGGAAACATCTCCCATGCGCGCTCGCGAGATCCGTTGTCCTGGTGGGGCGAAGCGCCCTTCAAGGCGGCGGCGTGCTGCGATCCCGCGCATTTAGACATTGATCGGGGCCGGTTTTTCGTGATAGGTTAAGGGAAATGCCGGGGTGGCCCGATGACGCGGTCGTAGATTGAAATCAGCGATGCGAAGAAAACATACCCAGTCGGTTTTCATAGGCGGTGTTCAGGTGGGGGGCGGAGCGCCGGTCGTCGTCCAGTCCATGACGAATACCGATACGCGTGACGTCCGGAAAACGGTTCGCCAGGTCCGCCGCCTGGCACGCGCCGGATGCGAAATCGTCCGGGTTGCCGTACCGGATGCAGAGGCCGCTCAGGCGCTTCGGGCGATCAGAAAAGCCAGCCGGCTTCCGCTGATCGCCGACATCCATTTCCAGTACGGACTTGCCCTTGCGGCGATCAATGAAGGGGTCGATGCGATCCGGATCAACCCGGGCAACCTCGCGCGGGATAAAATCCGCCGGATCGCGAAGGCGGCAGGTGAGGCGGGCATTCCGATCCGCATCGGCATTAATGCGGGATCGCTTGAAAAGGATCTTCTGGCCCAATACGGCGGACCGAATGCACCCGCGCTCGTGGAAAGCGCCCTCCGACACATCGATGTCCTTCGACAGTCGGGCTTCGAAGCCATCAAGGTTTCCCTAAAATCTTCGGATGTCCTGACCACCCTCGCGGCCTATCGTGAGATGTCCGCCCGGAGCGACTGCCCCCTTCATCTCGGGGTGACGGAGGCCGGAACGGAGGTGCAGGCCGCCGTCAAGTCGTCCCTCGGGATCGGCATGCTGCTCGCGGA
>JALNWL010000069.1 GCA_023230905.1 Syntrophales bacterium
AAACGGAAATATATCGGCGCACGGCCCTTCGGTTCTTCTGGATGCCTGGCGGGAAAATTACCGAATCCAGGCGCGGTCGTGGCTGCGTGGCCATATCGCGGCCAGAACCGGCGAAGACCTGTTGAGGCAACTGGCCCATGCTTTGGAAGAGCAGGGGGCTGTATACGCCGCGACCGGGCTTGGCGCGGCTTGGCTTCACAACGGTTTTGCGGCTTTCCGCATTGCAACCCTCTATGTCAAAGAGATTCCGCCCGTGGTCTGGTTGGAAAGCATCGGCTTTCGTGAGGAGCCCCAAGGGGCCAATGTCTGGCTGATCGAGCCCAAGGATGAGGGGGTTTTTCAAGGCGCTCAGGAAATTGCGGACGTCCGTTGTGTTCATCCCGTTCAAATTTACCTCGACCTCAAGGACCATCCGGAACGGGCCGCGGAGGCAGCCGAACAGCTCCGCAAGGATGTGCTGCGTTGGGAGGTGAATAATCGCTAAGCCGACAAGGGCATCGGATTATTCGCCGGCACAGGCGGCCCTCGTTCGTTCAGTCTGCCTTTACGCAGCGACGAAACTGGGCGACCTGATGGATGATGTCGTAGTGGTCGGTGGCCTTGTTCCTTCACTGATCATCGACCCGGCGGCGCTGTCCTCGGAAACCGCCGCGCATGTGGGAACGATGGACCTGGACGTCGGGCTGGCCCCGGCGCCTATACCGTTCTGAAGGCGCTGGCATTCGAAAATCGCGGAGAAAACAAGGATGCCTATGATCTTTACTTTGTCTTGCGCAATTACGGGACAGGAGTTGGGGACGTTGTCGCCCGGCTTCGCCCCCTGCGCGAAGCGGCGGAAACTCAGCAAGCCATCGCAATTTTGGAAAGAGACTTTCTTGAAAATAACGGTCTGGGACCCCGCAGGGTTTCTGAGTTCTTGACGGGCGGCGGCAACGATGAAATCCAGGCGGACGTCGTCGGCTTCGTCCGGATGTTTCTGAGAGAACTGGGCCAATGAGAAATCGGTTGTGGAACGGGATTCCATAGCGCGACTCCAGGGCTGGATTGATGCGGAGGGCTTCAAGGGATGCGATCCCTGGGAGGTCTTAAACAGCCCGCTTCTTAAAAATAGGGACAGCGCCCATTTAATTTATGGGGGCAGGTTTTTGAGCTCCGCAAATATTTTGGAGAATACAGAAAGGCAGATCATGAATTTGCCTGGTGAAATCAAGCTTGCCGCCCTTACGGATCTGCTTAGTGAAATTGCAGGCAGAGATGTTCTCGTCCGTAGCGGCTATTATGACCACGATGCAGAGATACGTATCGCAGGTGTGGCAGGTATCTTTTCACAGATCAGAGAACTGTTGAAAAAATGGAAATGCGAGCCTGAAGATAACCGACACGTCTGGTCTCCATTCTGGATACCGGTCCGTCGGGAAAATCATTCAGAATTGGCTTCATTATATCCGGACTGTTCGGATGATGAAATACAGGAGATGGTTGATGTTTATTTTCCGAAGGAAGAAGCTTGGTTGCGCGCGGTATTTTCTGAGGATGATGACCGGCATCTGGAGCTACAACTTGTGCCGCTGTCGTTTTGTGTTGCTGTGGATCACAAGGACGATTGGGTTATCATTAGAGGTGGACGCACAGAGCCCACGGCAGAGTCCTTTCTCCTTTTATCCAACTGGCTGTTCCAGCAAATCTCACAGGAAATAGGTAAAGTTATTAATGATGTGGAACAATACAAGCAGTCTATGGAAAAGCGTATCCCTTTAACAGAACGGTTTGCAAAGATTCAACGAAGGCGGTTGTGGGAAGCGCTACCCGATATTGAACACTTTATTATCAGTGAAATGACACCCTCAGAAATAGAAGAATTTCAAAGAATCGCTTTGAACCTGGACAGGGATGCAGTTCTGTCCCAACCACCATTATCGCAATTCAGTGCAGACGATTATTTCCATTGTTGTGCGCTGTGTTTTGACGCGGCGGGTCTTGCTCATGATGATCGGATGCTGACTCCCGGGGCCCGTTACCAAAAACATGCCGACAATCGGCACGGCGGTCTTCTTAACATTCCCGAGAAATTACCTGATGCATTCATGAAATGGCTTGTTTCATCTGAATGGCATGGCGCGCACCCATGGGAGATTCGCCGTGGTGGAAACTCAACGCATATCTCATTGGCTGCATTCGCGGATAGTGGAGGGGTTCGCCTGATTTTAGAGGGGTCTGCAACTTCACGCGCCGCAGAAACGATGAAAATGGCACTGGCTTTACGGAAAAACGGAATTCAGTTTATTCTCCAAGACGTCAATTTGCATCTGAACAGGGCAGGTGGCAAAGACTGGATAGGCTTGTACCCGGACAGTTATGGTCTCGATGGCAGATATTTTTTCTCACGTGATCTAGATATCACGGATTATTATCCTTGGGGCGAATATGCCGACTGCCGGCAACTTCTCAGACACGTGGTCTTACTGCCGCTCTTTTAAAATAAGAAATTGGGACACCAGGCTAGTTCATGGTTCATGGTTGATGGTTGCTGCTTCATGGCAAAAAACAAGACTTCTCACGAAATGACATGACGCAAAGGTCTCGACTTGGAAAAATAGGGCGCTGTCTCTAATTATTCCCCCTTGACAAGGAAAGATAAAAGGGTATCCTTACTGCAAGGAGGTAAGGAATGCTTGCAAAATTGACGTCAAAAAACCAAATTACGCTGCCCCGGGATGTCGTGAAGGAATTTAAGGGGATCGATTACTTTGACGCCGTGGTTCAGGACGGGCGGATTGTCCTCGAACCGGTGCGGATCCAGCCGGTTGCGGGCAACCTGCAGGCCATCCGGGAGAAAATGCGGCGGCTGGGGGTCTCCGAGGCGGACGTGGCGGAGGCTGTCCGGTGGTCCCGGCAAAAGTCCGAATGAAGCGCGTGGTGCTGGACACCAACGTCCTGGTGTCGGCGCTTCTCTTCGGCGGCAGACTGGACGCCCTGATCGGCCGTTGGAAATCGGGCGATCTGATTCCTCTTTTTTCGCGCGCCACCTTCGCCGAGTTCAGGAGGGTCCTCGCCTACCCGCGATTCGGGCTCACGGGGCCTGAAATCAACGCCCTGATCGAGGAGGAAATTTTGCCCTGGTGCGAGGTCGTCGAGACCGGTGAAGAGATCCGGGGGGTCTGCCGGGACCCTGGGGATGACATTTTTCTCTCCTGCGCCGTGGCCGCCGGGGCGGATGCCATTGTCAGCGGCGATCGGGACCTCCTCGATCTGGGCGCGTTCCGCGACATCCCGATCCTTTCCGTCGCCGATTTTCTCAAAATTAAATAGGGACAGCGCCCTATTTAATTCATTTTTTTCTTCCCTTTTTGTTTTGGTTTGTAGTATATAAGCTACACCATGGAACGTCAGATTTCCCTGGAAATATACGTATCGAATCTACTTTAGCCGTGTGGACTTGACCGTAATCTTGTTGCTGTGTGCCGGAACAAAGCGAGCCCAGGGGCGGGATATTGAGCGGGCCAAACGGTATTGGAAGGCATACTTGGAGGAATCATGAAAAGGACAAGCGCTTACAAAGAGGAATTGTTGACCGCGTTAAGGGATCCCGAAGAAGCGGCAGCCTATCTTAATGCAGCGCTGGAGGATGCAAATCAGGAAGTATTTCTGCTTGCACTGAAGGATGTAATAGCCGCTCGCGGCGGTATTTCCCGATTTGCGGACAAGGTGGATCTCAATCGTGTGAGTTTGTACCGCACACTATCGAAACGGGGTAATCCGGAATTGAGAACACTGAATCGAATGCTCGGTGAATTGGGTTTCAGCCTCTCCATCAAAACGCATGCCCCGGTTGGTTCAAATGCGTAATCGGAGGCCAATTTAAATAGGGACAGCGCCCATTTTTCGGTTCACCCTCCGCCCCGACCCCACGTGCCTGAAGAAAATAGGGCGCTGTCCCTAATAAACCAGGAGAGCGGCTCACCTGTTTACAGATATTGGTTGACGATTGTCAACCTTCGGTGTTAGGTTAATGACGACGAAAGGTCCAACAGTCCACTTGAAAAGGTCAAAACCGCATTACTCGCTGGTGGAAGTCAAGCAATTGGCTAAAGAAGGCGCCGTTAGTTTTAAGGCAAACGCAAGGGATTCAGCACGAGTCGATTTCGGCTGGCGAACCAATGAGATGGTCGCCGCCATCCAGAAGCTGAAACCTTCCCATTTTTTCAAAAGCGAACCATCCCGGATGATCAAGAATCTCATGATAGATTCATACCGGGCGCGCGATCTGAACACTGAGTCCGTGTATCTTCATTTCTACATCCTCAAGGGGCGACTGATTGTCAACAGTTTCAAGAAATTATAGGTGATCTTATGCATCCGTGCGAATGCGGAGGAAAATACGTCAAGAAACGCGCTTCCCTGGAAATTCAGGATCCGTTCGTTGGACCGGTGAAAAGGGATCGTGTCGATTATGAAGAATGCGATCGATGTGGAGAACTGATCCTTCCCTTGGAGACTGCACGAGCCTTTGACGACGCCGCGGAAGCGCTGCTGGAGGACATTCTGAAAAAGCAGCCGATTCGGGACTTCTTGACGGCCTCGGAAACGGCGGCGATTTTGGGAATCACAAAACAGGCGTTGCACAAAAACAGGCGGATCAGGCACGGTTTCATCTATCGGACCAGTCTGGGCGGCCTGGCGGTTTACCTGAAGAAATCGGTTGAACTCTACAAGAAGAAAGGGGACGGTCGGTTTCCGCTGTCTGAATTAACGAGTGACCTGGGAGAAAAACCCGCTTCCACGAGACGCGTTGTGGACAGCGTGTATCGGGTACATGAGCCGTGAGATGACCGAATGAAAAATAGGGCGCTGTCCCTATTTTTTAGAGGTCTTTGAGGTCTTTGGTGATTTCGAGGCGGCCGCTCTTGATCATGGCCTTCCTGGTTTCCTCCAGCCATGAGCGCACCGCCTCGTTGCGTTTGGCGGTCAGGAGCGCGCCCCGCAGGGCGTCCTTTTGTCCGGCAAATTGGGCGTCGCTCGCCGCCTGCCGCGCCTTGAAGCGGATCAGGACGAGCCGCTCGCCCATTTCGACGACGCTGTCCGGGTAGGGTTTCTTCTCGGAGATCTGGAAGAGGGCCTCGGCCAGCTCCTGGGAAAGCCCCAGTTTGGGGACGGCGGTCCCGGGGATGAAGAACCCGGTCTTCCCGACCGGAAGCCCCTTCGCGCCCGCAAGGGCGGCGAAGCCCTCGCCCTTCTTCAGGCGCCCGAGCATCTCCTCCGCCTCGCGCCGGCAGAGCTTCTTTGCCTCCTCCGCCGTGTAGGCGCGCGCCACGTTCGCCTCGATCGCCTTGAGCTCCGGCACGTAGGCCGGTTTCCGGGCCTCGACCTTCACCACGTAGTAGCCCCGCTCGTCCGACAGGACGCCGCTGACGTCTCCCTTCCGCAGGGCGAATGCGGTCTTGGCGAAGTCCTTGATGCCGGCCAACTCCGCCGGCGGCCGGTTGAGCGGGAAGAAGTCGGTGGTCGCGAGCTTCAGGCGGTTCTGCCCGGCGTAGCCCTCGAAATTCTCCTCCTGGTAGATCGTGTCGTGCGCCTGCTTCGCTTCGTCGGACGCCCGGTCCATGCCGCCCACGTGTCGAAGCTCGGCCGCGATGGCCTCGCGCACCGCCGCGAGCGGCGCCGTCTTGCCGCCCCGGGTGAACGTCTCTTTCCGGCTCTCGTAGGCTTCGGCCACCTCGTCGTCGGTGACCTTCACCTGGGTTGCGTAATCGGCCCCCCGGAAGGCGAGGACCTTCACCTGGAGTTGCTCCGGGACGCGGAACTGGTCCCCGTGCACCCGGAGGTAGTCCTCCAGGTCGGCGCGGGTCGGCCGCACGCGCCCGGCGAAATCCGCCGGCGCGAGCTGCACGTAGCTCACGCTGATCTTTTCGGTCTGCGCGCGGTACAGGTCGTAGACCTCGCGGTCGGACACCTTGATCCCCTCCTGGATCAGGGTTTCCAGCTTGACCGTCGTCAGCCCCTTCTTCTGCATCGCCTCGAATTCCTCCGGCGTCACCTTGTTGTACTGGAGCATCCGCCGGTAGAGGCTGTCGTTGAAGACGCCGTCGCGCTGGAAGGCGGGATAGGCCATGATCGAGGCCCGCACCTCCTCGTCGGTGACCTCGATGCCCATGTCCTTGGCCTTGGCCATGATGACGGCCTGGTCGATCAGGGTGTCGAAGGCCTTCTGCTTGAGGTCCAGGGAGTCCAGGAGCTCCTCGGGCAGGTTGCCGCCGAAGCGCTGGCGGTAGAGTTCGGTCAGGTTCTGGTATTCCTTCTGCAGGTCGACGTAGGCGAGGATCTTCCCGTCGATCTTGGCGACCGTCTCGGCCTGCTGCTGCCCCCCCATGGATCCGAAATAGAAAATGAAGACAAGAATGATGATGCCCAGCAGGACCTTCATGATCCAGTTGCGGGCATGCTTTCTCATCAGCTCGAGCATGGCGTTCCACTCCTCGTTTGATGGGCGGCATTAGTAGTACAGTCATCCCCAAAATGCAAATCATTTCTGGAAAAATGCATTGCCAAGGGCCCGGAAATGGGATATACACATCGCGCTCCGGTATCGGGGGCAAAAGCGGGATCGCAGCGGAATTCTTGCGGGACAATTGAGGAGGGGACGTTGCTTTTCGATTTCATTCTTGGGAAATTTTCCAATGACCTGGCCATCGACCTGGGGACGGCCAACACGCTGGTCTACGTCAAGGGCAAGGGGATCGTCCTGAGCGAGCCCTCGGTGGTCGCGGTCCACAAGGACGCCCGCGGACAGAAGAAGGTCCTGGCCGTCGGTTCCGAGGCCAAGAAGATGCTGGGACGCACCCCGGGAAACATCGTCGCCATCCGGCCGATGCGCGAGGGCGTGATCGCGGACTTCGACGTGACCGAGGCCATGCTCAGGCACTTCATCCTGAGCGTCCACAACCGGCGAACCCTGGTGCGGCCGCGGATCATCGTCTCCATCCCCTCCGGCATCACGCAGGTGGAGCGGCGCGCCGTCCGCGAGACCGTCGAATCGGCGGGCGCCCGCGAGATCTACCTGATCGAGGAACCCATGGCGGCGGCGATCGGCGCCGGCCTGCCCATCAAGGAGCCGATCAGCTCCATGGTGGTGGACATCGGCGGCGGCACGACCGAGGTGGCCGTCATCTCCCTGGCGGGGGTCGTGTATGCAAAATCCGTCCGCATCGCCGGCGACCGGATCGACGAGGAGATCGTCCAGTACCTGAAGCGCAAGTACAGCCTGCTTGTCGGGGAGCGCACGGGCGAGATGATCAAGACGACCATCGGCTGCGCCTACCCGGACCAGGAGCTGCGCAAGGTGGACGTGAAGGGCCGCGACCTGATCTCGGGCATCCCGAAGACCATCGAGATCGACTCCGAGGAGGTCCGCGAGGCGATCGCGGAGCCGGTCAGCATGATCGTGGAGGCCATCAAGGACGCCCTGGAAAACGCGCCTCCGGAGCTGGCGGGCGACATCGTCGATCGCGGCATCGTCCTGACGGGCGGGGGCGCCCTGCTGCGCAATCTCGACGTCCTGCTCAGGGAGGAAACCGGGCTGCCCATCATCGTGGCCGACGACCCCCTGTCCTGCGTCGCCAAGGGGGCGGGCATGGCCCTGGACGAGCTCGACGTCCTGAAGGAGATCACGGTCCAGTTGTAGCCGCGACAGGACGTCTGCGTCCGGACATTCTCCGCCCGTTTCCGCCCGCCGCGGGGCCGCCGTCCGGATCCGGCCCTCCGCCGGTCCGGGGCACCCGACACGCCTATGATGTTTTTTCAGCGATACCGAACCGTCATCGTTGTGACCCTCCTGGCTGTCCTCTGTCTTGTCGTGATATCGATCAGCATCCGGCATCCCGGGCGGACCGGCGTCTTTCGTCAAATCGTCCTGGAGTGCGCCGCCCCCGTCGAGGGCCTGCTGGGCCGGCCGATCCATGCGGCGGCGAAGGCCTGGCGGCGGTACCTGTTCCTGTTCGGCCTGGAGGCGGAGGTCGGCCGCCTGCGCCGGCAGAACGCCATCCTGACCCGCCGGCTCGTCCAGTACCAGGAGGGCTACCTGGAGTCGCGGCGCCTGCGGAAGCTGCTGGACTTGAAGGAGCACGACGGCTACCGGGGCACGACGGCGCGGGTCACGGGGTACGTCCGGAGCGCGACCGCCCGGACGCTCGTGATCGACCGGGGGTCGGCGCACGGGATCAAGCCGGGGCAGGCGGTGATCGTCGCCGAGGGCGTGGTCGGCCGCGTGATGGAGGCCTCCTGGCACGCCGCGCGCGTGCTGCTGATCGTCGACGAGAGCAGCAACGTGGACGCGGTGCTCCAGCCCAGCCGGGTGCAGGGCATCCTGCAGGGCAGGGGAGGGCGGGGGTGTCAGTTGAAGTACGTCGGCAAGATAGCCCCGGTCCGCGCCGGCGACGCCGTGGTGACCTCGGGGATGGCCGACATCTTTCCCAAGGGCCTGCTCCTCGGGGTCGTGCGCGAGGTTGAGAGGACGACCGCCATGTTCCAGAAGATCGAGGTCACGCCGGCGGCCGACTTCTCGCGGCTGGAGGAAGTTCTCGTGCTGACCGGGAGGTAGCGATCGTGCTGTTTTATCTGGCCGCCCCGTTTCTCGCCTTCTGTCTCGTCGTCTTCCAGCAGGGGTTTCTGAACCTCTTTTTCTTTCAGCAACTAAGCGTGGAGGTGTCGCTGCTGCTCGCGATCTACGCCGGCTTCCGGATGGACCTGGCGCGCGGGGCGGTGCTGAGCGTTCTGATGGGGTTCTTCGTGGATTGCCTGACCGGGTCGATCACGGGGCTGTACATGACGGCCTACGCGCTCGTCTTTCTGCTCTCGTTTACGCTTTCCGCGCGGGTGTACGTCAAGCAGGGGACCCTGGTGATGACCTACGTCATCGTCTGCACGCTGTTGGAGGGCCTGCTCGTGGTGGGGCTGACGGCGCTGATCCACGGGGTGCCGCTCGAAGGCCGGCTGCGCGTCTTTGTGCTCCAGGCGCTGGTCCTCGGGGTCTTGAGCCCGGCGGTCTTTCCCGTTTTCGACCGCGTCCGGTCGTTCCTCGAGGTCGATGAACCCCGACCGATGCCGTGAACCCCGGCCCGTGCCGATCAACCCTGACCCGTGTCGATGAGCCCTGACCCATGTCGATGAACTCCAACCCCCTGAACAGCCACGAGCCCGGCGAGTTTCGCCGGCGCTTTCAGGCGCTGTTCGTGGTGGTGTTCATCGCCCTCTCCATCCTGTTCGTCCGGATGTGGTACCTGCAGGTGATCAAGGGCGAGGAGCTGCGGCAGCGGTCGGAGAACAACAGCGTGCGGATGCGGAAGCTTCCCGCCCTGCGCGGTCTGATCCTCGACACAAACGGGACGGTGCTTGTGGACAACAAGACCTCGTTCGATCTCGTGTTCATCCCGGACCGCTCCCGCGACATCCGCCAGACCGTCGATAAGTTCGCCGCCCTGTGCCGGAAGCGCTCCCTGGCGTTCGCGCCGGACGTGCCCGCGAAGGGACGCCAGCGGACCTTTCAGCCCTTGCGCCTGGAGCGGAACGTCGCCTGGGAGAAGCTCGCCCTGGCGGAGACGCACGCCCTGGAACTGCCGGGGCTGATCACCGAGGTGTCGCCGGTCCGCCAGTACCTGGCCGGGGAGGTCATGGCCCACGTGATCGGCTACATCGGCGAGATCGACGCCGAGGAGCTGGAGCGCAACCCCGCGGGCGCCTACGCCATGGGGGACATGGTGGGCAAGTTCGGCATCGAGAAGTACCTGGACCCGTACCTGCGGGGGACGAACGGCTTCGAGCAGGTGGAGGTCAACGCGGTCGGCAAGGGTGTGCGCTCGCTGGGGCGGATCGACCCCGTCTCCGGGTACAACGTGGTTTTGAACATCGATTCCTACCTGCAGAAGACCGCCTGGGACGCCATGGCGGGCCGGACGGGGGCGGTGGTGGTCATGGACCCGCGTGACGGCGCCATCCTGGCCATGCTCAGCACGCCCTCCTTCGATCCCAACCTGTTCACGGGGAAGGTGTCGCTCGCCGACTGGCGGAAGCTCGCCGACAACCGGCTGCGCCCGATGGAGAACCGCGCCGCCTCCGGGCAGTATCCCCCGGGTTCGACTTACAAGCCCGTCGTGGCCGCGGCCGCCCTGGAGGAAAAGCTGATCACGCCCGAGACCACCGTGTACTGCAACGGCAGCTTTGTCATGGGCAACCGGACCTTCCGCTGCTGGCAGAGAAAGGGGCACGGCCGCGTGAATCTGCACCGGGCGCTGGTCGAATCGTGCGACGTTTTCTTCTACGAGGTCGGCCGGCGCGTCGGGGTGGACACGCTGGCCCGCTACGCGCGCGAGCTGGGCCTGGGGATGCCGACCGGCGTCGACCTGCCCCGGGAGAAGGCGGGGCTCATCCCGACCCGGGAATGGAAGCTCAAGCGCTTCAGGCAGCCCTGGATCCCGGGAGAGACGATCTCCATCGCCATCGGCCAGGGCTACGACCTGGTCACCCCGATCCAGCTTTTGAATGCGTACGCCGCCCTCGCCAACGGCGGGACCGTCTGGCAGCCCCGCCTCGTCAAGCGGATCGAGACGCAGGACGGCAAGCCGGTCAGGGAGTTCCCCCCCGTGCGCCGGTCCGTGGCGTCCATCTCGGCCGAGACGCTCAAGCGGATCAACCGGGGCCTGTGGGGGGTCGTGAACGAGCCCCGGGGCACCGGCTACGTCCTGCGGCGACGGGAGGCGGACGTGTCCGGGAAGACGGGCACCGCCCAGGCGGTGGGGCTGCCCCAGGATGAAAAGGCGCGGCGGCTCAAGCTGGCCGTCGCCCGGGGCGACCACGCCCTGTTCGTCTGCTTTGCCCCGGACAAGGCCCCGGAAATCGCGATCGCCGTCATCGCCGAGCACGGCGGCCACGGCGGGGCAACGGCCGCCCCGGTCGCCCGGCGAATCATCGACGCCTACTTTGCACGCAAAAACGCCCCGCCCGCGCCGCCGCGCTCGGTCGTCGCGAACGCCGCTCCGGCCGCGGCGCCCCGCGGAGCGAACGCC
>JALNWL010000070.1 GCA_023230905.1 Syntrophales bacterium
CTACGGCGAGGAGAAGAAGGAGGCGCACGGCCACCACGGCTAAGGAGATGATCGTCGTCGGCCGGCAGGGATGCGGTCCGGCGCCGAGAGGATGAACCGGGGGCCCGTTCACGTAAGGTGAGCGGGCCCTCTTTTATTTCACGAGACGGAAGATCGCCTTGAAACGGGGGTCGGCAGCGGTCTTCAAGAGCTCGAAGAGGACCGTCTCCGTCGAGGTGATCGACGCGCCCTCCCGGCGCAGGCGCTCGAGGGCGAGCTCCCGGTTCCGGGCCGTCCGGGAGGAGACCGCGTCGGCGACGACGTGGAGTTCGTAGCCGGCCTCGATCAGGTCCATGGCCGTCTGGTACAGGCAGATGTGGGCCTCGATGCCCGTGAGCAGGATCTGCCTGCGGCCCGCGGCCGCGAGGGCGTCCGTGAAGGCGGGAACCGCGCAGCAGCTGAAGCTCTCCTTCCGGATGGGGGCGGTCCCGGTCAGGAGTGGGGCGAGCTCCGGGATCGTCGGTCCCAGTTTCTCCGGGGTCTGTTCCGTGACCACGACGGGCAGGCCGAAGACCTTCGCCCCGGCGACGATCCGGGCCGCGTTCGCGAACAGGGACTCCTTTTCGTCCATGGCCCGGGCCAGATTCCCCTGGATGTCGATGACGACGAGGAGCGCCCGCTCTTCGGAAAGCCGCATCCCGTTTTCCCTCCCGTTTTTTGCTTCTCTTAACATGATCTCCGCTTGTTTTCAACGGACGGCGATGATATGTCCCGCAGGAACCGGGGTCGGGTCTGCGCAGGCGGCGATTTGCGCGGCCGCCGATCGAAGCGCACCGGAAACGCCAACGAAAGGGAGGAAAGCATGCTCGGACTCATCGCGAAATTGAAGATCCAGGAAGGCCGGATGGACGAGGCCCTCGACCTCTTCAAGGGGCTGGTTGCGGACGTCAAGACGGAGGCGGGGACGCTTTCGTACACGGTGAACAAGGATACGGCGGACCCCAACGTCATTGTGGTCGTGGAGCGCTACAAGGACGCCGATGCGCTGACGGCCCATTCCTCGACTCCCCACTTCGCCGCCTTCTCGAAGCGGATCGCGGGGCTTCTCGACGGCCAGATGGAGATGAGCATCCTGGAGGAGGTGGCGTCGATCACATAAGCGGGCTCTGGGCTGAACTTTAAAATCATTGGAAGGGAGATTTTAGACGGATGGGAAACGGGTTGGTGCTTTACGAGGAACGGGACCGGGTGGCGATCCTGACGATCAATCGCCCCCAGGCGATGAACGCCCTGAACACGGACGTCAATCTGAGGCTCATCGAACTCCTGCTTGAGGCCGAGCGGGATCCGGCGATCAAGGTGGCGGTGCTGACGGGTGCGGGCGGGAAGGCCTTCATCGCCGGCGGGGACATCAAGGAAATGCTGGGGATGGATGCCATGCAGGCCCGGGGGTACGCCCTGAATGCAAAGCGGGTCATCGATACGATCTGGAACCTGGGGAAGCCCGTGATCGCCGCGATCAACGGGGTCTGCCTCGGGGGCGGCCTCGAGTACGCGATGGCCTGCGATCTGAGAACGGCGGCTGAGACGGCGAAGTTCGCCCTGCCGGAGATCAACATCGGCATCATGCCGGGCAGCGCCGGGACGCAGCGGCTGCCCCGCCTGATCGGCATGGCCAAGGCCAAGGAGTTCTGCTTCACCGGTTCGATGTTCGACGCGAAACTGGCCTTGGAACTGGGGCTCCTCAATCACGTCTATCCCGCCGAGTCCCTGATGGAGGAAACCCTGGCGCTGGCCGGAAAGATCGTTTCGAAATCCGGCCCCTCGCTGCGGCTGATCAAGGCGGCCATGAACCGGGGGACGGAAACGGACCTGGAGACGGCCTCCCTGTTCGAAATAGACTGCTTCGGCCTGTGCTTCTCCACGCAGGAGCGGCAGGACGGTATGCGGGCCTTCGTGGAGAAGGGCAGGAAGTAACCCAGCGGGAAATTTTCGAGGGATGCGTTCCGTGCCGATGTGACGTCAGCGGGAAGCGTCCCTCATCCTTTTCATCTGATCGGAGAACGGTTTATGTTTAGCCCGCCCGGTCGCCTGAAATCTAAATTGCATAAGTCAACAACGCCCATTTTGTCATTTGCTCACTTCAGCAGGAACACGAGGGTCCGGCCGGGGATTTTCTGGTCGTCGATTTCGTCACCGCTCAGGATGCGACCGTCGGGAAGGCGGTAGAACGTCGAGGGATAATTCCATTTGCGGCCGGCAATCCGGGAGGCGGAGCGAACGCCTTGCACATATCCGCCGTAGATGTAGCCCGCCAGCACCCGGGTTCCCTTGGGCGGCCTCTCGAGCAGTTTGCGGAGCGAGGCGTTTTTGTTCAGCTCGGCCCCGGTCCGGATGAGGCCGCTGGGGAAAAAATAGATGGTCGTTGAGTCGGTGTAGAGATCACCCGCCAGGTCGCTCGCCCTGGAGCCGTCCCTGCCGATCTCCAGGAACCCTTCGAATGACTGTTCCCGCTCCGGAACATCCTCGAAACGGACGCGCGTGCCGGCAGGAATCGCTTCCCATTCCCTGATTTCGTCTCCCCGAAACCTTCGTCCGTCCGGATACTCATAGATCGTTGTCCGGTGGTCGTATCGGTCCCGGGCGACGTTCCAGGCATTGATCCCCTTGGCGATGACCCTGGTGGCTTCCCGCCGTTCGTCGGGCCGCTGCGATTCCCGGGCGCCGATCAGGGCGGCCCACATTCTGGGGGGGCGATAGAGAAAGCGGTGCAGCTCGGGATCGGCGACCGCGAGTCGCCTGGCTGCGACATCCGGGTCCCGGGTTGGTCTCGCGGAAAGGCCCAGACGTCGCCTGACGTCGGGATGGGCAAAGAGCATCCCACATTTTTTCCTCCCGCGGTGCCTCTGGGGATGAAAGCGGTTGGGGCGCCCGTAGGCCACCATGGAATGGGTGAGGACATCCTTGTCGCGGATCCGGTAGATGGCCTTCAACTGTCTCAGCAGCTCGCGAAGCGACGCATACTGGGCGGTGGTGATATCCTCGTCGTGATAGCCGACGACCTCGATGCCGATGGTGAAATCGTCGAGGGTGCTCTTCCCCTTCCACATGCTTCTCCCCGTGTGGGTGGCGATCCGCCTGCGGTCGATGATCCGGTAAACCTCACCCGAGGGGGCAACCAGATAGTGGGCCTCTCCAAAGCGGTGCACCTTGCGGAGGGAACCTTCCAAGGCGCCCTCAGTGGTGTGCAGGACAATGTGGCGTGTGGTGGTGCGAAAGGGACGTTTTTGATTCAGGGGACTGAAGTGATTGCTGATTGTCAGCGCTTTCGCAGCCGCCTCCGAAGCCCCCGCGAGAAGTACCGCGAGGATCAGAAACAGGAGGACGGCGAACCGTCCGGCATGCTCGATGGTTGAAACGGCGTATCTGTAAAACCTGAATCCATGCATTCCGCTGTCGTTGAACAAGACCTCCCCAATATCATCCACGCACCGGTCGAATTTTCGGTGTGGAGCCGGTTCCCCGCGGGTCACCGCTCCAGCACGTAGCTGAACAACAGGGGCGCCACAATGGTGGCGTCGCTTTCGATCACATAACGCGGGGTATCTACCGATAACTTTCCCCAGGAGATCTTTTCGTTTGGCACCGCCCCGGAATAAGAACCGAAACTGGTGATGCTGTCCGAAATCTGGCAGAAGTAGGCCCAGTGCTTCACCTTCTCTTTGAGGTCGTAATTCAACATGGGTACCACGCAGATGGAGAAATCGCCGGCAATGCCGCCTCCGATCTGGAAAAACCCGATACCCGCCGAGGTTTCCGTGTCAATTTTCTGGTACCACTCCGCGAGATGCATCAGATATTCTATCCCGCCGCGGATGGACCCCGGCTTCAGTTCCTTTTTTATGCACGTGGCGGCATAGACGTTGCCCAGGGTAGAATCTTCCCAGCCGGGAACGTAAATGGGCAGCCGCTTTTGGGCCGCAGCCAGAAGCCAGCTGTTTTCGGGGTCAATTTGATAATGCGCTGTCAGTTCTCCCGAGAGCAGAAGATCGTAAAAGAATTCGTGCGGAAACTTGAGGGTGCCTGTCTTTTCGGCCTCCCGCCAGCGCCTTTTCAGTCGGTCCTCGATGTGAAACATGACGTCCTGGGGGATGCCGGTGTCCGTGACGCGGTTGTAGCCGCGCTCCAGGAGTTCGCGCTCCTGTGAGGGACTCAGATTGCGATACTCCGGGATCTTGACGTAGGTTTGGTTGGCGACAAGGTTGAAGACATCCTCCTCGAGGTTAGCCCCGGTGCAGCAAATCGCATGGATTTTATCTTGGCGGATCATCTCCGCCAGACTAATCCCCAGTTCGGCCGTACTCATGGCGCCCGCCATGGCCAGAAACATCTTTCCGCCCTTGTTGATGTGATCCCTGTATGACAGGGCGGCATCTCTGAGCGTCAAGGCGTTGAAGTGGCGGTAGTGCGTTTCCATAAAACGGCTGATACTTCCCTCTGCCTGGTTGCGTGATTTGTGCTGAAGCGTCGTGGTGATGGACATGATCCCGTCTCCTTTCTCCTTGCGCCTGGCCCTGCTTTTTTGGAAAAAAACGGTGTGGCCGTGACGGTGTCAGGTCGATCCGCGGGCAACTGTTTTAAGTGGCCGGGAGTGACTGAATTACTTGGCTACGTTGGAGGACTGGCAAGATTTTATTTTGCGGACTATAGGGAAAACAAGACGATATGTCAATTCAAAAGGGTCCATCCGTCACCTCCAACGGTGTCTAACTCTGGGGAACTGCCTGTATGCCCGGACCGTTCTGGCCGCAGGCACAACGCCGTGCGCCTTCCTGATGCACTTCTCCGCCCGTGCCCGGCAAATGGGTTGATGATTCGTACAAGGGCTTCCCCGGGCGCGGCGGCAGAGCGGAAAGCATCAGGAGGCGTTGGGCGCCCGCTCCTCGACCAATTCGTAGGAGCCTTCGCCGTCGTGGGTCTCCCGCCCCGTTACCGGCGGATTGAAGGCGCAGATCAGCCGCATGTCTTCCGTACCGCCCCTGAGGATATGGCAATCGTGATCATTGAGGGCGTAGAGGACGCCGTCCTTGACCTCGTGGACCTCGCCACTGGCCAGATCCTCGATAGTTCCGTTGCCGGCCACGCAGTAAACCGCCTCCAGGTGGTTCTTGTACCAGAACCGGTGCTCCGTGCCGGCCGTGATGATGGTCTCGTGAAAGGAAAAACCCATGCCGTCTTTTTTCAACAGAAGGCGACGGCTCACCCATCCCTTTCCCGCCACCTCCCGCTCCGTGTCGATAATCTGCCGGATGTCGCGAACAATCATTACAATTCCCCCGTGAGATTCTCTTTCTTCTTTTTCAGGATCTCCCCGATAGATTGCCCGACAATCTCGATGCCGCGCAACAGGGTCTCTTCGTCAATGGTCAGGGCAGGCAGAAATTTCACCACTTGGTCGTAGCTGCCGGCCAGTTCGATGATCAGACCGTTTTCGAAGCAGCGCTCCGATACCTGGCTGGCGAGCCCCCGTTCCGGCAGCTCGAGGCCATAGATCATCCCGCGGCCGCGCACCGAGGCCTCCAGTTCCGGATAGGTCTCGGCTATCTTCTTTAGCTCCCGCTCCATCACCGTGCCCTTGTACTTCACGGCCTCGGAGAAGTCGTTGGTGTCCCAGTAGCACAGGGCCTGGGTGGAAGCCACAAAGGCCAGGTTGTTGCCGCGGAAGGTGCCGGTGTGTTCGCCCGGTCTCCACTGGTCCAGGTCCGGCCGCATCAGGATGAAGGCCATGGGCAGGCCGCCGCCGATGGACTTGGACAGGCAAACGATGTCGGGCTTGAGGTCCGCCTCCTCGAAGCTGAAGAAATCGCCGCTGCGACCGTTGCCCACCTGAATATCGTCGATGATCATCAGGATGTCGAACTGATGACAGATCTCCGCGAGTTCCTTGAGCCATTCCGGCCGGGCAACGTTGATTCCCCCTTCGGCCTGAATGGTCTCCAGGATCACCGCAGCCGGCGTGTCCAGACCGCTGGAGTTGTCGGCCAGCATCTTGCGGAACAGATCCAGAGTGTTGAAATCCGGCCTCAGATAGCCGTCATAGGGCATAAAGCTCACATTGGAGCGGCTGATATAGGCCTCGTCCCGGTAAAAGGCGTTGCCCGTGATGGCCAGGGAGCCCATGGTGAGACCATGGAAGCCGTTGGTAAAGCAGACGACGTTGGAGCGGGCCTTGACCATGCGGGCCAGTTTCAGGGCGGTCTCCACGGCATTGGTGCCGGTAGGCCCGGTAAACTGGATCTTATACTCCATGTTCCGCGGTTGCAGGATGGTGTTGTAGAATTTTTCCAGGAAGTTCTTCTTCGCCGTGGTGGCCATGTCCAGACCGTGCACCACGCCGCCCAATTGGAGGTGCTCGATGAGCGCCTGGGTGATCTGCTCGTTGTTGTGGCCGTAATTCAGGGTACCGGCGCCGGCGAAAAAGTCAATATACTCCTTCCCTTGCTCATCGACCATGATGGATCCCTTGGCCGTGTGGAAGATGACGGGAAACGACCGGATGTACCCCCTGACGCGAGATTCCAAGTTTTCAAAGATACGCAAAACATCCTCCTTATGCATTCTGTTTCAGAAGTTGGATCGGCCCGATCCGCATCAGGTGCTCCGGTGCATCGGTGGAACCCATGTCCGACTGGGTGAAGAAGGGCTTGTCGGAAAAGGTCGCGTCGGCCGCCATTTGGCGAGCCGCTGCTTGAAACGCCCGGAGAGACGCCTGGTTGTCGAGGGCAATGGTCGCCTCGAGGAATGCGGGTCGAGCCCTTTCGATCAGTCGGATCAGCATCTGCTTGCCGATCCCCTTGCCTTGGGCCGCCCTGCTCACCCCGATCTGCCAGACGAAGAGCGTCTCGGGCTGCGCGGGCAGAAAAAGGGCCGCGATATAGCCACAAACCTGTTCCCCGGACCGGGCCACCAAACAGGTGTCGGAAAAGCAACGGGCCATCATCGCGTAGTAGTAGGCGGAATTCACGGAAAGAACGCCCGTGTCCCGGGCGATCACCCGCATCGCCGGGCCGTCACCGCGGCGTGGCTTGTTCAACTGGATGCTGTTATGGGGCTCCATGCGTCTGTTATGCCTCCAGATGTTGTCGGATTTCGGCCAGGATCGCCGCGCCGCCGGCTTGTAAAATGTGGGCTCCCAGTCCCTTGCCTATCTCTGCCGCCTCGCGGCGGTTGCCGGTCCGAGTCCCGGATAGAAACTTCCGGCCATCGAGGCTCATCAGCCCGCCGTAAAGGCGTACCTCGTCGTTTTCGAGAGCGGACAGGGCAAAGACGGGAATGGAACAGCCCCCTTCCAACTGCCGCAGAAAGGCCCGCTCCGCCAGCAGGCACGCCTCGCTCGCCCGATGGTTGACCGCGGCGCGAATCAGCGCTCGCTTCTCCGCCGGCAGAGAGGCCGCCGCCTCCACGGCGATGCAGCCCTGACCGACCGGAGGCACAAAGCGATCCAGGGGAAAGGTGTGGACAATCAGTGCATCCATGCCCATGCGGTGCATCCCCGCATAGGCCATGATGATGCCGTCGCAGAGGCCCGCGTCCATCTTCCGGATGCGGGTTTGGAGGTTGCCGCGGATATCCACGGTTCGCACATGGGGATAATGACGTTTGAGCAGCGCCTGGCGTCGCACCGAGGAGGTCCCGATGGTGATGGGGCGGCCGGGGTCCCCCATAGTCAGCGCTTGGTTGCGGCTTACCAACACATCGGCCGGCTGTTCCCGCTCGCTGAAGGCGATCAGTTCAAACCCTTCCGGTAGCGTCGAGGGCATGTCTTTGGCGCTGTGGACGGCGATATCGATGGCGCCCGTCGCCAACTCCACCTCAAGGGCCTCGGTGAAAACGCCCTTTGAGCCGATCTTGGCAATGCTCGTATCCAACATCCGGTCTCCTTGGGTCTCGACGGTGACGACCGACGCGGAGAGGCCTGCCTGGTTCAAGCGATCCTGGACATAGCGGGTCTGCCAGAGGGCCAGTTCGCTTTTCCGGGATCCGATTTTAATCTCTATCTTCGCCACAATCCTCCATGAAAATCGTTTCGTACCTCTTCCGAAAACAGGATCGTCTGGCAATTGCTCATAAGATTACGAGCATCGCCAAAGATTCCGAAGGGACTTGGATTAGTTTAAAACAGGATATCTAGGAATTCCCTTGATGTTGATTCATCATAACAACCCATGACTTATGTGTCAACATAAGAATGACGGGAAAATAAGTTAATAAAATCAAATAGTTAGTCCTCTTTACGCTGTC
The DNA here is from genome assembly GCA_023230905.1 of Syntrophales bacterium. Taxonomy (GTDB): domain Bacteria; phylum Desulfobacterota; class Syntrophia; order Syntrophales; family UBA2251; genus UBA2251. Next base: position 8,281 of record JALNWL010000070.1, read on the forward strand.
GGTTTTGCGTCCGTCATCCTTAAGTGTTTGATTAATAACGGTTATTTAGAGCATGATCACGCTCAAGGCCCGTAGAATGGTGTAGAGCGGCCTCGATCTTGAGTTTTTGTTCGGATCTATGCAGGACGGCCTTAAATCTTTAGGCGGGTTGAAGCTTGCAGATTGAACGTGAAGGATTTATCGCAATGCTGGCTCTCTAACTTTTCATGTGCCGGAGTTCCCGCAGAAGATCCCAGTTTCCGGCCTTGTTTTTCCTGAAGATCCGGAAGCGGGCCGTTAACGCCTCCAGCTCGATCAGGGCGAAGGACGGGCCGGTTCTTGTGCCGGTGTGCTGGTCGCCGGGATTGCAAAGGACGATCCCGTTCTCCTGCTGGAGTACGGGTTTGTGGGCATGGCCGAAGAGAAACGCATGGGTTCCCAGATCCTTTGCCCGCGCGGCCATCTCCCGGAGGTATGTCTGCCAGACGGGCTCCGGATTGTAGGGGTTCATGTCGGTCTCGTGGCCGTGGGTCAGAAGAAACTGCCAGCCCTGGAGTTCGATCACGGCCTGGTCGGGGAGCATGGTCCCGCCGTGGTCGTTGTTGCCCCAGACGCCGCGGAACGCGATTCCTGACGCCTCGGCCACCTGTCTGCCGTCGCAGATGCCGTCGCCCAGATGGACGAGAAGATCTAACCGTCCGAACCGGCCGATGGCGTCCCGCATGTCGCTTATATTGCCGTGGGTGTCGGAAAAAGCTGCGATTCTCATCGGTTGACTGTGTTGTTTTGACAATGGAGCCCCTTACATCCGTAATCAACGGGTTGCGGTTTTGAAGGACCGGTTTTCTTTTTTCGATAGGCTCATCTTATCGTACGTCACGTCTTTCAATCCAGAATCAGCGGATCTTCCGTGTCGATGGACCCTCGGTCGCGGGATGTTCCGGGAAGGGATGGCGGACCGGCAGGCCGGCCCGGGCCAGGGCGCTCGTGAGGGCGAGGCCGGGGATGGTCTCGCGCAGGAAGCCGCCCGCGGCGAGGAGCGCCTCGGGGGAAAGGCCCGTCTCGATCCCCATCTCCGAGAACAGATAGGCCAAATCCTCCGTGGCCACGTTGCCTGTCGCCCCCGGGGCGAAGGGACAGCCGCCCAGGCCGCCGAGAGCGCCGTCGAAGGAGCGGATGCCGGCCTCCCAGGCCTTGAGGGCGTTGGCGAGGGCCAGGCCACGGGTGTCGTGAAAATGCATGCCGAAGGCGATCTCCGGGAAGGCCTCCCGGCAGGCGCGGGCGAGCGCCTCCGTCTGGCGGGGATTGCCGACACCGACCGTGTCGCACAGGGTAATCTCTCCGATGCCCGCTTCGGCGACGCGATGGACGTATGCGAGCACCGTCTCCGCGGCGATCCGCCCCTCGAAGGGGCAACCGAACGCGGTGGCCAGATCCACGCGCAGCGTCGCTTCGCTGCCGGGGAGAACATCCGTCCGGATGACCTCCAGGGCGGCGAGGGAGGCCTCCGGGGTCTGCCGGACGTTGGCGAGGTTGTGGGAGCGGCTGACCGAAAAGAAGAACACGAGCGTGTCGATGCCGCTCGCAACGGCCCGGCGCGCGCCCCGGACGTTGGGGACGAGGGCGCTCAACGTTACACCCCCGAGATCCCGCACGCCGCCGGCCACGGCCTCGATGTCGGCGAACTGGGGAATCGCCTGAGGGTTCACGAAGGCCCCGATCTGGATGTCCTTTAGACCCGCGTCCGCCAGGCGCCGGATGAGGTCGATCTTCCGCGCCGTCGGGATACAGGCCACAAGGTTCTGCAGGCCGTCCCGGGGGCCTACCTCGCAGATCCGAACCCGCGCTTCGCCCACGCCGGCGATCTCGCTCCCGTTTGGCGCAACCGCGTCCGCGCTCATGAGATGTCCGCTACCTTTTCGATTCTCTCCATGACCTGCTGGAAGATGTCGGCCTCGCTTTCCGTGACGACCAAGCGGGCGGCGCCCGTCGGGCAGAGGTCCGCGCACCTGCCGCAGGACTTACAGGACGCGCCGATGACGGCTTTGCCGTTCTCGATTGTGATGGCCCCGACGAAGCAGGCCGGGACGCATCGGCCGCAACCGTCGCACAGGTCGGCGTCGATCACCGTCTCCAGCCCCGGCAGTTTCTTGCTGGCCCGCTCGAGGTTCGGGCCCCGGCGCTTCATGTGTGTCCGGTAGAGGCAGCAGCAGTCGTCGCAGAAGCAGATGAACATCAGCCGGCGGAAATTCGGCAGACCGAAGGCGACGGGGTCGATCCAGACGTGGGCGATGTTGGCGACGAGGCCCGCGGCGGCGGCCTTCTCCACGTGGGCGACGGCTTCCTCGGTCGTGGCGGTGTGACCGTGGGACGGATGAATTCGCCGGGCGGCTTTTCCGAGGGCGATGCAGCCGATCGTCTTGGGGTGATTTTTGCAGTCGAATTTTCCCCGGCAGATGCACTCGTCGAGAATGAAGATCTCCCCGGCCCGGCGGACGACCTCCGCGACGATCCGGCGCGGCACGACGACGCTATCCGGGGCCGGGATCGCGACGTTGATGGGGATTGTCGTCAATTCGTTGTGCGGATAAGCGAAAAAGGGGTTGATGATCCACCTGAACCCCGGGGTGTCGCTCAATTTCCTTGCCCAGGTCATCAGCGGCCACGACAGGCGGACGGCGGCGCGGACGAAGGACTTGTTCGGTCCGTAGCGGAAGAGGTTCATCGCGGCCTCACGCGTCGATGACGCCCCACTTCAG
>JALNWL010000071.1 GCA_023230905.1 Syntrophales bacterium
AAGGATATCCTCGTCAACATGAAGCCGGACTGCATCGAGGACGTCATCGCCCTGATCGCCCTGTACCGTCCCGGGCCGATGGGGATGGTGCCGGAATTCATCTCCCGGAAGCAGGGAAAAACGAAGATAGCCTATGAAGTCAAAGAGCTTGAGGATATCCTGCGCGAGACGTACGGCGTTATTCTCTACCAGGAGCAGGTGATGCAGATCGCCAGCGTGATCGGCGGTTATACCATGGCCCAGGCCGACACCCTCCGGAAGGTGATGAGCAAGAAGATCGTGTCGGCCATGGAGAAGGAAAAGCCTCGCTTCCTATCCGGGGCAAAGCAAAACGAGATCCCTGAGCAGAAGGCGATCAGGATCTGGGAACAGATGGAGAGCTTCGCCGCATACGGTTTCAACAAGTCCCACAGCACCGCCTACGCCATGATCTCCTACCAGACGGCCTACCTCAAGGCCCATTACCCGGCGGAATACATGGCGGCCCTGCTGACGAGTGAAAAGGACAACCGCGACAAGATCATCAAATACATCGGGGTTTGCCGCGAAATGGGCATCCAGGTTCTGCCCCCCGACATCAACGCCTCTGGACGAGATTTCAGCGTTTCCGGAGATCACATCCGCTTCGGTCTGGCCGGAGTGAAGCATGTCGGGATGGGGGCGATCGAAACGATCGTCCAGGCACGGGACGCTACGGGGGAATTCCGCTCCCTGTTTGATTTTTGTTCGCGAGTGGACCTTCGGAAGGTCAACCGTCGTGTAATCGAAAGCCTCATCAAATGCGGCGCCTTCGACGCGATGGGATGCAAACGCCGCCCGCTCCTGATGTCCCTCGATGAATTGACGGAGCGCATCCACGTCCGTCAGCGCGATGCCGAAAGTCGCCAAGCGAGCATGTTTACAGACACGGACGAGTCCGGGGAGACTTCCGCGAAATCCCTGGAAGAAGCGATTCCCGATCTGCCCGAGTGGGAGCACAAAGAGCGCCTCGCTTACGAGAAGGACACGCTTGGGTTCTACATCACGGGTCACCCCCTGTCCAAGTACTCGGAACGCCTCGCCATGCTGGCCGACACGGACTCCGTCTCCCTGTCCGAAAGGCGGGACAAGGAGACGGTGGCCATGGCGGGGGTTGTCAACGCCCTGCGCGAGGTCAAGACCCGCCGCAAGGACACGATGGCCTACGTGACCTTAGAGGACCTGAAGGGCTCCTTTGAATGCATTTTCTTCTCCGAGATTTACCGGAAGGGATACGACCTTCTGCACGGGGACGATCCGCTCCTGGTCCGGGGCACAATCGATGTCGGCGAAGAGACCGTCCGCGTGATGGCAACAGAGATCGAACACCTGGAGGAGGCGACGGACCGGCCCTTTTCATCCGTCCATTTTCATATGACGGCCCGAAGTGTGACCGTCGAGACGCTTCTGTCTCTTCGGGACCTCCTGATTCGCGACTATCCGGGCAAATGCGATGGATTTCTACATGTTCACGATAACGGAACGGAAACGGTCGTCTCGCTCGGAGATGAAACACGTGTTACCGCCTCGACGGGACTGCGGGAGACCGCGGACGGTCTGATCGGTCTGCGTGGGGCGACAATCTTCCAATGAACGGTCAGACGGAGAGGGAAGGGCGGCCATCCGGTCGCGATGCTCCTGGCCATCGCTACGAATTCCGGACCTACCGAAATCGGATCGCACCGGAGGGGAATCTTGCCGCCTTTTCCGTATGCGTCCGTGAAACGGACCTGTTCCTCCGCGCTGACCGGGATCTGTCGCACGAAACGCTGGAGACCGTCCATGCCTGTCGCGCGCAGATCGAAACCTATATCCTGCATCATCCCGAATTTCTGCACGCAAGAACTCCCCTTCCCGAAGATCCGCTCGCTCCGGACATCGTCAGGCGGATGCTGCTCGCGGCACGCCGGGCGGAGGTGGGTCCGATGGCCGCCGTGGCCGGGGCAATCGCGGAATCCGTCGGACGAAGCCTACGAACACTACCGGGCATCTCTAATGTAATGGTTGAGAATGGAGGGGATATCTACCTGGATTGCAAGAGGGATCTTCGGGTAGAAGTCCATGCGGGTCAATCGTCCCTGAGTGGAAAGATCATCCTGATGATCCGTTCCGACCGGATGCCGCTCGGCGTCTGCACCTCCTCCGGGACCGTCGGTCACTCGTTCAGTTACGGACGCGCCGACGCCGTATGCGTTCTGTCCGTATCGGCCGCCTTGGCTGACGCCGCCGCAACGCGCATCGGTAACCTTGTAAAGTCAGCCAAAGACATCGAGAGGGGATTGAAGACGGCGGAGGAGATACTACCCGGCATCCGGGGGGTGGTTATCATCTGCGGGAGCCACATGGGGTTGGCCGGTGACGTTGAGCTCGCCGGATGATAATGTTTACATAATGTATCTTATGAGACGTTGCATCCAGGCCTATAGGCCTTCCTCGTCGAGCTGCCGGATCAGCTTAGTCTGTCTGTCGGTCAGTTTCTTAGGGACCTCGACGGAAATCTTCACGTACTGATCCCCCTTTGCAGCCCCTTTGAGGCCCGGAGCGCCGTATCCCTTCATCCTGATCTTGGTATTGTGCTGCGTTCCGGCCGGGATCTTGATCCGTTTCGTCCCCCCGTCCAGGGTCGGAACATCAAGAACCGTTCCCAGGGTGGCTTGCGAAAATCGGACTGACTTCTCGATATAAAGGTCGTTGCCCTCCCGGGTGAAGATGGGGTGGGGCTGAATCTGAATGTTCATGTACAGATCACCCGGAGGTCCGCCGCTGGGGCTGGGGGCTCCTTTGCCTGCCAGGCGCAGCTTCTTTCCGTTCGCAATTCCCGGGGGGATCTTGAAGCTGATCTCCTCGGACCGGTCCTCCTTCTGCAAGGCCAGTTTTTTCTCTGCCCCGAAGACCGATTCCTCCACTGTAATGGAAAGGTTGTATTCCAGATCCTGTCCTGCCCGCGGGACGGTGGGGCCTCCATAAGGTGCGCCTCCCCGCCCGAAAAGGTCCGCAAAGGGATCACCGTCCATCTGGCGGTAGGTGCGTCTCCGTCCGCCGCTTGTATAGACCCGCCCTCCCCCACCCGCGCCGCCGAAACTGAATCCGAAGCCGCGCAGGATGTCGTTCAGGTCGAAATTCCGGAAGATGTCTTCTTGGCTGTACCGTTGGCGAAACTGCTCGGCCGATCCGAACTGATCATACTGCTGGCGCTTTTCGGGATCGCTGAGGACGGCATAGGCCTCGCTGACCTGCTTGAACTTGTCCTCGGCGGTTTTGTTGTTCGGATTACGGTCCGGATGGTACTTCAGGGCCAGTTTGCGATAGGCCTTCTTGATCTCCTCCGCTGCTGCGGCTTTTTCCAGACCCAGAATCTTGTAATAGTCTTCCGACACGGCCAAACCCCTTCCCCCGTCAGTCAGCGAACGTCTTCCGCGCTAAGATACCCATTGTCCACGTCTTGTCAAGGAAGGCGGGTGTGCACACGATCAGGCCACTCTTCCGAGATGGAAGGCCGTTAGGTTGGCGTCGACGAGCTTAGCGGGAAAGGAGACCTTGAGGATCTCGTCCCACACGGACGGTTCGAGCGTCAGATAGCGGCTCAACACACCCAGCAGCACGATATTTTCCGTCCGTGGATTCCCGGCGCGGACTCCCATTTCCTGCGCCCTGACCATCTTCACAGAGGCTGGGGGCAGGGGCAAGAGGGTGAGGATATCGTCGGGATAACGGGCTTCACCCAGATTGACGGCAGGGGGATAGATTTCGGTGTCGTTGACGATCGCGATCCCCTCCGCCCGAAGATAATCGAGATAGCGGAGCGCCTCCATCTTCTCGAAGGCGATCAGGATCCCCACATCGCCCTTCTTGGCGATGGGTGAATGGACGCACGTTCCGTAGCGGACGTGGCTTGTCACGCAGCCGCCCCGCTGCGCCATGCCATGAACTTCACTCTTCTTCACGTCGAGGCCGGTGCGTATCATGACCTCGCAGAGGATGTCGCTTGCTCGCAGGATGCCCTGCCCTCCCACACCGGCCATTAGAATGCTCCGGACGGATTTTTCGCCCGTCGCACGGTCCTTCGGTTTGCTCATTCTCTCACTCCTCTCCGGCAACGATCGCGCCGGCCTTACATAACTGCTGACACACGGTACACCCGTTGCAAAGTTGCGGATCGATCACCGCGTTCCCATCCTGCTTTTTCGTGTTTTTCACGATTTGATCCGGGGCCTGGTCCGAGAATTTTCGCCAGGAGATCGGCGGGCATCCCAATCCGAGACAGGTCCGACAGCCGATGCACTTGCCCGGATCGACGCGGAGCGGCTTTTGCGGCGGTCCTGCTGCGCGGCGGAAAAGCGCGCAGGCCCGGCGTGAGACGATCAGGGACGGTCCGCTCCGGGCGAGCTCCTCCCGGATGACCGCGCGGGTTTGACGGATGTCGTACGGATCGATTACGCGGACCTGATCGATCCCAAGCGCCTCGGCCAGACGTTCGAAATCGAGGGCCTTGGCCGACTGGCCTTGCAGGGTGAACCCGGTGGCCGGATGTTCCTGCATCCCGGTCATGGCGGTGGTCCGGTTGTCGCAGATGATGAAAACGCAGTCGCTCCGGTTGTAGGCCGCATTGAGCAGCGGCGTGATGCCCGAATGGATGAAGGTGGAATCCCCGATGACACCGACGACCTTCCCCTTCCCCTTTTCTCCCAAGGCCTTGCTCATGCCGTGCGCCATGCCGATGCTGGCACCCATGCAGATGCAGGCGTGCAGGCCTTCCAGTGGTTTCATGAAGGAAAGGGTATAGCAGCCGATATCTCCGGCCGCGAAGACCTTCAATTTCCCCAGGACATAGAAGAGCCCTCGATGGGGGCATCCCGGGCAGAGGTTCGGCGGCCGCGGAGGCACGACAGGTGGAACATAGGCGGGATCCTCGACAGGATCCGTCCGCATCGCGCGCTCGACGACCCCCGGATCGAATTCGTTCGTATAGGGAAAGGCGTCCTTCCCGGTGACGGGGATGCCCATGGCGCGGATCTGCTCCTCGAGGAAGGGGTCGAGCTCCTCAATCACGAACAGGCGGTCGATCCGGTCCGCGAAGTCCCGGATCGCTTTTTCAGGGATCGGATGAACCATGCCGAGCTTCAGATAGGAGTAGTCGGGAAAGACGTCCTTGGCGTAATGATAGGGGATGCCGGCGGTGATCACGCCGACGTCGGTCCGGTTGATCTCGGCCCTGTTTTCGGGAAAGGTTTCGGCAAAGGCCCTCAAGGCCTGCATGCGTTTTTCAACCTCGATCCGCCGCAGCCGCGCCATGGCCGGGACCATCACATATTTGGGGGCGTTGAAGCGGATCTGGGTCGTATCCTCCACCGGGAGGGGATCGGCAATCTCCACGATGGATTTGGAATGGGATACGCGTGTCGTGGTGCGGAGGAAGACCGGCGTGTCGAACTGCGCACTCAAGGCGAAGGCGATCTTGATGAAGGCGTACGCCTCGGCGCTGTCGGCGGGCTCCAGCATGGGAATCTTGGCGAACTTGGCGTAATTGCGGTTGTCCTGCTCGTTCTGAGAACTGTGGAGGGAGGGGTCGTCAGCCGTGATGATGACGAGAGCGCCGTTGGTTCCCGTGTAGCTCACGGTGAAGAGCGGATCGGCGGCGACGTTGACACCGACGTGCTTCATCACCGCCATGGCCTTCGTCCCGGCGAGCGCGGCACCGATGGCGCACTCCAGGCCGACCTTCTCGTTCGGGCACCATTCGGCATAAACGCCCGGATAACGTGCGAACGACTCCATGATTTCCGTGCTGGGGGTGCCCGGATAGCCACTCGCAAACCGGACGCCGCATTCATATGCGCCCCGGGCGATGGCCTCGTTGCCGGACATCAATTTTCTATTTTTCATATCATGACCTCAATTCAGTAGGGCGATCTTCCGTTTGAGAAGCCGGGCCAAAGCCGGGTCGTCGACCTGTTCCAAGGCCTTGCGGTAGTGCGTGAGCGCCTGGCCGGAATTGTTCAAAGCCTCGAAAACGCGTGCCAGGTTTTGATGCGTCATCCCCGAAAACCCGTCACCGGCCTTGGAGCTCAAGGCGCGCTCGAACGACTGCCGGGCCTGCGCGAGATTCCCCTTGGCCTCGTAGGCGGAACCCAGACCGTTCCCGGCCAGGGCGACGAGTGGGGAGTCCGCGGGCGCCTGCTTAATGAAGGCGTTATAATATTCGATGGCGCGATCGAACTGGCCCTGATCGTGTGCGTAGCCCGCAAGGCGATAGCGGGCAAGCATCGCGCTTGAACTGCGGGGATACTGTTCGATGATGTTCTCATAGGTCGCGAGGGCCTTTTCGCGGTTCGACGGGTCGGAGATCGATGCCCGCATCGTCCCGTCCTCCGCCTTGAGATAGAGGGCCGCGGCCGCGCGGCTGTTGCTCCATTCGTAAAGAACCCAGCCGCAGCCCAGGAGAACTATCACGCCGAGAACGACGCCGGCCTGTACGATTCGCGTTCGTTGACGTTGCAGCATCGGCAGGACTTGGGCGAAGTGGCTCTGCAGAATATCCGGTTGCTTGAGTTCTTTTTTATTGATTTTCATGGCCATGGTCTTCCTTCTTTCTTGGATCCCGGAAGGGATGTTTCATCGAACAGCGTGCAGGCGCTCCACGAGGGGCGCCGGCAGGCGGACAACCCGACCGTCGGGGTCCGTACAGGCGTGCACGGTATAGCCCTCCACCCTTCGCTCGGTCAGAGCCTCGTCCCAGATCTGATAGGTAAATTTCACGCTGGCCCGTTTGACGTAATCGATCGTCGTTAGGACCGCCAGGACCTGATCCAGCCGGGACGGCTGCAGATAGTGGCAATAGACGCGCGTTACGGGCAACGTGAACCCGAGCGGGGCGATGTCGGCATGGGCGATTCCACACGCGCGCATCAGTTCCGTCCGCCCGATCTCAAACCATTTGATGTAGTTGGCGTGATAGACGATTCCCATGGCATCCGTGTCCGCATAGATCACACGTATGTCAATTCGATGCCCGGTCAATGAACCTCCTCCAGTCCCTGATGAACGCGTCCATGAGGATGTAGCCAGGTGAAACCATCAGTCCGTTCGCGCGCGCGGCCGTCTCGCCGTAGGCCACCCCTCGCCTTTGATTTTCCTCATCCAGGGAGGACAGGACGGCAAAGGGGGTGGGATCGGCCGCATGGGTGCGGAGGCGGATCGGCGTGGGATGATCGCTCAGAACGAGAAGTCGAAACGGCCCGCCCCGTTCCAGTCCGTTCATCACCGGCCCCACGATTCTTGCGTCGAAGTCCTCAATGGCCCGGATCTTCCCCGTCAGATTGCCCTCGTGCCCCATTTCGTCGGGCGCCTCGACGTGCAGAAAAACGAAATCAAGCCCGTCCAGTATTTCAAGGGCCGTCCGCGCTTTGGCTTCATAATCGGTATCGATATAGCCTGTTGCCCCAGGGACGCGAAAGACCTCGAGACCGGCATAGATACCCATGCCGTTCAGGAGATCAACGGCGGAGATCATACCGCCGGAGATCCGGTATTTTGCAGTCATTTTCTCGATTTTCGGCGCCCTGCCCTGCCCCCAGGGCCAGATGGCGTTCGCAGGTCGCCGGCTCTGCCTGCGCCTCTCTCGGTTGACGGGATGATCCCGGAGGATCCCGCGTGCCCTGTCCGCGATCTCGAGAATCGCCCCGGCCCCCTTGCCGGCCGGAACGTAGCGGTCGATCGGCTGTCCGACGATATCGTGGGGCGGCGTGGTGCGCATCGCCTCATTGCCATTGCGTCGGACATAGAGATGACGGTAACTGACGCCGGCAAAAAAGTCGCCTTGACCGTCGCTCAGCGCCTCCCCAAGGTCACGGATGATCCATCCGGCCTCCTTTGTCGAGATATGACCGGCGGTGAAATCCTCCATGACGGGCGAGGCGTCATCGGAGAGCGTGACCAGGTTGCAGCGGAAGGCCACGTCGCTAGGACCGAGGCTCACCCCCATGTTCGCAGCCTCGATGGCCCCGCGCCCGGTGTAGCATTCCCGGGGGTCATAGCCGAGAACGGAGAGATTGGCAACGTCGCTTCCCGGGGTGAAGCCGTCGGGAATCGTATCGAGGAGCCCCAGCGTCCCCTGCGCGGCAATGCGATCCATGTAGGGTGTATGCGCCGCCTCGAGGGGGGTCCGGCCGTTCAGTTCGTGGAGCGGCTCGTCGGCCATGCCGTCGCCAAGCAACACTGCGTACTTCATGCGTATCCACCGTACCGCCGGCCGGGGCCGTCGTTAAAGGCTCTCATCCTCGATGCGGCAAAGCTGCGTCTTTCCCATGACGACGTCTAGGCGATCGATCACCTGCAAGGCCGCCTGGACATCGGCCTCGCGCGCTTTGTGGGTCGTCATGACCACCGGCACGGCTCCGTCGCGCTTCCGCCCCTTCTGAATAACCGCCGCGATGCTGATATCCTTCTTTCCGAGAATCCCCGATATCTTTGAAAGGACGCCGGGACGATCCACCGCCGAGAAACGGAAATAATAATTCGTCTTGAGCTCGGCCATCGGAAGGATCACGATATCGGGCATCGACGCCTCGTGAAGCGCACGGCTCGGGACACGGCAGGAGATGCCCTTCAGAATGTCCCGCGCGATATCCATCAAGTCGCTGACCACGGCGCTCGCGGTCGGCATCATGCCCGAGCCCTGCCCGTAAAGAAAGACCGAATCCGCGGCGTCGCCGATGATGTGGAAGGCGTTGAAGTTGCTGTTCACGCTCGCGAGGAGGTGTTTGAAGGGAATCATCGTGGGGTGGATGCGCGCCTCGATGCCGTCCTCCCTCTCGAGGGCGATGGCCAAAAGCTTGATCCTATAACCGAGTTCTCTGGCCAGCTCGATGTCCTGCGGCGTCAGATGGGAGATGCCCTCTCGGTAGATGTCCTCCAGACGGACGCGACGGCCGTATGCCAGCGAAAGGACAATCGCCAGCTTATGCGCCGTATCGATTCCTTCCACGTCATAGGTCGGGTCCGCTTCGGCATGGCCCAGGACCTGCGCCCGCTTCAGAACCGTGTCGAAGGATTCACCCTCGTCGGTCATCCTGCTCAGGATGAAGTTTGAGGTCCCGTTCATGATCGCGAAGATCGACCGGATGTGGTTGGCGCCTAGCGCTTCGCGCAGCGTTTTGATGACGGGGATCGTTCCGCCGACGCTGGCCTCGAAGCCGATGTTCACTCCGCGGGCCTCGGCCTCGCAGAAAATGTCGTTCCCGTGGGTCGCCAACAGGGCCTTGTTCGCCGTGACGACATGTTTGCCGCTGGCAAATGCCTTCAGAATCAGTGTGCGGGCGGGATCGAACCCTCCCATGAGCTCGATGACGATATCGATATCCGGATCCTCGATCAGATCCTCCGCCCGGCGGGTTAGAAGACCGGGATCGACCGCCACCGGTCTGGGGCTGACGATGTCCAGATCCGCGATTTTCTTGAGTGTAAGACATGCGCCGAGACGCGCCTCCAGGACATCGCGGTTCTCCTGCAGGAGTTTGACGACGCCCGTTCCGACGGTTCCGAAACCCATTAATCCCAGCCCGATGGTTCGCATGATATTCGTTCCTCCAGCGGCGCAGCTTCTATATCAGTTTTCGCCGATTTGTCAAAGCGAATTCCGGGTGTTCACGCGGTCCGAGCGAGGTGAAGCCGGCCATCCCAGCGGCGGAAGAGCACCTGACGTAACGCCTCGTTCCGTGGATGCGTCAGCGTGGGATCTTCGCTCACGACCCGGAAGGCCTCCTCCTTGGCCGCTTGAAGGACGCTCATGTCCCTGAGGAGGTGGGCCACGCGAAAATCAGGGATTCCAGACTGGCGTGTGCCCATGAACTCACCCGGTCCCCGGATGGCCAGGTCTTCTTCCGCAATGCGAAACCCGTCGTTCGATTCCGCCATGATCCGCAGGCGTCGCCGCGCCGTCAACGTTACCCCCTTTCCGACCATGAGCAGGCACGCGGAGGCGATCTCACCGCGGCCGACACGCCCGCGCAGCTGGTGCAATTGGGAAAGACCGAAGCGCTCCGCGTGTTCGATCACCATCAAAGAGGCCCGCGGCACGTCGATGCCGACTTCGATAACAGACGTCGACACCAGGATTTGAATCTCCCCCTTGGCAAATCGTTCCATGACGATGTCCTTCTCCGTCCCGGCCATACGGCCGTGGATGAGACCGACCACGCAATTCGGAAAGACATCTGCCTTCAAATGTTCGGCCATACGTGTGGCATCCTTCAAATCCAGGACCTCCGATTCCTCGACCAGGGGATAGACGATGAACGCCTGATGATTTCCGGCCAGCTCTTTGCGAATGGCCTCGTACACCGCTTCTCTTCTGTTTTCCCCCATCACCAGCGTGCGCACCGGTTTTTTGCCCGGCGGCATTTCGTCGATGACCGACACGTCCAGGTCTCCGTAAACCGTCATCGCCAGCGTTCGCGGGATCGGCGTGGCGGTCATGACCAGCACGTCGGCGGAAAGGCCTTTGTTGCGCAGCGCTACCCGCTGCATAACGCCGAAGCGGTGCTGCTCGTCAATGACGACCAGCCCCAGTTTCCTGAAATCCACATTCTCCTGGATCAGGGCGTGCGTTCCGATGATGATGTCGGCCTCGCCCGACCGGATGCGCTCCAGCGCCTCTGTGCGAGCCGCGCCGTTCATGCCGCCGGTCAGCAGGACCACGCGCAGCCCGACCGGACCG
>JALNWL010000072.1 GCA_023230905.1 Syntrophales bacterium
CGCGGCGAGGTGGTGGCCGTTCAGGTTCCCGAGGCCATGCTGCCTACCGCTTCTCCAGGCGCTCGAGGAGATCGGCCATCCGCTTGAGTTCATCGCCGTAGCCGCCCCAGTTTCCCTGGCGGAGATGGTCCTGGGCCTTGCGGTAGTGGTCGAGGGCCTCCCGGATCATCCGGCGGTCGCCGCTTTCGGCCGTTGCAGCCGCCGCGGGAACCACGCCCCCTCCTGCCCTTTCCCGGACGGTCGCGCCGCCCCCGAAGATCCTCCGCAGCGACAGCTCCAGTGTCTCCTCCATGGCGATGGCGTTGCCGAAGGCCACGATGACCCGCTTGAGCTCCGGCAACTGCCCCTTTTCCGCGGCCAGGTACAGGGACTGGACGTACAGGATGGACTTCTCGATGGGAATGGCCAGCAGGCTCCCGCGGATCACCTGGGAGCCACTCTGGTTCCACAGCGAGATCTGTTTGGAGATCTCCGACTCCTGGTCGATGCGGGCCTCGATCTGCCGCGGCCCGTAGATGAGCTTCTGCTTGGGGAAGTTGTAGACGACCACCTTCCCGTAGTGGGGGGCGTCGCAGCGCGCCGCCATCCAGGCGGACAGGTTGTCCTTGTTCCGCGGGGTGAACGGCAGCAGGAGGATGAATTCCTCCTTCTCGCCCTCGGGAAGCTTCATGATCGTGTAATAGGGCTCCATCTCCCGATCACCCCCCGCGGCGCCCTGTGACGGGATCTCCCACATGTCCTCCTTGTTGTAGAACACCTGGGGGTCCTGCATGTGGTAGGTGCGGTACATCCGGGCCTGGATGGAGAGCATTCCCTGAGGATAGCGCACGTGAGGCTGGAGATCCGCCGGCATCTCCGAGAGCGGGCGGAAGATCCCCGGAAAAATCCGGGCGTAGGTTTTCACGATCGGATCGGCACCGTCGGCGATGTAGAGCTGCACGGTCCCGTCATAAGCATCGACGACCGCCTTCAGGGAGTTGCGGATGTAGTTCCCCAGGCGGGGGATCGGCTCGGAATAGGGGATCCGGTCCGTCAGGGTGTAGCCATCGACGAACCAGACGATACGCCCCCGCGGCGTGATGACGAGATAGGGGTCGGCATCGAATCGGGCGAAGGGGGCGACGCGGCTCACGCGTTCGCGGATGCTGCGATGGTACATCACGCGGCTGCCGGCGGGAATGTCGTCCGACAGGAGGATCGTCAAAGAACCGAAGCGCATGGCGTACAGGACCTTGCGCCAGAAATTGAGCGGCACGCCGCCCTTCCCCTCGTAACGGGCATAGACGTTCTGGTCGCCCACGGGATAGTCGAACTCGGGCCGTTTGGTCTTGACGAAGACGTATTCGTTGGACGTCTCGTCATAGTAGATTTCCGGGCGGGTGACGCGGACGTTCGTCGTGGCGACGGGGGGGATGTCCTTGATGAAGAACTCCGGGAGGCCCTCGCGGGTGACGCGGTTCACGGGACCCATCACGGCGCCGTAGCCGTGCGTGTACACAAGGTGCTCGTTGACCCACGAGCGCGACGGCAGCGCATCGTACGACAGCTCGCGCGGGGAGAGCATGACCTGCCGGTATTCCCCGTTGACCATATAGCGGTCGTTGTCCACATCCCTGAATTTGTAGTAGGTGCGGATCTCCTGAATCTGGCTGTAGGTCCTGAGCAGGGGTGCGTGGTTCCACAGCCGGATGTTCTTGATCGTCAGGTCGTTGCGCTTGAGATCGGCCGCCGTGAGATTCTCCTCCGCCGGAAAGTCTCGATCCTCCATGTTGTCGAGGTTGTAAGCCAGGCGCGTATAGTGGATGTTCCACTCCAGATAGGGCTTCTCCAGGACAATCTCGTTGGGCACGACCTTGAACTTCTGCACGAAGGCGGGGTACATCCCCCGGCCGACGACGATGCAGACGAAAAACACGAGAACGGCCACCGCGGGGATGCGCCAGTCGCGGCGGAACAGGGAGGCGACCAGGGCCGCCCCCGTCAGCGCGGCGACCCCCATCAGCGCCTTGAGGACCCACACCTGGGTCGTGACGTCCGTGTAGCCGGGCCCGGAGACGACGCCCCGCTTTTCGAACAGGAGGTTGCTGAGGCCCAGCCAGAATCCGAAGACGCCCAGGAAAAAGAGCACCGCCACCAGCGCCACCAGGTGTGCCCGCGCGGCGGGGGAGACCTGAACGGTCCTCGGCGGCATGAACACGAAGGCGCGCCGCAGGAGGTAGACGAGGAGCGTGGACAGAAGGGTGAAGATCAGAACGCCCATGAGCCAGCCATAGAGGTCGTTGAGCAGGGGGAGCTGGAAGACGTAAAAGCCGATGTCCCGCTTGAACAGGGGATCCGGGGTCCCGAACGGGGTGGCGTTGAGGAAGCGCAGCACGCTTTCCCAGCGGACGGCGCCCTGAAGCGCGGCGAAGACGGAAAACAGCAAGGAGGCCAACAGGATCAGTCCCCCGATGGCCCGGTCGCCCATTTTCCACGGGGGCAGGACGATCGTTCCCTCCCGCACCTCGAAGAAGGGCTTTCGGGACAGGGCGCGCGCCAGGGAGAGGTTTCCGAAGAAGAGGGCGAAGAAGACCGCCGCGAAGAGGAGGGCCGTCTTGATCTGCGTCGTCAGGGTGACGAGAAACACCCGCTCGTAGCCGACCTCCTGGAACCAGTACCAGTCCGTGATCAGGTCGGCCGCCTGCCAGATGAGCGTGAGCGCCACGAATCCGGCGAGGATCGCCACAAACGCGCGGCCCTGCCCCGGCGGGCGCGGAGGCGTCGTCTGGTGGAAAAATGTTTTTGAATTCATGAGCCCTCCTTGGGTCTTTCTTTCCATGTGTTCTATCGGAAATAGCGAAGCGGTGTCAAGACAATTGGTCCCCTCTCCGCCGGAAGCGCCACTCGCGGGCGCCGGCGCGGCGTCGGAAGGATTGATCTTTCGGGCGATCTGTGACAAGAAATGTGTGCCCGATCCGGAAGTCGGATCCCGCAGGCGTGCGTGGGAGTCTTTTCGGACCCCCCGCGGCCTGAGCGCACGGAGGAGACACGGGGTCGCAAGAGGTCCGGCGCGGAGGGATCCGATTCCCGGAACAACGGGACCAGCCATCAGAGAAAAGGGACGCCGCTTGAAACCGCTTATCGCCATCATCGGCCGGCCGAACGTGGGGAAATCGACCCTGTTCAACCGCCTGACGGACCGGAAAAAGGCCATCGTCATCGATCAGCCGGGGGCCACCCGGGACCGCAACTACGCCGACGGCCGCTGGCGGGACCGGCGCTTCACGGTCATCGACACGGGGGGGTTCGAGCCGGCGACGGAGGAGCGCATCCTCATCCAGATGCGGGAGCAGACGCTCCTTGCCATCGAGGAGGCGGATGTCCTCCTGTTCCTCATGGACGGCCGAACGGGGCTCACCCCCGCGGACATCGACATCGCCCGGACGCTCCGGGGGCTGGACAAGCCCGTCTTCTTCGTCGTCAACAAGATCGACGGCGCCCGGCACGAAGACCTGGCCTACGAATTCTACCGCCTGGGGGTCGAGGAAATCCATCCCGTCTCGGCGCAGCACGGCCTCGGGGTGGCCGAGTTGCTGGACCGCGTCATCGAGCATCTCCCGCCCGCGGAGGCGGAGGCGGAGGACGACCCCGACGAAGAACCCCGGCGCATCGCCGTCATCGGCCGGCCCAACGTGGGCAAATCGTCCCTCATCAACCGCATCCTGGGGTACGAGCGGACCATCGCCAACCCCACCCCGGGCACGACCCGCGATCCCATCGACACCCCGTTCCGCTACAACCGCCGCGATTACCTCTTCATCGACACGGCCGGCATCCGCCGTAAGAGCCGGATCAGCGTGACCCTGGAGAAATACACCATCGTGCAGGCCATGAAGGCCATCGACCGGAGCGACATCACCCTCCTCCTCGTCGACGCCGTGGAAGGCGTCACGGAGCAGGACGTCAAGATCGCGGGGCTCGCCGTGGAGAAGGGAAGCGCCGTCATCCTGTGCGTCAACAAATGGGACCTCGTGGACAAGGACACCGCCACGGCCGGCGCCTTCGTGGCCGACGTCCGGGACAAGCTCAAGTTCCTCGACTTCGCGCCCGTCGTGTTCATCTCGGCCCTGACCGGCCAGCGGGTCCGCAGGATCCTGGAAATCATCGAGGGGGTGTACGACCAGTACACGCGACGGATCCCGACGGCCGAGCTGAACCGGCAGGCGCGGGATTTCATCGCCGCCCACCCGCCCCCCCGCTACCGGAACCGGGACAACGCCGTCAGCTACCTGACGCAGGTGGGCGTCAAGCCCCCGACCTTCATCTTCTTCGTCAAGGAGCCGAAGGGGATGCACTTCTCCTACGAGCGCTACCTGACGAACCAGGTGCGGAGCGCCTTCGGCTTCGACCAGGTCCCCGTGCGGATCTTCTTCAAGCGCAAGTCCTGATCCCCGCCCCCGGAGATCGATCCGCGCCCACGGCATTTCCCAGGCTCCGGAGGGACGGCGCATCTTCCCGCTGTTCCGATCCTCGCCGAGCCGCGGCATCAGGCGGGCGGCACCCTGCCCGGTCGTTCATCCGTTCAATGCACTCTTCATGAATGAGCGCGTCCGGTAATCTTGACGAACCCACGTCCTTTTAAGTGAAAATCCATGAGCACCCCCGTCGTCCGGAGCCGGTTCCGGCATGACCCTGAGTCGGCTGTTTGTAAGAAAAGATGCGGGTTGACCTTGAAATCCCGTCGCAGGACTGGCATATGCTCATACACGGAGGTCATGCAAGGAGGGAGGGGGGTATGAAGCGATTATGGTTTTTTGCGGGCTGCCTGCTCGCCGGTCTCATCGGAATGCTGGGCGGCCCGGGGCCGGTCGATGCCGCCAAGAGCTATGAAACGTGCGCGGAAATCAACGACGATGCCTTGCGGCTTCGCTGTTACGACGAAGCAGCGGGCCGCAGCAGGCCAGAACAACCGGACTCGCCGGATTTGGCAGCGACACCCCCCCCTGAGCAACGAGCGACGATTGCAGCGTCCGGGGGGTCCGCCCTCTCCCGCATCTGGCAACTCGACGACGAGAGTCGCCGGCGCAGGTTCGCCATCATGCCACACCGACAGAACTACATCCTCCCTTACGCATACAACTTTACCCAAGACAAGGCGACTTATGAGAAAGCCAACCCGGGAACGGAGATCCAGAACGCCGAATCCAAGTTCCAACTCAGCCTGAAGATGAAGCTCTGGGAAGATATCTTCGGAACAAAAATGGACCTATGGGCCGCGTACACACAGGTTTCCTTCTGGCAGGTATACAACACCGAGTTCTCCTCGCCCTTTCGAGAGACAAATTACGAGCCGGAATTCCTCCTCACCTATCCGACCAACATAGACCTCTGGGCGCTCCAAAGCCGGTTTATTCAGGTTGGCATCAACCACCAATCCAATGGGCGTGGCGAACCGCTTTCTCGAAGCTGGAATCGGTTTACGGCAAATTTCGGTTTCGAGCGGGGCGTCTTCAACATGATCCTCAAGACCTGGGTAAGGATCCCCGAGAAAGACAGCCAGGATGACAATTCGGATATCACATCCTACCTCGGCTATGGGGAGCTCTGGGCCGGAACGATCTGGGGGAATTACCATCTCCAGCTCATGTTCAGAAACAATCTCCGTTTCGACAAGAACCGCAGCGCCCTGCAGTGTGAAGTGAGCTTCCCCTTGCTCGAGTACCTCAATGGGTACATCCAGTATTTTGTCGGATATGGCGAGAGTCTCATCGATTACAACCACTATACCAACCGAATCGGCGTGGGTGTCATGGTGAAGGACTGGTAGTGTCGGGGAATGGGCCCCGCAAAATCATCGCAAAGACATCCGCCCCGATGCGGCCTGCTTCCCATTGACGGACAACCGCATTGCCCCGCTATTTGCGGCCCGGATTATCTTGACACGAACGGTTGCGTTTCCTATACTGCCGCCATCGTCCATCAGACTGCCTTATTGCCCGACGGGAATGAATATGGGAAGCATGGCCCACATCCATGAGGCGGTCACATCTTCAACAACCAAAGCGACAGACGTGAATCCTTGAAGAACGGTCACCGATAACCCGTAATTGAGGAGGTGCGATTTGGCTGACTATCCCTGGTTCAGGAACTACGATGCGGGGGTGCCGCGCACCCTCGCGCCCTATCCGGACAAGACCTTGCTGGACGTCGTGGCCGAAACCGCTGGACAGCGGCCCGGCCACACGATGATGTGGTTCAAGGGGAATGTCATCACCTATGCGCGGTTTCAGACGTACGTCGAGGATGTGGCGCGGGCGCTCGCCGGTCTCGGCGTCAAGAGGGGTGATCGCGTGGCCCTGCTCATGCCCAACATCCCCCAGATAATCATCTGCCAGTTCGCCGTGTGGAAGGCGGGCGGCGTCGCCGTACCGGTCAACCCTCTGTACAGCGAATCCGAACTTGTGCACGCCCTGAAGGACTGCGGCGCGGAGATGGCCGTTGTCATGACCCCGTTTTACGGCCAGCTCAAGAACATCCAGCCCAAAACCCGCGTCAAGACGGTGATTGCAACAGGGGTGAAGGAATACCTGACGCCGTTCAAACGCCTGATGTTCGGACTGCTGATGGAAAAGAAGCAGGGCCATTACGTGGAACTTCAGGCGGGCGACCTGTGGCTACAGGACATCATCCGGCAGTACGCCGGCTCGCCGTCGCCCGATTTCAAACTCGGTTTTGACGAGACCGGGCTGATCCTGTTCAGCGGGGGCACCACGGGCGTCCCCAAAGGGGTCATGCTCTCCCACGGCTGCATCCTGATGAACGGGATGCAGACCCGCGCCTGGTTCGGAAAGCTGCTCGTGGACTGGGAGGATGTGACCATTCTGCTGATGCCGCTCTTTCACATCTACGGGAACATCATCCTGGTCTCGACCTTGCTGAACGCCCGGGTACCCATCGTGCTGGTTCCCAATCCCCGCGACGTACCCGACCTGCTCGCGACGATCAGGACCACCAAGCCCAAGTTTTTCCCCGGCATTGCCACCTTGTTTATCGGCCTCATGAATCACCCGGACGTGAAATCGGGCAAGATCGATTTCAGGTCCATGAAAATGTGCGTTGCCGCGGCCGCACCTCTGCTGCCGGAGACCAAGAAGAGTTGGGAGGCGCTGACCGGCGGGAAACTCGTCGAGGCGTACGGTCTCACGGAGTCGGGCATCATCGCCATGGGCCCCATCCTGGGGAAATGGAAGGAAGGGGCGGTTGGACTGCCCACCCCCGATGTGCAAGTCAAGATCGTCGATATCGAAACGGGGAAAAAGGAAATGACCGTTGGCGAGACGGGCGAGATTATCGTCCGGGCGCCGCATTTGATGCAGGGCTACTGGAACAACCCCGAGGCCACCGCGGAGATGCTTCGCGACGGCTGGCTGTACACCGGAGACGTCGGACATCTCGACTCCGACGGCTATCTGTTTATCACCTCGCGCAAGAAAGAATTGATCAAGCCCAGCGGGCACCAGGTTTTCCCGGTCGAAGTGGAGGAGGCCATCGCCAAGCATCCGGCGGTTCTGGAAGTGGGCGTGGCCGGCGTCAAGGATGCCGCGCAGGGCGAGGCGGTCAAGGCCTGGGTCGTGCTGCAACCCGATCAGCCGTGCACGGCTGAGGAACTCCAGGCCTTTTGCAAGGAACGATTGACGGCCTATAAGGTGCCGAAGCACATCGAATTCCGCGATTCGTTACCCAAGTCTCTTATCGGGAAGGTGCTGAGACGCGTCCTTCAGGAAGAGGAACTGAAGAAATAAAGATCCGTCTTCAGCCCAAGTACCTCGATACGGTCGCCGCGGACTTTCCAGAGGTCGCCTTCATCGTTGCTCATATCGGCCCGGGCGGGTACAAGGAGGCCGTCGATCTCGCTTCAATGAAACCAAAGCACCCCCTGACGGGCGCAGCAAGGCTTGGTCTGTTTTTCCCGCAATTAATATCCCTTGACTTTGTCTGGAATGAGCATATCCTGTATCCCACATAGTGATTGGCTAAGAATGATGAGTAATGATCGATCCCACACGAAAAGAAGGAAAGTTGACTTACGAACCCTGTCAATAATGATGTGACAGGGCTTTTTAAATGGGCTTGAAGTTCAATTCAAGAAATACCGAAAATCAATAAGGAGGGGAAAGATGTCAGAAGGAAAAGTAAAGTGGTTTAATGATAAAAAGGGATTTGGGTTTATCGAGGAGGACGGCGGCAAGGACGTGTTCGTGCATCACTCAGCCATCCAGGGAGACGGATTCAAATCACTGTCCGAGGGTGATCGGGTCAGTTTTGATGTCACCCAGGGCGCCAAAGGTCCGGCTGCCGAGAACGTTCGCAAGCTGTAGGACCTTATTTGAGGGTCATTGATCTTTGACACGTTTTATTCCCTCGAAATGTGAGCAGGGAATATCCCGATTAGTGTATTCAACAGACGAGATGCTGCTGTGTGCGTATTGAGTCACTCTACTGGTTGTTAACGAAAAAGAGAATCTGATGGTCTTCGTGGTGATTGTCACCCTTATGGACCGGATCTTGAGTGATGGACTCCAGTAAAAGACGAGACGGCACAGGCGGCTATCGTCTTTTTTTTTAATCAGGACATTCCGATACATTTGAAGGATGGATCAGAATCGGCACTCCTGCCCATAGACCATCTCGCGGGTGATGGTTGGCTTGTTTAAAGATCACGATGATCTGGTCATGCTGGTGACGCCTGAAGGCACACACTCTTTTCGCACCAAATGGAAAACAGGCTTTTATCGTCTGACGGTCTTAGCCAATGTTTCTAAGGAGGGGAAATATGGGATCCAAACAGAAGCGGGTACAAATCGGACAAAAAGAATCTTTCGGACGAAAGCTGAAGGCCCGGCTGGCTTTACTGTCGGAAAGGGGAATCAAATCTCATGAGATTGATAAAGATCCGCTCGTAAAAAATTTGCGGGCTAATATTCGCGCCATCAATGTCAGGATGCAGGCCTTTGAAGCGAGCGAAAAGAAGAACGAAGCCCTGGCGAAAATGAAGGCGGATAAAGCAGCGCCCCCCCAAGAAAGTCCGGAAGGAACGAAAAGAAAAAAGGTGAAGGAACCCCCCGCTGAAGGCAAGGAGAAAAAGAAAAAGAAAGAATAGTTCTTGAAAGTGATAAAAAACCAGCAAGAACCTTCGCCGGGGTGACGTAAGCCTTGATCTGCATTCAGAATCTCAGCCTGCGCCATACATGAACTCTCTGATCGAATGGAACTGATCCAAGTGCACCGGGCACTTGTCGGTTCTAAATACACGATAAGGAGGATTGTATGATTGTCGATAGCCATGTGCATCTTTTCTATGAGAATTCCGATCCCATGTCCTGGTTTATAGGAAGCGCGAGAACCGGGGCGGCCACGTTCGCCAAAAGTACCGGAGAGCTGGGAAATGTTGAAGAGCTCTACCAACAGCTCGCCCCCGAGATCATGGATGATAACGGAGACAAACTGGTGCCGAGGATGGATGACGCGGGAATCGAACGGGCAATCATTCTCCCGATTGACCTTCGCTTGCTCAGCGATGAGCCTTCCGCCTTCGATCAGACCTACCCCACCATCGAGCAGAAGAACCGAACCTACTTCAAGGCGACACAGAGGCACAAGGGACGGATTTATTCCTGCGCGGGAGTCGATCCACGGCGTCATGGTGCGGTCGATCTTTTTAGGAAGGGGGTGGAAGAATGGGGGATGATCGGACTCAAGCTTCATCCGACTGCGGGGTACTATCCTCATGACCCTAAATGCTATCCAATGTATGAGGCTGCCCGGGAGATGGGAGTTCCCGTGATCATTCATTCCGGAAGCGAGCCGGCACCGTTGAAGTGCGCGTACTCTCAGCCCAAGTACATCGATACGGTCGCCGCGGACTTTCCGGAGGTCACCTTCATCGTTGCTCATTGCGGCCATGGTTGGCACAAAGAAGCCATCGATCTCGCTTCCATGAAACCGAATATCTACTGCGATTTCAGCGGGTGGCAGGTTGAATATCTCACGAATCCCGATTATTTCTTCGGACCTTTACGTTATGCGCTGGATTTTCTCGGACCGTGGAGAGTCCTGTTCGGCACCGATGGGCCGGCCTATACCGTCTTTATGAGTAATAAAGACTGGGTAAACGCGATTCGCGAACACAAATCCCCCTCCGGAATAAAATTCTCCGACGAAGAGGTCGACCTCTTTCTGGGCGGGGCGGCGGCAAAGCTGTACGGCTGGCTCTGATTATTTCATTCAAAAAACACCCACCGTACGGACTCCCCCCGGCATGCGCGGTGCCGCCAAGGGAAAAGTGCTTTATAAAACCAGATGACGGGAGGCGTATCACGGCGCTGGCCCCGGTTGAAGGCACCGCCAACGGCCGGTATCTCGTCAACGGTTTCTTCGAATACGTCGGCCTGGTCGCGGATCCCTTTCTCCTGATCATCAAGGACGGCAGGGTTGTCGAAGTCCGTGGCGGCGGTCGCGAAGCGCAAAAAGTCAGGGACATCATTGCCGCGGCGGATACCCATGGAAACAACATCGGGGAACTGGGTGTTGCGACCAACCATATCAAGATCTTTGACGGTTTTTCAGGCACCATCATC
>JALNWL010000073.1 GCA_023230905.1 Syntrophales bacterium
ATCCCACCCGGGCGAGCAGGGCGTGAAGCAGCAGCAGGCCGAAGGTGGCCGTCATCAGATACAAGCCGAAGTGAAAGGGAAAGGAGACCCACCAGAGGCGCCGGTTGTCCTTCCACAGGCCCCGCATGAGTAGAATCTCCGGCGCCATGTATTTCAGTTCGTTCCAGACGGAGCGTTCATCGGGCCTTTCCCACCAGTTCAACGCTTCGAGGTAGGAGCCGCCGTAGGCCACCCGTTCGGCGGTTTCGTGCCGGACGGGATAGAGTTCCCAGCGGACGTGGACGGGTAGCGCGATCTGCCTCCGGATCCGGAGGCCCATCGCCAGGACGAACACGAGCGCGCATACATAGGTTAAAACGTAGAGTCCCATGACCTGCCTATTCCTGCCCCATCCCCGCCGTCCGCTGACGTGCGCCCGTCGAAATGCCCGGGCCCGTCGGGGCTTTTCTTGCCCCGCATCCGGCAGGGAATGGCGGTCCCGATTTTAGACGCAGCCGGTCGGTTTGGCGAGCCCCGCGAGCTTGCAGGCGCCGTTGCCCGGCCCCGAGGGGAAGAGTTCGTAGATCCGCTTCAGGTCGAGTCCCGTCTCCCGGACCACCTTCCGCACCATCGGGGCGATCCCGAATTCCTGGTAATAGCCTCTCAGGTAGTTGATCACCCGCCAGTGTTCCTCGGTCAGCGGCCCTTCGATGCCGTCCACGTGGGCGTAGGCCTCGGCGAATTCCTCACTCCATTTGTCGAGTTCCTGGAGGAACCCGTCCTCGTCCACCTCGTAGGACTTTCCCGCTAATTCAATCGTTGGCATGTGCAAACCTCCTTATAGAACATGGTTTATTGTTGTGTTTGCGGCGCCGTTCCGCGGGGGAGCCCGATCCCGGCCGGGCCCTCCAGGAAGGCCGCCGGTCCCCGTGCCGCGCGGTTCGCGTCCCGCTCCCGCCGGGATCGCGTCCGCCGGTGGCGGACCGCCTGCTTCACCAGCGCCTCCGCCCAGCGGGGCTCGCCCGCGGCGTGGAGATGCGTGAAGAGCGCCAGGCAGTTGTTCGAGACCAGGCCGTCTCCCCGGCCGTCGATGCCCCTGCCCCGAATGACCCGGCAGCAGGGCGTTGCACCGCCCGCGTCTCCGTCCAGCACGCGGGCGTAATGAAATTCGTGACCCTTCAACGTCGTCCCGACGGGAAAGAAGGGGTTGACCTCCGTCACCTCGAGCAGGGTGTAGCCGTGCCCCTGCGGTTTGCGCTCCATGCCGAAGGCGACGGGCAAAACGCCCGCCATGGGAAAGGTTTCCGTTCCGACCGTCAGCGTTTCACCCAGATACACGAGACCGCCGCATTCGGCGTAGACGGGCAGACCGTCTTCGACGCCCTGGCGCAACGCCTGTCGGAATCGTTTGTTTTCCGCCAGGATCCGGGCGTGAGTTTCCGGAAAGCCGCCGCCGATGTAGAGGGCGTCGATCTCCGGAAGCGCGGCCGCGGTGCAGGCGCTGATCTCCACGATGAACGCGCCCCGGGCCGCGAGGGCCTCGAGGTTCTCCGGGTAGTAGAACTGGAAGGCCGAATCGCGGATGATCCCGATGACCGGACGTCCGCTGTCCCGGGTTTCCGGCCGCCGTCGTCGGTGTGCCGTCCCCGGGCGGCGTGCGCCGTCGGCCAGGTCAGCGTTGCCCGCCGCCAGGGGCGGGGCCGACTCGGTGAGGGACACCAGCCGTTCCAGGTCCAGACAGTCTTCCGCGACCTTCGCGGCGCGTCTCAGGGCCCCGGTTACGTGGTCGTGCTCCTGCGGCGGCGTGAGGCCGAGATGGCGTTCGGGGAACGGGTAGTCGGCCATCCGGGGGACGGCCCCCAGGACGGGGATGCCGCAGGCCTCCTCGATGGCGCGCCGCAGGATTCCCTCGTGTCGGCTCCGGGCGGTGCGGTTAAGGATGACGCCGCGGATGTCGACCGCGGGATCGAGCCGCTGGCAGCCCAGGATCATCGCCGCGGCGGTCCGGGTCACCTTGTCGCTGTCCATGACGAGGACGACCGGGGCCGTCAGGAGCTTGGCCAGCTCCGCCGTGCTGTGGCTGCCTGCCGCGTCGAGTCCGTCGTAGAGGCCCCGGCTTCCCTCGATCAGGGCGAACCCGGACGGCGGTGCATATTGCCGGAAGGACGACCGGACCCGATCCGCGCCCATGAGGAACGTATCCAGGTTCCGGCAAGATCTTCCGGCCGCGGCCGAGAGCCACGCGGCATCGATGTAGTCCGGCCCCTTCTTGAAGGGGGCGACGTCGAGGCCCCGGCGGCGCAGGGCGGCCAGGATGCCGACGGCGAGCGTCGTCTTCCCCGCACCTCCGCGCAAGGCCCCGATCACGAGACGGGGGACGGCGGCGGAGACGAGGGATGTCGGCCAAACGGTTTGCGTTCGATCCATGTCTTTACCTGCCAATCTACCGGGCGGAAACCCGATGCGCACGGTTCCGTAGCGGGCCGTCATGCATCCTTCGGGAAGTTTTCCGCCAGCATCAGGTATGTCGTGCTGCCGCTCGACCAGTATTTGAGGACCTCCTCGTCGAGCAGCTCCTTGACGGCGGCTTGGACGGCGTGCCGGTCCACGTCCGGCAGGCCCTTCACGACGTCCTTGATGTAGAACATCTTCTTGTCGCCCTTCGATTTCTCCCTGAAGTAGGCGAGGACCCGTTCCTTGATCTCTGCGCTCATATCACCCCCATTTGAACTGTGTGGTGGTCCGGAAGGTTTCCGTGGCCAGCGTGAAGTCGTCGATGTGCTTGTCCGTGAACGCGATGCCGGTGAGCGTGAAGAACCGCTCCCAGCCCACCCGCTCGATCCACTCCCCGAGGCGCTCGTGCTTCCGGGCGTGCGCCGCATAGACCTCGACGATGTTCTTCACCGCCGCCACGACCTCCGGCCAGCGCGGCGGGTTGTTCGGTAGGAAGGGAATGGCGAGCTTGGAGAACATGGGGGCGCTCCGCGCGTTGGAGACCTTGCCCCCCACCCAGATGGAGATGCCGTCGTTGTCCGGGTCGGCGATGGGCATGGCCGGGCAGACGGTATAGCAGTTGCCGCAGTACATGCACTTCTCGTCGTTGACCTGGACGGTCTTGTTCTTCATGTCCGCCCGGATGGCCCCGGTGGGGCAGGACGCCACCGTCGTCGGGAGCTCGCAGACGTTCGGCAGGCGGCTGTTGTCCGGCCGGGGGGGCGTCCGGTGGATGCCCAGGATGGCGATGTCGGAGCAGTGCACCGCGCCGCACATGTTGAGACAGCAGGCGAGCGAGATCCGGACGTGGGCCGGGAGGTCCATGTGGGTGAAGTGATCGTAGAGCTCGTCCATGATCGCCTTCACCGGTCCGGAGGCGTCCGTGGCCGGCGTGTGGCAGTGGACCCAGCCCTGCGTGTGGACCATGTTGGTGATGGAGTGGCCCGTCCCGCCGACCGGGTAGTTTTTTGCCTGCAATTCCTCAATGAGGGGGGCGACGCGATGCTCGTCCGCCAGGAGGAACTCGATGTTGTGGCGGCTGGTGAACCGCAGGAAGCCGTCGCAGTATGTCTCGGCGAGATCGCAGATCTCCCGGATATGATCCGTGGAGAGCAGACGCGGCGAGGCGACCCGAACGGTGTACAGGACGTCGCCGTTTTCTCCTACGTGCTTGAGCACGCCGGGCCGGACGATTTCATGATACCGCCACTTGCCGTAATTGTCCCGGATGATCGGCGGCAGGAACTGTTTGTAGTCGGGAGGACCGATGTCTGTCTTGGCCATGTCACTTCACCTCCTTCTTGTCGATCTCTTCGGGCCAGAAGAAGACGTATGGGTTGGTCCGCGGATGTTTGACCATCTGGGGGACGGCGGGCAGGCCCACGGCCTTGAGGAAATGCCGCATGCCGAGCCGGTTGATGAGTTCGCCCAGGCGCTCCCGGGAGCGGCCGTTTTCGTCCCACCAGTCCTGGATGCGGGCGATCAGGTCGAAGAGTTCCGTATAGGGCGGCTCGAGCTTCATGAAGGGGACGATGACCCAGGACAGAAGCGAACCCTGGACGATCGGGGCCTTGCCGCCGACAAGGATGGAGGCGCCCCGTTCCTTCCCCGGACGCAGCGCCTTCGGCATCACGTTCAGGCAGTGCATGCAGCGGTTGCAGTCCCCGTCGTGGATGACGAGGGTCCGGTCCGCCTCGCTCCATTCCATACATTTCGTGGGACAGAGGTCGCAGACCTCCCCCCGGATGTCCAGGCCGGCGTCCGCATAGGCCCGGACCTCGGCGGGGTCGACCTGGATCCGCCCCTTCCAGGTGCCCATGATGGCCAGGTCCGAGCGGGCGATGGCCGAGACGCAGTCGTTGGCGCAGGCCGACACCTTGATCTT
Organism: Syntrophales bacterium; assembly: GCA_023230905.1. GTDB lineage: Bacteria > Desulfobacterota > Syntrophia > Syntrophales > UBA2251 > UBA2251. Next base: position 4,358 of record JALNWL010000073.1, read on the forward strand.
GAACTTGTAGGGGAACATGGGCCGGTGGATCTGGTCCTGCAGGGTCATCGTCGCCTGGTAGCAGATGTCCAGGCTGTCGATGCAGGCCCATTCGCACCGGGCCGGCCCGACGCAGGCGCTGGGCGTCCGCAGGGCCGAGCCGGAGCCGCCCAGGTCGAAGCCGGCCTCTGACAGGTCGTCGAAGCAGGGCTGGAGGTGCTCCGTCGTCGTGCCCAGGAGAATCGCATCCCCCGTGGAGCCGTGCAGATTCGTCAGCCCGCTGCCGTGCTTGTCCCAGATATCGCAGAGCTTGCGCAGGGCGTCCGTCTTGTAGAACCACCCGGTCGGGTGGTTGACCCGCATCGTGTGGAAGGCCTGGACGTTCGGAAACAGGTCCGGCCGGTCCGAGTAGCGGCCGATGACCCCGGAGCCGTAGCCCTTGACGCCGACGATCCCCCCGTGTTTCCAGTGGCCGATGCGGTCCTTGTAGGACAGCTCGAGCTGGTTGAGCAGGTCCGCCGCGGCCGGCTTCTTCTCCGCGGCCTGTTTGATTTCCTTGACGAAGCTCGGCCAGGGTCCCTTTTCGAGCTCGTCCAAAAGCGGTGTTTTGGAGTCAGTCATATCTCCGATCCCCTTTCTTCGGTGTGCCGCCGGGCGGCCCCCACCGACAGTCGATCAAAAATCAGGTGTCGAGCGTTGGTGCCTCCTGCCCGGCGCCCGCCGTGCCGATGGCGTCGATGAAAAGCCCGACGGCATCCGTGTAGATTTTGTGCAGGTCCTCCCCCCGGAGGATGGTGTGTCGCAGTTTGCGGAGCTGGGTGACACCGTGGATCATCGCCCAGAGGATCAGCGCGTATCGCTTCGCCGGTACGGGGCGGAAATCACCCGAACGGATTCCGTCCGCGATGACATTGGCCAGCACGTCCACGATCCGGTTGCCGTGCTCATCGACCTGCTCCTTAAGCTGTTCGGAGAAGAAGATCTCCGAGGAAGAGTTGAGGAAGAAGTTGATGATGTCGAAATAGCTCCTGTGCTCCTCCGCGAAGGTTAGGTAGGCTTGGGCGATGGCGTGGATCTTCGCCCTGGGGTTTCGCTTCCGCCGGATGGCGGCGGTGGTCATGCCGTAGAGGAGGTCGAGCCCTTCCTGCTGGAGGGCGACGTACAGTTCTTCCTTGCTCCGGTAGTAGAAATAGAAGGTGCCGACGCTGAGCTCGGAGCGCTTCGCGATCTGGTTGATCGACGTTGCCTGCAGGCCCTTCTCCAAGAGCAGTTCCCGGGCCACGTCCAGGATCTGGCTCTTGCGCTGTTCCTTCTCTCGTTCTCTTCGCTCTTTCGATCCCATCTCAATCTCGTTTCGTCATATTCCGTTGATCTCCATGATCATTCCCACTCCAGGGTCACCTTTTCCACCTTGGCCAGATCGCGCGCGTAGAAGAACGATCCGGCCAGGAACACCAGGGCGGAGGCCACCAAGAAAACGGGCAGGACGGACATCGCCGTTTGGATGCCGTAGAGATCGGAGAGTTTCCCGATCACGATGGGCGCCATGGAGGCCCCGAAGAGGTTCTGAACGACGACGCACAGGGAGTAGGAGATCGCCCGCAGCCCGGGGTGGATCGCCTCCTGCGTGGCGGTGATGGCCGCCGGGGCGAAGGCGGAGGCCAGGACGCCCATGAGCAGAAGCGTCACATATTGCGCCTGTCCCGTGAGGAGGGAAATGCCGATGAAAATCGCGACGGCGTTGAGCGCGGTCGTAATCGCGGGAAACAACAGCCGCGCCGACACCCGCTTCTTGAACCACATGTCGGCCAGCCATCCTCCCAGGGGCAGGCCGACGAGCGCCAGAACCATGAGCAGGCTTGTCTTCATGCCCGCTTCGCTGATGGAGAGGCCGCCCGTCCGGTGAAAATAGGTGGGCATCCAGAAGATGATGGCATTGTTGACGAAGATGCAGCCGATGAAGCCGACGTTGGTCAGCATCAGCGAGGGGGTGTGGATGAACTCCCGGACGATGTCCATCTTGCTCATCTGGATCTTGTTTTTGCCGGTGTCGTGCGCGCCCACCGTCTTGACCAGTTCCACCGTCTTGTAGTCCTTGACGAAGAAGAACAGGATGGCGATGATCGCCCCGGGAAGGGCCACCAGGCCGAAGGCATGGCGCCAGCCCCAATGGGTGGCGATGAATCCGCCCAGCCCGATGCCGACGGCCGTTCCGAGGGGAATGGCGATATTCCAGAACCCCATCATCCGGGACCGTTTTTCCGGTGGAAACAGCCCGGAGAGCATGGCCGTACCGGCGGGGGCATAGCCGGCTTCGCCGACTCCGATGGCGCCGCGGGCGAGCAGCAGTTGGGGGAAGCTTTTGGTGAAGGCGCAGGCGACCGTCGCGAAGGTCCAGAGAAGGGCCATGACGCCCACGGTCTTTTTCCGGCTCCAGCGGTCCACGAGGATCGAGACGGGAAAGACAAAGGCCACGATGGACCAGTAGACGACAGACAGGAGCAGGCCCGACTGCATGTCCGTGAGGTCCCACTCTTCGCGGATGAAGGGCGCGACGGAGGTCACGATCGTTCGATCCACGTAATCGAAGAAATAAAGCAGAAACAGCAGCGTGAAGATGTAGTAAGCGCTTCGGTTCGACAACTTGCTTCCCTCGGGGGCAACGGCGTCGTGGTTCATCGAAACCTCCTTAACCCGTTTCGAAGGGGGGTAGCCGGTCCGGCGCCCCCTGAAACGATGACGTGAGCAGGGCGCTCATTCACACTTGTACCCGCCGAGATTGGCCAGGGCGACGCTGCCCGGGCTGATGACGGACGGGTCCACCTTCACGTTGATGCAGGCCGTTTTGCCGGAGGCGAACGCCGCCTCCAGGGCCGGACGGATGTCCTCCGGTTTTTCCACCATCGTTCCGAAGCCCCCGAGGGCCTCGACCATCTTGTGGTAATCCACCCAGCCCAGTTCCGTGCCGTTCGGGATGTTGTGGCCCAGACGCAACTGCTGGCTGTGCGCGATCATCCCCCAGGACTGGTCATTGCCGATGACGACGACGATGGGCAGCTTCTTTCGGATCGCCGTATGGAATTCCATGAAGTTGAAGCCGACGGATCCGTCGCCCATGATCAGCAGGACCCGCTTGTCCGGGTGTTTCAGCTTGGCGGCGTTGGCGTAGGGGATGCCGACGGCGAGACAGCCGTAAAGGCCGTAGTCCAGGTAAGTGCCGCCCTTGACGACGGTTCGGGTCATGCCCGTCCAGGTCGACGTATCGCCGCCGTCCGCGACGACGATGTCGTCCTCCCGGTTCATGAAATCGTTGACCTCCTTGGCCAGCCGCATGGGATGGATGGGCTGGACGTCGCATTCCCACAGGGCCTTGGCCCCGTTCTTGCCGTCCTGGTCCGCCTTGCGGACCGTTTCAACCCAGGGCTGGTATTGCTTCTTCAGGGTTTCGGCGATGCCCTCTGCATCCAGCATGCCGTTGAGTTCCCGGAGAAACGCCCGGGTATCGCTGACGATGCCGAGGTCGACCGTCCGGTTGCGCCCGATCTCATCGGGCGCGATGTCCACCTGGATGAATTTTGCATTCGGGGGGAAGATTTCGCCGAAGATGTAGAACAGGCTGAGGCGCCCGCCGAGGAAGAGGACCAGGTCCGTGGTCATGAGCGTGGCCATGGCCGCCCCGGGCCGGATGGCGAGCGACGACCCGAAACACAGGGGATGCGTGTCGGGGATGACGCCCCGTCCCGCTCCCGCCGTGAAGGCCGGAATCCCGATTTTCTCGACGAACGCGATCATCTCCTTTTCCGCGCCCCCGTACCAGATGCCGCTGCCGCCGATGACGATGGGGTTCTTGGCCGCCTTCAGGAGATCGACGACCTTCCGGGTGTTTTCCCGGTCGACCGGCTGGGACGAGAGGGTCGTGTGCATCTTTTTGACGAGGGCCGGATTCACGGTGGCATTCAGGACGTTGCAGGGGAGCTCCAGGTAGACGGGCCCGGGACGCCCGGCGATGGCCGTCCGGAAGGCCATGTCGATGAATTCGGGGATGCGCTCGGGGATGTGGCACACGAGGGCCTTTTTGACCATCGGTGTAATGACGGGCAGCTGGCTCATGTCCTGAAGATCGAGCTTTTCCGTCGCCTCGGTTCCCACGCACCCCGAGATGAGGATGACCGGGGCGTTGGACAGGCGGGCGCTGGCGATGCCCGACAGGGCGTTGGTGAACCCGGGCCCGGCCGTGACCATCGCCACCGCGGGCTTGCGGGTCATCCGCGCCCAGGCCTCGGCCATGAAAACGGCCGCCTGCTCGTGGCGCGTGTCGAAGATCGTAATGTTCGTGTTTTCCAGAAATTGATAAATGGGAGTGATGTGTCCGCCGCTCAGCGAAAAGATGTAATCTACGCCCCAGTCGACCAGGGCGTCCGCAACGAGTTTGCCGCCGATGATTTTATCCATGAGCATTCCTCCTGAAACGAGATGTCGGGTTAAAGCTCCATGCATTGCCCGCCGTCCAGGTTGATCGCCTGGCCGGTGATGTACCGGGAGGCGTCCGAAGCCAGAAAGGCGACGAGATGACCTGCATCCGCCGGAATGCCCAGGCAGCCCAGCGGGATGGTCTTGCACATTTCCTGCTCGCGCTCCTCCACCGTGGTGGCGAAAAATTTCGCCTCCAGGCCGAAGCGCCACTTTTCCAGGTCCGTCCGGATCTGCCCGGGGCAGATGGCGTTGACCCGGATGCCCATGCCCCCCAGCTCCTTGGCCATGACCTTGGACAGCATGATGACGCCGGCCTTGGCGACGGCATACGCGCCGTTGAAGATGGGGGGGACCTTGCCGGCCCGCGAGGCCGTGTTGATGATGACCCCCGGCGCGCCCGCCATGAGCGGGATCACGGCGCGGGAAATCCGGAAGACGGAGTGGAGGTTGACGTCGATGGTCTTGAGCCAGGCGGCCTCGTCGTAGGTCAGCACCGCATTCGGCACGCCGAAGGAGGCGCCGGCGTTGTTGCAGAGGATGTCCACCCTGGGGAAGCGCTCCCGGACGGTCGCCACCATCGCGGCGATCGAGGCGTTGTCCGTGACGTCCACGGCGACGGCCAGGGTCGCCACGCCGAAGCGTTCCGCCAGCTCTTCGGCCAAGCGGGTCATCTCCTCCCAGGCCCCCATCTTGAGGTCGCCGTCGATCACCTCGCCCCGGCCCAGATCGGCGATGATGACATTCGTCCCCGCCCCCGCAAGGGTTTCCGCCATGGCGTAGCCCATGCCCGTTCTTTTTCCCGACCCGGTGATCAGGGCCGTTTTCCCTTTCAGATCCTCATACATGGCGCATCTCCTGTAAAAAAGTTCTTGACAAAAGCACCATTCGTTAATTGAATGGTATTCAAATTCTGAGAAATGTCAAGCGAATTTTTTTTCAGGAAAGATGGATTGCAATATCGAGGGGATGGGTTGTCCATTCCCCAGGTTTGAAAAAAGCCGCCGGGGAGGCGTTATGGGAAAGCGGTATGAACTGATCTACGGGTATCTCCATTGCATCGGCCGCACCACGTACAGCGCGGGGTTCGTCGCGACGGAGGACGAAGCGCGTGCGTGGGTGGAGCGGCAGCAGGCGCCGGGGGCGAGGCGCATGAAACCGCCCCAGGAGGATCCGATCCGGCGTTGCGGCGTCTCCTATTGCCCCCTCAAGGCGCAGCAACCCTGGTTCGCTTGGCGGGTGTGCGAGGAATGAGATTTTCCTTGCTACGACGATGGATATCCGTATTATACATGAACCCGGGCCTTTGATCCGAGCGTTATCCAACGGCCGCCCGCACGGACGGGCAGGGTCGTTCAAGGCACACGGCCGAGCGATGGGATGTGAGAGAGGGGGAGGGGACCGCGTGAAGATGGACTTGTCCGGTCAGGACCTGCAGCGGCGGTACAGCGACCTGGGGGCGCGGTACGACGCCCTTCTGGACAGCGAGGGGAGTTTTCGTCAACTGCTAGAGGACGCCCATGACTGCATCGTCGCCATCGACCTGGAGGGCCGGATCACATACTGCAATCCGGCGGTACAGGCCATGTCCGGCGGTCGGGACCTCATTGGGCTGCCGATCCGGAAGCTGGTCGCGCCCGAGTCCCTGTCCGTGTACGACACCATGATCGACCGGCGCCGGGCGGGCGTCACGGACCATTTGAGCTATGCGTTCACCCTGCGGGACTCGATGGGGGCGGAGCGGCATTTCGATGCACGCTCGTCCATCCTATCGAAGGACGGAGTGCCTGTCGGCA
>JALNWL010000074.1 GCA_023230905.1 Syntrophales bacterium
CAGCGAATTTAGGAACGGCGTGAACGCAGCCGGACTGAAGCCCATCCCATCGCCGGACCGCTTGAGCGACCGCGCCACGTCCGCCGTCCGCTCCGGCGTCCAGAAGGCCCGCCAGGCCTCGGCCTGACGGCGCGCCCGCGCCTCGCCCGGAAAGAGGTCCGAAAGCACGAAGGGCGCCCGGATCACGCCGCGTCTTTCGTCTTCCTCAAGCCAGGGGGCCAGGGCGTCGCTCTTATCCTGCAACGCCTCGGGACCCGCTCCCTCCGTGAGCAGATAAACGCGGCTCGTCAAATTTCCCCAAACCGCCTGAACCCGTTTCTCGGCGGCGATGCTGGCCGCGCTCAGGGAATTCATGGCGTTCAGGTCCACTTGAAAGACGGGTCGTGAGAAACAGAGCATCACCCCGAACAGGAGCGCCGCGGCGGCGAGTCTCCCGCGCCCGCGCCCCTCCGACGAAACGATCCGGTCCAGGAGCGTCGCAAGCGGGCTTGTCCGGACCCGTTTCGCCGGCGGCATGACGGGGATGATCAGGGGAAAGACGACATGGACGAAGGCGTAGGCGCAGGCCACCCCCAGCGCGGCAAAGACGCCGATCTCGGCCAGAACGCTGAATTCGCTGACGGTGAGCAGCAGGAAGGCGCCGATCGTCGTCAGGACCGCGAGAGTTTCCACCGATTGCACCTCACGCGCCGCCTGTTTCCCGGTCGTCTCGAAAGGTCGGTCCAGGAAGAGGAGATAGGCGATTCCCAAATCGACGGTAAAGGCCATGATGGCGCCCCCGAAGCTGACGGCCAGGATGGACAGGCGCGGGAAGATCAGCGAGCAGACAAAGAGCGCGGAAAGTGCCCCTGCCGTCGAGGGCAGGATCGCCATGAGCCCGATCAGGGGGCGCGGAAAGGTCAGGACGAGCAGCAGCGCGATCCCGATCGTCGTGAGCCAGATCGCCGTCCGCATGTCCCCTCGGGCGGCCGTTTCGTTGTCCAGGGCGGCGCGGTAGGCCCCGACGGGCGTGACAACGAAAGACACGCCCCGGGAACGGTAGGCTGCATTCATTTCTTTCGTGAGGTCGTCGAGCAGGGGCGGAATGTCCCGCGAAAAGCGGGTGTCCGTCGCGGCGCCGGCCAGCTCGGCCGTCATCAGGAGGTGGGCGCCGTCGTTCGAGAGGAGCTGCCCCCGGTGGAAGCGGGCCTCCCGCGCCGGCAGGAGTTGGGCCATCCTCGCCATCACGAGGGTTCTCAGCCCCAGGGGGTCCCGGGCAACAAGCTCCGCCTGACCGATGCCCTCCAGCCCCTGGAGGAGATCGAGATTCTCCGCGAGCTGCCGTTCGATGCGTTCCGGGGCGAGGCGCGGGACGACCTCCTCCCGGAGCTGCCGTTCGTCGAACAGGAGGGGCAGGTGCCCGACGACGTGGGCCACGAGCTCCGGGCCGAGGGCCTGCATCTCGCCCAGGCCGACCTTTCGGAAAAGCCCGCTCCGCGTCAGCCCCGTCTCGAACCGCTCCGCCGCCTCGACCAGCGTTTCCGAGTCCCCGCCGCGGATCTCGAGATCGCAGACCAGCCGGTCCTGGACCGGCAGGTGGCGGATGACGCGGTGGGCGTCCGCCAGGACCGGATCCCGGTGGGGGAGCGAGGCGAGGATGTCCGTCTCGATCCGGATCCCGCGGGCGGTATAGATAAAAAGACCGCCCAGAATCAGGAATACGGCGAGGATCAGGAACCAGCGGAAACGGTAGCGGCGGAAGAACAACGGCTCACCCCTCATCGGATGTCGGTCGCGGCCCTCCCCTCCCGGGAAAGCGCAGGATACGCAACGCGATCAGACGGCCGAACGTCTCCGCATTCCGGCAGAAATCGACGAACGGCCGGAAATGCGAGACCCGCTTCATGCCGGGCGTGTAGGAGACGCCCACCGGCGCCTCGATCACGGGAATCCCGCGCCAGTGCGCCCGAACAAGGATCTCCACCTCGAACTGGAAGCGGCGGGCGCGGACGCCCAGCCGGGCCGCCTCCGGCAGCGGATAGATGCGCAAACCGCTCTGGGTGTCGGAAAGGACCGGCCCCCCGGCCGCCCGGACCCAGAAATTCGAAAATTTCCGACCGAAGCGGCTTGTCCAGGGGACATCGGCCCCGATCATCCCCTCCCGTCGGCCGACCACGATCGGCCGGCTCCCCGCCGGGATCGCCCGGATCATTCCAGGTATGTCGTTCGGGTCGTGCTGGCCATCCGCATCCAGGGTCACAGCCCAGTCCGCCCGGCCGGCAAGGGCGTCGAACCCCGTGAGGATCGCCGCCCCCTTGCCCCGGTTCGTCTCGTGGCGGAGCACGGCGACCCCCACGATCTCCTCCAGGCGCGCGGCCGTCGCGTCCGTCGAGCCGTCGTCGATCACGCAGACCGGCAGCCCCAGGGAGCGGGCGCGGGCGACGACGGCGGCGATTTGCGCCGCATGGTTGTAAGCCGGGATGAGGATGGTAAAGCGTCCGTCGGGGCTTGTCTCCACGGTCGCCCCCGTCAGACCCGGGCAAACAGCAGGGAGGTATTGATCCCGCCGAAGGCAAAGTTGTTGTTCATGCCGATCCGGAAGCGATGGGGCCGGCACGCGCCGCGGACATGATTGAGCGGCGCACAGGCCGGATCGGGTTCGTCCAGGTTCCGCGTCGGCACGACGAAGCCTTCCTTGAGCATCAGGATCGTGACGGCGGATTCGATGGCGCCGCACGCTCCCAGGGTATGCCCCATGTAGCCCTTGATCGCGCTCACCGGCACCCCCTCCCCGAAGACGGCGTGCGTCGCGAGGGACTCGGCGATGTCCCCCTGCTCCGTCGCGGTGGCATGGGCGTGCACATGGCCCACGTCCTCCGCGCCGATGCCGGCGTCTTCGAGGGCGAGGCGCATCGCCGCCGCCATCCCCTCGGCGCTGGGATTGGTGATATGGCCGCCGTCACAGTTGTTTCCGAACCCGATGATCTCGGCGTGGATGGCCGCGCCGCGGCTTCTGGCGTGCTCGTACGCCTCGAGGACGAGGCAGCCGCCGCCCTCCCCCACGACGAGCCCGTCGCGCGCCCGGTCGAAGGGCCGGGGCGTCCGGTCCGGTCGATCGTTGTAGCGCGTGGAGGTGGCGCGCATGATGTCGAAGATCCCGGCGTCCATGTAGTGCATCTCCTCTGCGCCGCCGGCGATCATGACGTCCGCCCGGCCCGACCGGATGGCCTCGTACCCGTAACCGATCCCCTGGGACCCGGCCACGCAGGCCGTGCAGGAGGCGATGACCGGCCCCTGGACCTGGAACATCGTCGCCAGGTTGGCCGCGCAGGTGTGGCTCATGAAGCGGATGTAGACGGAGGACTGGAGACCTTTCAGGCTCCGCGACGCGAAGATCTGGCGGAGGTAGTCCTCCATGGCCTGGGAGCTGCCGGCGGTGGAGCCGAAGGACACCCCGCAGCGGGACGAGGCGATCCGTTCTTCCCCGATGCCGGCGTCCACCAGCGCATCGGTGGCGCTCAGGGCCGCCAGGACCGCGACCCGGCCCATGGCGCGGCGGAAATGCCGGGGGACCGCCGTTTCGTCCACCCCCTCGCAGACGCCGGCGACGGCCGTGCGGAGATGATCGATCTTGCGCCACTCCGGCATGGCCCGGACCCCGGTCCGCCCCTGCCGGAAGGCCTCGGCCATCTCCGCGAGGGAGTGACCGATCGGCGTCCGAAGACCGATCCCCGTGACAACGACGCGGCGCCGATCCGGCATGATTCATCCGTCCTTTCGGTCCCGTGTGATGACCTGAGACCCCTACTGTCCTCCATGACGTCCCGCGGCAACGCCTTTCATTCCCCGGCGGGTAGGAAGGCCACGGCCCACGTGCCCGGTCCCATGTGGGCCCCGGACGTGAGCGACAGGGGGTGGAGAACGATCTCCGCAGCCGGGTAGCGGCGGGCAATCTCCGGCTGCACCGATTCGGCGACCCAGGTCCGGTTGTCGGAATATTCGAGCATGATCAGGGCCGGCATCTCGGGCGAAAGCGCGGCGGCCAGCTTCTCCTGGGCGAAGTCCACCTGGTCGGCCTGGGTCCGGACGACCCCCATCTTCTTGGCCCCCTCTGCGAGCGGGCTGATCACCGGCTTCATGCGCAGCATGTCGCCGAAGAAGGCGCTCGTCTTGGACAGGCGGCCCCCGGCGGCCAGGTACTGGAGCTTATCGAGAAAGACGTACTCCTCGCAGCGATCGACGTTTTCGCGGGCGTACCGGATCACCGCTTCCGCGTCCCGGGTCTTCAGGGAGAACCGGGCGGCGGCCAGGCTCATCAACCCCAGCCGCCCCGAGGCCGCCTGCGTGTCGATCACCGTCAGGCGGTCCTCCGGATCGTGGGTCTTTTTCCAGTCCATCGCAACGCTGTAATTTCCGGTGAACACCGAGCCGACGCACAGGTACAAGACCCGTGGGTAGCGTTCCAGGACGCTCTGGTAATACTGGTGGCGCTCGAAGACGGAGGCCTGGGAGGTGGAGACCTTGACCCCGCGGCGCATCGCGTCGTAGAGCTCCTCCGGCGCGAAGTGGGTCTCGGGCAGGCATTTGTCCCCGACCGTGAGATAGCTGTCGAGCAGGGTGATCCCCAGTTGCGCCGTGTTCTGGCGGTTCACGGAGCCCGCGGCGTCCGTCAGGATGTGGACGGCCGCCTCGACGCGCCGGCGCCGGAAGGAATGGACCTGGGCGTCCAGGTCGTCGACGAACCAGCGGACCACGTCCCCGAAGGCGCCGAGTTCCCCGCGGGCCTTCTGCCCGTCCCGCGCGTGCAGATGGACCTTCAGGTAATCCCCGTCCTTCAGGACGACGACGCTCTCGCCGATGGCCGCCAGCCTCCGGATGGTGTCCGCGTCGTCCGCTGCGCCCTTGAGCACCGTGTCCACGCAATAGCCCCCCTCCCCGGCCTCCTGGAATTCCGAAGAGATCTTGAGCGAGTCCCTGAAAATGTCGGTGATCGGCTTGAAGGAATCGATGTTCCCCGTAAGCGCGCTGAAGAACCCGTCCAGGTAAATGAAGACGCCCAGGGCCCCGGCGTCGACGACGCCCGCCGCCTTGAGCTTCGGCAGCAGTTCGGGGGTCTCGCGGACGGCCCCTTCGAGGCGGTCGAGCACCCGTTCACGCCAGGCGGCGTCGTACGTCCCGGGCGCCTCCTCCAAGGCCGCGACCAGGGCGTCAAACACGGTGAGCATCGTGCCCGGCTTGGGGTCGTTGACCGCCTGCCAGGCCCGGTTCCGACCCTCGCGGATGGCGTCGGGCAGGTTGTGCATCGCATCCGCCATCAACAGGCCGGAGAAGAATCGGGCCGCGATGTTTCCGGAATTGCCCCGGGCCGACAGGAGCAGTTCGCGGATGATCCGGTCCCGTCCCTGCGTGATCTGGCGCAGGGGGGACAGACTGATGACGAGGTTGCGTCCCGTATCGCCATCGGCCACCGGGAAGACGTTGATGTCGTCCAACAGGTCGGCCCACGCGGAGACGCGCTCCACGCCGGCGATCAGGGCTTGGGAAAAAGAGGTTTCCATGTCAGCATCCTAAGGCCCGGCTGATTTCATCCGGGATCGTAAAGACCATTTCCATCTCTGGCGTTCGGACGGCGACCTGCTCCGTTGTCCCCCGGGCGCAGACGGTCCCGTCGCTGAAGCGCCGGATCTCGAAGGCCACGACGATCTTGGCACGGGCCTCCTTGACGGTGGCACGGCAGACGAACTCGTCTCCCCGCCGGAGCGACTGGATGTGCTTGACCGCCGTGCGGATGATGGGGAAGATGTAGCCGGTCCGGTCGTGATATTCGAACAGGTCGACGCCCAGGTGATCGAAAAGCTCCGAGCGGGCGATGTCGAAATACTTGAGGTAGTGGCCGTGCCAGACGATCTGCATGGGATCGAGATCGAAAAAAGGGACCTTGAGCCGGACCTCGTAGCTGGGGCGCTCCGTGTTATCCATCCGCCATCTCCCCCCGTGAAATCGCCCGGGCCACGGATTCGATGTCCGCGTCCATCGGCCGGTCCTCCCAGGTCGGTTGGGCGAGTTTGCGGATGGCCGCGACCTTCTTCGCCAGAGCGGGACGGTCCCCGAGTCGCCCCCGGATCTCGCACGCCTGCGCCGCCGCCAGGAGATGAATCGCCACGACCCGCTCCGTGAGCGTGCAGACGCGGTCCGCGTCGCGCGCGGCGATGGTCCCCATGCTGACCTTGTCCTGGTTGTGGGATTCGCTGGAGCGGGAGAAGGAGGCCGCGGGCATCGTCTGCTTGAGGGCCTCCGCCGTCAGCGCGGAGGCGGTGATGGACATGGCCTTGAAGCCATGGTGTCGGAACCGCTCGGGGCCGTCCACGCGCACGAGGTCGCCCGGGAGCCCGCGGTTGACTTGTGGATTGACGAGGAGCACCACTTGCCGGTCCGCCATGTCGGCCACCGACGCGAGAGCGGCCTTCAGGCCGTCCATCGCAAAGGCGAGGTGCCCGCCGTAGAAATTTCCCCCCATGAGGGGATGCTCCACCCCTTCGGCGAAGAGGGGGTTGTCGTTGGCGCTGTTCGCCTCGATCTCCACCCAGGGCCGGATCCAGGCCAGGGCGTCGTCGAGGACCCCGACAACCTGCGGGGCGCAGCGCAGGGAATAGGGATCCTGAAGGGTTTCCGGCCCCTCGCACTCCAGTTGCGCCTCGGGAGCCCTCGTCTGAAGATGTTTCCGAAGCCGGTCCGCCACGTGAATCTGTCCCGGAAAGGGTTTGGCCTCCCCGATGACGGGGTGGTAGTGGTGCGCCTTGCCCTGCAGGGCGTGGACGCTGAGGGCGGTCGCATCGACGGCGGCCCGCAAAAGATAATCCGCCCGGTCGAGGACGACAGCGGCGATCCCGGTCATGACCGAGGTCCCGTTGATCATCGCGAGCGGCTCCTTCGCGCCGAAGAGGTGCGGTTTGAGCCCCGCCCGTTTCAGGGCGCGCCGCGCCGGCATGCGCTTCCCGGCGTAAACCACGTCGCGCTCGCCCGCGAGTGCGGCCAGGATGTAGGAGAGCGGCGTCAAATCCCCGGAGGCCCCGACGGAGCCCTCACTGGGAACGACGGGGGTCAGGCCCAGGTTGAGAAAGGCGGCCAACTGCTCCAGCAAGGCGTAGGACACCCCCGAATAGCCGCGCGCCAGGCAGAGCAGCCGGCAGAGCATTGCCGCCCGCGTCTCCTCGACCCCCAGCGTTTCCCCGGTTCCACACCCGTGGAAACGCATCATGTTGCCGCCGTTTCCGAGAACAGCGTTTTTCTTCAGGCGATTCCCGCAGGATTTTCCATACCCGGTATTCACGCCGTAAACCGGGACGTCCGCCGCGATGGCGGCCAGGAGGCCGCGGCGGGAACGCTCCAGGCGCTCCCTGAAGGCGGGGCGTTCACTCAGGCGCACCGACGCCTCCCTCCTGGCCACGGCGATAATCCCATCCAGGGACACCGTCGTCCCGTCGATCAACACGTTTTTGATTCCGTCCTTTTTCTTTGACATCCGTTAGATTACCTTCATCATCCTTCACGCGGCGATAGCATTTCTTTTAAAAAACGCCGCTTGTCAAGCGTTAATTCGCCGCAGCGGGCGTGTCCCCTCCCCCCCCGCCCCGGCGGCCGAAACGGCGGGTCGCCATCTCCCGCCGGCGCGGACGGAAGGTCCCGTCCGCCTTCTCGCGTTCCACCACCGTTTTAAAGAGCTTGAACATCTTGTAGTTCTGCGGCTCGTCCCGATAGAAAGTGTCCCAGGCCTCGGCGTACAGCTCCTGGAGCCGCTCGGGACTCATGTGCCGGGGCTGGAAGACGACCCGGTCGGCGGTGTAGGCGTCCCAGTCGTGGGTGAGGATACGCCCCTCGCGCTCGAAGTCGTCGAAGGTGCGCGTGTGGGGAAAGGGCGTGAGCACGGTGAACTCGGCCAGATCCAGCTCGATCTCCATGAGGAAGTCGATGAACCGCTTGATGTAGTCCTCCGTGTGGTCGTCCAGTCCTAGTAGGATCGTCCCCTCGACGGCGATGCCGTGGTCGTGGTAGCGGCGGATGCGCCTGCGGATGTGGTCCGACATGTCGAACACGGCCTGATAGACGTACCAGGCACCGGCCTGCGCGGCGAGGTCGAGGACCGTGTCGTCCTCCTCGATCGGGTGACAGCACCACTTCTTCTTGAGCGGGATCATCTCCCGGAAGAGCTCGATCTCCCAGTTGCGGTCCTGCGCCAGGGAATTGTCCACGATGAACAGGCGGTTGTTGTCGATCGCGGCCATCTCGGCAACGACCTTGTCCACCGGCCGGGGACGGAACTTGCGTCCGCCCAGATAGCTCACACAGCAGGGGTAGCAATTGAACCGGCAGCCACGGGAGGCGTGAACGAGGTCCACCATCTGGATCCCCTTGTAATTGTAGAAATCCCGGTTGAGGATCTCGCGCCGGGCCGTGCCGATCGCCTCCGTGGGCGGGTGGTCGTGAAAGTAGTCGTACACGGGCTTCAGACGGTCGTGCCGCCAGTCGTCCAGGACCCCCGCCATCCGTCCTTCCGCCTCGCCGAGAAAAACGGCGTCCGCGTGCCGCATCGTCTCTTCGGCATGGAGCATCGTCCCGATGCCCCCGCAGATCACCTTGACGCCCCGGCGGCGATAATCATCGGCGATCTCCCAGCCCCGCTTCATCTGGCTCGTCAGCATCATGGAAAGGCCGACCACGTCCGCGTCGCTGTTCTCCGGGAGGGGCTGCACGTTCTCGTCGATGAACTCCACCTCCCAGTCGTCCGGCAGGGTCGCGGCGAAGACGACCGGTCCGTGGGGCGGCAGGTGGAATTCCGTCTGCCGGTCCAGTTTCTTCCAGCGGGGGTAGATCAGTCGAAATTTCATGGCAAGGTCTTCTCCGTCTCCAGACGCTCCTGTTCGAGGAGTCTCAGATACAGGGCATAGGAGGGCCAGGTCCGGCTTTCGATCTCGAGTGTCCCGGCGGGACCCGATCCGCTCCACGATCCGATCCTTACCCTTTTTCGGAGTCCTTGTCCAGTTCCGTACAGCCGCACTTCCGCGGCGTCCTCGCCGGTGCGCAGAACGTCCATATGTGTGCCGTCGGGGCGCGCGAAGCGGCAAACCGCCGCACCACCCTCTCCCCTTCCCCAGGCGATCGGCTCCCCCTCCGGTGGAAACATCGCCAGGCGGATGTCCTCCACCAGCGCCTCGACAAACGCCCGGCCGTCGAAGGGGGGCACGGCCCGATTCACGACGAGCGCCTCCCCTACGGTCGCATCGAACAGGACCCATCCCTCCAGCGTCATGATGACTGTCTGAAAGCGCCGCGGACCGGGATCCGCCACCAGGACACCGATGGCGGCGCTTTCCGAGCCGCCGGGCAGCGTGGCCGTCAGGACATGGACGAGGCGGTATTTCTCTTTGAGGAAAGGCTCCCGACACCCGGAGAGAACCGTGGGCTTTTGGGAGGGATCGAGGGGTGTCAACGGTGGCAGCGCAGCGCAGCCCCCGACCGCCAGGAGGGCGAGGCCGAGGAGGAAGGTGGCGCCGAAGGCCTTCATTCGATGTCCCTGAACCGGGCCGCCGGCAGGGGCCGGTTGACCGCCACCTGGCCGAATTCGATCTGGGTGAAGGAGCGTTCGTCCTCCACCACCCGGACGCTCTGCATCACGCCCGACTGCTTTCGCGACAGGGTCAGTTCGATCCGGCGGAGCATCTTCCGCCAGGCAGGATCCTTGGGGGTGAGCGTCACCTTTGGTTTGGAGCCCGTCTCGAGCGTCGCCTGGAAATGGGGGTTCGCATCGAAGCGCCCCTGCTGCCAGTGGAGGATCTCCTCCATGACCGTCTGCATGACCGACAGGGCGGCGCCCGTCTCCTCGCGCCAGCCGTCCCGCTCCTTGCGGTAGCGCTTGACGTCCCGGCCGTTCACGATGAGGACGCTCCGGACGGGACGGTCATATTCCCAGCGGAGCCGGTCGGGCGCCTGGTAGGAGAACCGTCCCTCCGAGAGGAGTGGCCGGGTCAGCATGGGCAGGGTCTTTTTCTGGACGAACCGGGCCTCGATCGACGTGATCCCCTGCGCGGCCTCGCGCAATCCCTCCCAGCTGTCCGCCCAGGCCGTCAGGAGCGGTAGGAGCATGAGCAGCCCGAGAAGGCCAAAGCGCCCGCGCCGTGCGATTCCCCTCGGCAAGCGGAACCTCAAAACATCCCCCCGTTGACGGAAATGACTTGGCCCGTGATGTAGGAGGCGTCGTCGGAACAGAGAAAGCGGACCACCTTTGCCACCTCTTCGGGCCGACCGATACGCCCCATGGGGATCATTTCCTTGATGTTCTCCACCGGCGCATCCTTGATCATGTCCGTGGCGATCAGACCCGGCGCGACGACATTCACCCGGACGCCGAGTCGAGCCACCTCCGAGGCGAGCGCGCGGCTCGCGGCGATCAGCCCCGCCTTGGCCGCCGCGTAGTTCGCGTGCCCCCGGTTGCCGACCAGGGCCGAGACGGAAGCCA
>JALNWL010000075.1 GCA_023230905.1 Syntrophales bacterium
AAGACCTACCGCGTGGCCGTGACGGCGCCCTGCATGGAGGCCTGTCCGGCGACCCTCGATATCCCCGGCTACATCGAGCTGATCCGCAACGGACGCTTCGGCGAATCCCTGAACCTGATCCGCGAACGGTGCATCCTCCCCGGTGTGACGGGGCGGGTCTGCACGCATCCCTGCGAGGACGCCTGTGTCCGCAAGGACCTGGATCAATCCCTCGCTATCCGTCTGCTCAAGCGGGCGGCTGCGGACGCCGATCTGAAGGCGGGTGGGACGCCCCTGGCGGCCCCGGCAGCGGTGAAGGAGGAAAAGGTCGCCGTGATCGGCGCCGGGCCCGCGGGGCTCGCGGCGGCGTACCATCTGCGCCTCCTGGGCTACGGCGTAACCGTTTTCGAATCCCTGCCCCATGCCGGCGGCATGGCGGCGGTGGGCATCCCGGATTACCGGCTGCCCAAGGACATCCTGAACTACGAGATTGACCTGGTCCGGCGCCTGGGCGTGGAGATCCGCCTCAACGAACCGGTGGGCCGCATCGACCCGGGGAAGCTCAAGAAGGCCGGCTACGCGGCCGTCTTCATCGCCGTCGGGGCGCACGCGGGCAACGCGATCGGCGCCGAGGGCGAGGACGCCGGCTACGACGGCTTCATGGAAGGGATCGAGTTCCTGCGGCGGATCAGCCTGGGGCAGAAGATCGCCTCGCGCCGGAAGGTCGTCATCATCGGCGGCGGCAACGTGGCCATCGACTGCGCCCGCACCTGCCTCCGCCTGGGGTTCGGGGAAGTGGAGATCCTCTACCGCCGGTCGCTGGCCGAAATGCCGGCCCGCGCCGAGGAGATCGCCGAGGCCCAGGAGGAGGGCGTGAAGATCCGCTTCCTCGCCGCCCCCCTGAAGGTCGTCGCGAAGAACGGGAAGGTGACGGCGATCGAATGCATCAAGATGAAACTCGGCGAGCCCGATGCAAGCGGCCGCCGTCGTCCCGTCCCCGTCAAGGGGTCGGAGTTCACCGTGAAGACGGAGATGATCATCCCCGCCATCGGCCAGAACCCCGCACTGCCGGCGGTGGCCGGAACGGAGGCCCTGGCGGTGGCAAAGGGCAATACCGTGGCGGTCGACGCGGTCACGCTTGGGACGAACCTCGACGGGGTGTTCGCCGGCGGCGACTGCGTCACCGGACCCGCCACCCTGATCGAGGCCCTGGACATGGGCAACCGCGCGGCGCGGAGCATCGACCTCTACCTGCGGGGCGAAACCCCGGCGGCGGAGCGCCCGTTCGCGGGGATCGACACGCGCGCCCAGCGCACAAAGGGCTTCGTGAGCCCGGCGGCGTCCGGGGAAGCGGCCCTCCTGCAGGCGAAGACCCGCATCGCGGGCTTCGACGAGGTCGAGGGCGGCTTCGACGCCGCGGCCGCGATCCGAGAGGCCAATCGCTGCCTGCGCTGCTACCGCCTGATGGTCTGGGCATAGGATCCGGGAAGGGGCCGGCCCCCGTGATTGGCGGCCTCCCGGAGTGAAGGATTCTTGACGACAATGAACCCGTCCGGAGCGTTGCCGGGGGGGAGAAACCCGCAATCGAGGAACAGGCTATGATCGAAATCACGTTAGATGGACGGAAGGTGAAGGCCCAGGAGGGGTCGACCCTCCTCTCCCATATCCGGGCGCGCAACATCGACCTGCCCACGCTCTGTCAGCACGACGAACTGTCCCCCTTCGGGGCCTGCCGCCTGTGCACCGTGGAGGTGAAGGTCAACGGCAAATGGGAACTCGCCACGGCCTGTAACACGCCGGTTGCCCAGGGGATGGAGGTCCGGACGGACTCCGAGCGGGCGATCGCGGGCCGAAAACTGGCCGCCTCCCTGCTGTACTACAAGTACCCCAAAACCCGGGTCGTGCGCGATCTGGCGGAGAAGCTGGGGATCGCGGTCGCCGCGGAGGCGGCGGACGCGAAGGAATGCGTCCTCTGCGGCCTGTGCGCGCGCACCTGCCGGGAGATCGTCGGGGTCGCCGCCCTGTCCTTCGAGGACCGGGGCCTCGGGCGCGACGTGGACGAGCCGAGGATCGCTTTCGACGCGAATGCCTGCATCGGCTGCGGGTCCTGCGCCTACGTCTGTCCGACGGGTCATGTGAAGATGGAAACCACCGGAGACAAGCGGATCATCTGGGACAAGGCCTTCAAGATGGCGACCTGTCAGGTCTGCGGTCGCCCGTTCGCCCCGGAGGATCAGTTGAAATACATCAGCGTCAGGACGGGCGTGCCCATGAGCCGTCTGAAGACCTGCATGAGCTGCCGTTAGGCGACGTCCGGGCCCGAACCCGCGCCGTTACGGCGGGCGAAGGGGCCGGTTCGAGGTTCTGAAACAGACATTCCCCAGTAGCTCAGTCGGTAGAGCGGCTGGCTGTTAACCAGCATGTCCGTGGTTCGAGTCCGCGCTGGGGAGCCAAAACGTCGAGGGGCCGTTTCCCGTGAAGTCGGGAAACGGCCCCTTTCCCATGGTGTCGAGGTTTCGGGACGTTTGCTGCCGGGGGGCTTTCGCCGCGGGAGCCCCGCCGCCGGCCCGCCTGGGGGCGCTACTTCATCGCCAGCAGGTGCGAGCGGAGGTTCGCGCCGCCCTTGCCCAGTCCCATCTTCCTGCGGAGGTTGTTGCGGTGGGCGTTCACCGTGCCCAGAGAGACGCCCATCACGTGCGCGATCTCGCCCGAGGACTTCCCCTCCTTGACGAGGTTCGCGACCTGGATCTCCTTGGGCGTGAGGTTGGGATAGCAGGAGGCGAGGTTGTACACGAAGTCCGAGGAGATGTCCATCAGGTTGGATTCCAGGACGCTCAGGGAAACCCGATCCATCGGCGCCATCTGGCCGTCCTTCAGTTTCTCCAGGTAGGGGGTGATGAGCTCCTGGAGGTTGGATTTAAGCCGCGCGGATGTCAGGCGCTGATTCTGTTCCTGCTGGTCCAGAAGGACCTTGAGGGCCGTATTGAGGGCCTCGAGTTTTTCGGCCTGCAGGGCTAGGGAATCCTTGCTTTTCCGAAGCTCGTCCTCCATCTGTTTGCGTTCCGTGATGTCCAGGAGTGTGCTTAAGACAAGCTTCTCTCCTTCAAATTCGATGACTTCAGCCGACAGGAGGCAACAATGGAGCTTTCCGGACTTGTCCCGCCAATAGATCTCCTTGTTGCGGATCCTGGCGTCTGTCGACAGGTGATCGAGGATTTCCTGGCGTTGCTCCCCCTTCCATTTCCCGAGTTCCATGGAGTTTTGACCGAGTAGCTCGTCGCGCGTATAGCCCGTCGTCTCGCAAAAGGCCCGGTTGACCTCGCGATATTGACCGTCGGCCGTGGTCACGGCCATCATGGAGGGATTCATGGCGAAGACCAGGGGGAAGAGCCCTGTTTCGCCGTTGCCCTTTTGGTCCAGTTGCCTGAGAAAAGAGATATCGATGCCACCCGGTCCGGCACCCCGAATGTCGGACTTGCTTTTTCTGGTCACGATTCCGCCTTTCCTGAACAAAATTTAGCGAACTATAGCGGGACGTTACCTTTGTGTCAAGAATTCATTCAAATCACAGGGACAGCAGGTGGTCGTGGTCCTTGAGCCAGCGCCGGTGCTCCCGATGCCGGGGGGCGGCGCGGTCGACGAGCGCCCAGAAGGCGGGGGCGTGGCTCTTCTCGCGGATGTGCGCCAGTTCGTGAACCACGACGTAATCGACGACGTCCGGGGGGGCCATGATCAATCGCCAGGGGAAGGACAGGCGGTTCTCGGGTGAACAGGAGCCCCAGCGGTGTCGTGCCTGGCCGATCCGGATGCCGCGGGGCAGGACGCCCAGGCGCACGGAGAAAACCGCCACCCGGCCCGCCAGGTACGTCATGGCCTGCCGCCGGTACCAGCGGATGAACCGTGCCTTGCCGCCGCGGACGGCCGTTTCGTGCAACACGAATTTCGTGCCCGTGAAAACCAGCGGTTCCTTCCGGTCCGACGGGGGGACGATCTCCAGCGGGTACGAGACGCCCAGATAGGGGAAGGTTTCTCCCGTGGCGATGCGCCTGTCGTGCGGCCGTCGCGCCGCCTGTTCCCGGCGTTTCCGGGCGATCCAGGGCTGCTTCTTCCGGAAGAACGCCTCGATCTCGCGCTTCGGGGTGTGGCGGGGGGCCTGCACGAGGACCGTGCCGTCGGGGAGGACTTGCAGGGAGAGGGTTTTCCGCCGTCGCGCGCTGCGCACCAGGGTATAATCGGAAAGCGGACGGGCATCCATGCCCCATGTTTAGCAAAGAGTATCCCTTTTTTCAAGCCGCGCCTTCGGTCCCGATTTGGACGTTGCGCGAAGGTCTTCGGGTGTGGTACCTGCTAAAAATAGCGGCAACGTCGGCGCCGGGGAGGTCGCCATGTGCATTCATATTCTCGAAAAGGTGACGTGAGGGGGACATGGGGATGGATGAGGTGAGGGACCGGTGTGTCGTGATCACCGGGGCGTCGTCGGGGATCGGGAAGGCGATTTCGGCCTGCTTCGCGCGGGAGGGGGCGCACCTGTGCCTGGGGGCGAAACCGGGGGAAACCGAGGTTTTGACGGCGTGGGCCCGGGAACTCGAACGGACCCATGCGGTCCGGACATGGACCTTCCCCGTTGATCTCGCGCTTCCGGACGGGCCGGAACGCTTCCATGCCGCCGTCCGCGGGATCGGGCGGCCCATCGACTGCTTCGTCAACAACGCCGGCGTTCTCTGGTACGGGTCGTTCGCCGCCCTGACGCTCGAAAAACAGGTCGAGATCGTCCAGGTCAACGTGCTCGCGCACATGAAGCTCATGCGCCTGTTCGCGGAGGACATGGTGAAGCGCCGGGGGGGCCGCATCTGGAACGTCTCGTCCGTCTCCGCGTTTCAGCCCTGCTGCCACCACGCCGTCTACGGGGCGACGAAGGCCTTTGTCCAGAGCCTGAGCGAGGCGGTCCACGAGGAGTTGCGCGGAACGGGGGTGACCGTCTGCACGCTGAACCCCGCCTACACGGATACCCGGATGATTCACGGAGACGGGTTTCCCAGGCGCCTCTGGTGGTTCGACGTCTCCGGCGTCCGCACGCCCGAGGAGACCGCCCGGATCGGCTACCGCGCCTTCAAGCGGGGCAAGGCCCTGTGCATCGTCGGCTGGCAGAACCGGCTGATCCACACCCTGCTCCTGAGGCTGACGCCCCGCAAACTCATGGCCGCGATGTCCTACTGGGTTCTGCAGGCGAAGCCCTCGCTGCACGACTGACGATCCGCGTCCCGGTACCACACCGGTGCTGGCCGGGCGCCTCCGGGGCCTCCCGCGGGGAATCCGGATTCGCGCCGGGGGGCTGCCCGGGAGGCGGCCTTGGGCACGGTGCCTGTCGCCCCTTACCTGCATTGAATTTCGCTCAGCTCAGGTCAGCAAATCCAGAACATAATCAATATTTCTTGACATTTATACCGGATTGTCGTATGGAGCCAGCGGTAAGAGGATGACCATCGGTCAGAGCGGGGGCGTGCGTTTCCCGGATCCTGCCGGCGTCTCGACGGCGGACCGGACGGACCCATCCGCAGGGTGTAACCCCGTTCCGGTCGCATCGATTTCATGTGGGAGGAGGATGCATGCGATACAAGCTCGACCAACCGGACAATTTGATCGGATTTCTGGAGGACAGCGTGGCGCGCTTTCCCGAACGGCCCCTATTCGGTACACGGCTGCCCGATGGGGAGTACGAATGGATCACCTACCGTGATTTCGGACGCCGCGTGGACAACCTGCGCGGGGGGCTCGCCGCGATCGGCGTCGGAAAGGGCGATATGGTCGGCATCATCGCGAACAACCGGGTGGAGTGGGCCGCGGCCTCCTTCGCCACCCACGGCCTGAACGCCCGCTTCGTGCCCATGTACGAGCAGGAGCTCCTCCACGTCTGGGAGTACATCATCCGGGACAGTGGGATCATGGTCCTGTTCGTCTCGAAACCCGCCATCCTGGAGCAGGTCCGGGAATTTCCCGCCCGGATCGACACGTTGAAGAAGATTGTCCTGATCGAGGGCGAGGGGCCGGATACGATGGCGGCGCTGGAAAAGACGGGCGAGAAGCACCCGGTGCCCGCGGTCCGGCCCGCGGCCGACGACATCGCCACGCTGATCTACACCTCCGGCACGACGGGCGACCCCAAGGGGGTCCTCCTGTCCCACGCCAACTGGACCCACAACTCCCATTGCCGCGTCAAACGCTATCCGGGCTATGACGAGAACGACCGCGTGCTGTCCATCCTGCCCTGGGCCCACACCTACGGCCAGGGGGAGATGCACACCTTCCTGCAGATCGGGGCCTCGATCGCCCTGATGGGGAGCACCGCGACCCTGGCCGGTGATATGGCCAAAACCCGCCCGACCTTCATCGTCGCCGTGCCGAGGGTCTTCAACAAGATCTACGAGGGGCTGTGGGCGAAGATGGACGCCACCGGCGGTCTGGCCCGGAAGCTCTTCGTCATGGGGGTCGAGGCCGGCAAGAAACGGCGGTCGCTGGCCGAAAAGGGGCGGCCGGATTTTCTCGCCAACCTCAAATTCCGGATCGCCGACCGGGTCGTCTTCGCGAAGATCCGCGAACGCTTCGGCGGTCGGCTGCGCGCCGCGATGACGGCAAGCGCCATGATGAACATGGAGATCCTCCTGTTCTTCCTCGACCTCGGGATTCCGGTCTACGACTGTTACGGCATGACGGAGACTTCGCCGGCCATCGCCGTCAACGGCCCGGCCGCCTGGCGGATCGGCAGTGTCGGCAAGCCCATCGAGCAGGTCCGGGTCGTCATCGATTCGTCGGTTGTGGAAGAGGGGGCCCAGGACGGTGAAATCGTCTGCTACGGACCGAACGTAATGAAGGGCTACCACAACAAGCCCGAGCAGACGAAGGAGGTCATGACGGAGGACGGCGGCATCCGCACCGGCGACCGCGGCCGCCTCGACAAGGACGGCTTCCTCTTCATCACCGGCCGGATCAAGGAGCAGTTCAAGCTGGAGAACGGGAAGTTCGTCTTCCCCGCGGCCCTCGAGGAGGACATCATGCTCCTGCCCTCGATCGACAACGTCATGGTTTACGGCGAGAACCGTCTGTACACGATTGCGCTCGTCGTCCCGAACTTCTTCGCCCTGGAGCGTTTCGCGGAGGCGCACGGCCTGCCCTCGGACATCAAGGCCCTGATCGCGCGGGACGATGTCCGGGAGATGATCGCCCGGGAGATCCAGGACGGCCTGAAGGGAAAATTCGGCGCCTATGAGATTCCGAAGAAGGTCATCCTCCTGACCGAGGGCTTCTCACTGGAGAACGGGACGCTGACCCAGACGATGAAGCTCAAGCGCCGCGTCGTCCTCAAGAAGTATGAAGACCTGATCGCAGCGGCGTACAAATAGCGGCGGCGGGCCCAATCATCGTCCCGGACGCCGGTTACGGGTCTCGGGCGGATGCCGGTCGCACCTTTTTCTCAGGCGCGTCCGGCGTCCAAACCCTTTCCGCGAGGCCGGCGGGCGCCGTCTCCCGGCGGAACAGCCACTTCAGCGTGGCGAAGGCGAGCACGGGGTGGCGCAGGGCCGTCGCGGCGCGTCGGAGGTTGCTTTGGGAGGCGACGCCGCCGAGCAGGGCGTCGAAGGCGTTGAAGTCGAGTGTCCGCATCTTCCGGATGGCCAGGACCTCGACGGCCAGCTTGTGACGGACGTACCCCATCAGCCGCGGCCGGTAGCGTTCGGCTCCATGCGCGCCGTCCGCGAGGGCGTCGACGGCCAGCACGCCGCTCAGGCAGGCCAGGTCGATGCCGCCGCCGTGCAGGGGCGAGGTCAGCCCCGCCGCATCCCCCGCCAGGAGGATCCGGTCGTAGACCAGGCGCGGCAAGATCCGTCCCGCCGCGATGCCGCCGCCGGTCTTCAGAATCTCCGCCCCCGCCAGGCCTTCCGACTTCAGGAAGTCCGCCAGAAGCGCCTTCAAGTCCGGATCGCCGCCGCGGCGGGAACCCCGCATCGTGTAGATGACCCCGCAGTTGGCCCGTCGGGCGTTCTTTGGGAAGATCCAGGCGTAACCCGGCCGGCGTTCCGGGGGGAGGTCGGGGAGGAAGCCGACCGCGATCCGGGGCCAGAGGGTGGAAAAGTCGCCCCGCAGCACCGCCTGATAGGCCACGAGGCCGTCCTCGAGATAGCGGCCGGAGAACCCGTACGCCCGGGAGGTGACCGACGGCGCGCCGCTCGCGTCGATGATCCCGTCATACTCGTGTTGCATCCGCCGGAGGCGCTCCGGGTCGATTTTCGTCTGTGCCTCCAGGCGCACGCCGCGGGCGACGGCGGCCTCCGCGAGTCCCTCCTGCCAGCTCCTGCGGTCCATCATCCAGAGCTTCCGGTAGCGGCCGATCGCCAGCGTGTGGCGCTCTCGGGCCGTCAGGAAGACCTCCTCCACGGGATGGAGCAGGCCCCGCCCGGGCCGGCTCAGGATCCCCAGGGAATCGAAGATGCACTCCCCGCAGACGATGCCCTCCCCGATGGCGCGTTTTTCGAACAGATCCGTCCGGAAACCCCTTTCCGCCGCGGCCAGGGCCGCGTAGAGGCCGGCGGGACCGGCGCCGAGGATGGCGATCTTCATGGTCATTCCCGGCTGCGGCGCAGCAGGAGGGCGCAGCACAACAGGATGTTCTCCTCGGAGTAGAGGGCGAGCTCCTCGCGGTAGAATTCGGTGAAAAGGTCCCGGACGATGGCCTCGTCGGGTCGTTCGTCCCGGCGGAGACGGTCCCGCACGGCGACCGCGCCCGCGTGGGCGGCGCCAAAGGCCGCGTCCGCCGCCGCCTCGGTCAGCGCCCCCTGGTGTGCAAGCCCCAGGATAAGCGGCTTGAGGGCCGCCATCCGATCGATCGTCGCGAGATAGTCGGCATATCCCGTGAAGAAGATGGGGAAGAAGCCGCGGTCGAGGTAGCGGTAACCCAGGCTGTCGGAGGCGATCAGGGCCGTGCGTTCGGGGATGTGGACGGCGAGGTTCCCCGGGGCGTGGCCTTTCGCCTCGAGGAAGCGGAGCGTCACCCCGCCCAGATCGAGGGTGTCCCCGTCGTGCATGACCTCGGCCCCCGACAGCGACGGGGGCGCCGCCAGCGGCGGCCGGCGCACCCCCACGCCTCGGGCGGCGAGAAACGCCGACATGTAGCGGTCGTCGTTGACCAGAAGCGCCCCGGTCTTGGGATGGGCGCAGAAAGCCTCCGCGCCCGGCCCGGCGATCACCCGCGCGGTCGGGAACGCCTCCCGCAGGGCCGGCAGGCCGTTGAGGTGGTCGCCGTGGGGATGCGTGACGACCAGGACATCCGGCCGGACGCCGAGGGTTTCGAGCTGACCGATCACGAGGTCCCCCGTGGCCGATACCCCCGCCTCGATCAGGGCCGCGCCGGCCGTTCCCCGGACGAGATACAGATTGAAGAAGGGGTGCCCCAGGATCCACAGGCCGTCGGCCAGACGAGCCGGGATTTCCGCCTCCGCCGTTGACTTCCGCATGTCGTTTTCACCCCGTGCCGGTCCTGTTGAGATATCCGTTTAAGCTTGGCATCGTGATCCCCCGGAGCGCCGGACCTGCTGCGGCCAGGCGCCGGGGCCGTTTCCCCTCCGTCGCGCCACCGCGGGGGCCGGGCCCCGAAAAAATCCCATGCGCGTTGCCGTGAGACGCCTCCCTGTCCGAGAAGGTCCGGATCGCCCCCGGCCTGCGGTCCGGGGCTTGCACCTTTCGTCGCTACCGACGCCCGTCTTCAGATCAGGATCTCCACGTCCTCCAGGGGGTAGGCCATGCAGGAGTGGATGTAGCCGAACCGGCGGTCCGATTGGCGCAGCAGGACCCCCGCCGGCTGGAAGACGCGGCCGCTCA
Organism: Syntrophales bacterium; assembly: GCA_023230905.1. GTDB lineage: Bacteria > Desulfobacterota > Syntrophia > Syntrophales > UBA2251 > UBA2251. Next base: position 9,847 of record JALNWL010000075.1, read on the forward strand.
GGAGCTTTACCCGGCAGAGGCTGCACTCACCGGACCGGCATTGGGCCGGGATAACGATGCCGGCGCGCTCCAGGGCGACGAGGAGCGGCTCGTCCGCCCGGGCGGGGATCGTCCGCTTCCCGCGGACGGCCGCCTGGAACACGCGGTCGGGGGCCACCTCCGCGGGCCAGCCCGGGTCGTCGGCGATGCGCTTCGGCGGACCGAACATCTCCCGACGCACCCAGCGCCGCGGGACGGCCAGCTTTTCGATCTCCGGCAGGCAGAAGGCGTACATCTCGGCGGGGCCGCACAGGTAGAAGGTCCGGCCGTCCACGCCGCCCAGGACGTCCCGGATCAGGTCGGCGGTGAGAAAGCCGGTCCGTTCCCGGCATCCCGCCCGCGGTTCGGAGATGACCGGGACGTAGCGGATGTTTTCGTGCTGTGATGAGAGCTTTCGAAGTTCGTCGGCGAAGATGATGTCGTCCTCGCTCCGGCTCCCGTACAGGAGCGTCAGGTGCCGGTCGAGGCCCGCTTCGGCGATCTCGCGGATCATGCTCATGA
>JALNWL010000076.1 GCA_023230905.1 Syntrophales bacterium
CCGCCACGCGAAACGCGCGCAGGATTACGGCAGCGACGGCGTCATCGCCACGGGCAACGAGGCGGCGGCGCACGGCGAAGCGGTGACCTCGCTCGTGCTGATTCCCAGTCTGGCCGATGCGGTCGAGATCCCGGTCATCGCCGCGGGCGGATTCGCGGATGGGCGCGGGCTCGCCGCCGCACTCGCCCTGGGCGCCGAGGGCATCGCCATGGGGACGCGCTTCATGACGACGAAGGACAGCCCCCTGCACGGCAACTTCAAAAAGCTCTCGATCGAAAAGGACGTCACCGATACGCTCTATTCCACGCGCATCGACGGGATCTACTGCCGCGTCCTGAAAACGGAGCCGGCGGCGAAGCAGATCAAAAAGGGGCTCGATCTGTTTTCAGCCTTCTTCAATTCCCAGGATATCTCGAAGCAGCTCCACATGCCGTACCTCAAGCTCATGATCGGGATCCTGGCCTCGGGCTGGAAGAACACGCGCCAGATGGCCTACATGGCCAACGGTTTCAAGGCCTTTCGTCTGGCGACGGAGGAGGGCGACCTCGTCCGCGGGATCCTGCCGGTGGGGCAGGTCACGGGACTGATCCACGACGAGCCCTCGGTGGCCGAGGTCATGGACCGTATCGTGGCGGAGGCCGTGGAGGTTCAGGCGAAACTCGCCGCCAAGATGGCGTAGGCGGGGACGCAACGGAGGATATCGGGAAACGCAAAGAGAAGCGGCGGAAAAGGGATCTGCATCGACCGGTGCGGATCCTTTTTTTGTGTGCGCGGCGTCGTTCACGACGCCGCGCCGGACGTGGCGCGTCCCTAAAAGCGGGGGCGGTAGGGGGCGAACAGGGGGAAGCGGAAGATGCCGGCCGGGGCGGCGCAGACCTCCGGAATGGCGTTGACGACCGAACCGGCGACGGCGTACTGCTCCCCCCGGGTCTTCTCGCCGGTATTTTCGGGCTCGACGATATTCATGGCGATATCGATGCCGGGTTTGCCGCGAATGGCGATCTTCCAGTGATCGTACGTTTCGAAGCCCGGTAGCGTGTTGCCCATGACCCAGTTGACCGAAAGCGTCACGAGCCGCCGGCCGTCCACGACGGCGTGCCAGCGCCAGCAGGTCGCCGCGACGGTGCCGGCGGTGACGACGCCGGCCCTCCCCTGAATGTCCGCCGGCGCCGGGAGGACACGGTGGTCGGGTTCCACGCGATCGAGGGTCATCCCCAGGCGGTTCACGAGCAGGGCGAGCACTTCGGCGTACATCCCCGTGATGAGCTCCGCCACCGGCCCCTTTCCCGTCAGATCGAACCGGTCCGGATCGGAACCGAACCCGCAGACGTTGAACACATAGTCATGGTCCGGCGCGCCGCTGATGTCGAAAACCTCCTGCACCTGGATGGCGTCCAGCGAAAGACAGATCCCGGTGGCCGCAGTGGCGATCTTCTCGACGACGAACCCGGGATTGAGGCCGGTGCTGAAAAGGGACGCGTTCCCCTGGGCGCAGGCCCGCTCGAACTCGGCGGCATAGGCGGGGCCGTGATAGGCGGGGAACCCATGCCCGTTGATCGTAATGACGTTCTTCCCCGAGGCCAGCAGGCGGCACATGTTCGCGTTGTGGTGGCGATAGGGAAACTGGATGCGCGGGGCGTGGATGACCACGTCGGCCTCCAGGGCCAGGATGTCCTCGATCCGGTTCGTCGCGATGACGCCCGTCGGCGCCCGCCGGGCGATCTCACCCGCGTCACGGCCGATCTTCCGGTCGCTGTAGACGTAAAGCCCCACGAGTTCCAGATCGGGATGGTCGATCACGGCCCTCAGGCACGTTTTCCCCATGGAGCCCGTCGCCCATTGAATCACGCGGTATTTCATCGGCCGTTTCCCTTCCAACCCAGGATGTGTTCACAAAAGGTCAAGGATCGCTTTTTGAGGTCCGCGAAATTGGGCGTCCCTGTCTATGACTTTTGGCTTCCCGCTTACGCGGGGACGGCAGGGGCGCGGGCCTGGATGCGGGGGTGACGGGAACGGGTGCCGGCCTCAACGCGATGTCCCGATCAGGCGGCGCGGGTTTTCATGGCGGCGATCGTCCGGGCATAGTCGGGGCTGCCGAAGATCGCCGCCCCCGCGACGAGGACGTCCGCCCCGGCCTGGGCGATCGCCCCGATGTTGTCCACCGTGACGCCGCCGTCCACCTCCAGGAGGACCCGGGGTGCGGCGGCCGCGATCATCTCTTTGGCCCGGCGGATCCTAGGCAGGGCGCCGTCGATGAACCGCTGGCCTCCGAAGCCGGGGTTGACCGACATGACGAGGAGCAGGTCGAGATCCGGGAGGATTTCCTCCACCTGAACGAGGGGCGTCGCGGGATTGAGCGATACGCCGGCGCGGCAACCCGCCTCGCGGATCTGCCCCACCGTCCGGTGCAGATGGTGCGCCGCCTCCACGTGGACCGTGATCCAGTCGCTGCCCGCCCGGGCGAACTCCGGGATGAAACCCTCGGGTGCTTCGATCATCAGGTGGACGTCGAGGGGCAGGGTCGTGACCTTCCGGATGGCGGCGACCATGGACGGTCCCAGGGTGAGGTTCGGAACGAAGTGGCCATCCATGACGTCCACGTGGATCCAGTCGGCCCCCGCCGCCTCCACGGCGCGGATCTCTTCCGCCAGGCGGCTACCGTCCGCGGACAGGATGGAAGGGGCGATCTTTTTCATGCCTGCTCCATACAGGATTATCCCGTCGCTGTCAACCGGCCTCCCTGCGGGCCGCCCGCGGCCCCGCCTCCGGCCCGGGCGGGAATGTCCTTGACAGACGGGGCCAAAGGGGCGATGATCCCCGCGATTTGAACCGAGGGAGGGCTTCCCGGGGAGCATAAAGATGCTGTACCATCTGTACAATCTGGTCCTGGTCCTCGCGGCGGTCTTCGCCGTGCCCTACTACGGGGCAAAAATCCTCTTCCAGGGAAAGTACCGCCGGAGCATCGGCCCGAAATTCGGTCTGATCCGTCCGGACCTGTTCGCCCGGATGGAGGGGACGCCGCGGATCTGGATGCATGCCGTCTCCGTCGGGGAGGTCACGGCGGCGGCGCCGATCATCGCCTCGCTCCGGGAGCATTTCCCCGCGGCCTGCATTGTCCTGTCCACGAGCACGGAAACGGGCCAGGAGATGGCCCGCAGGATCGCCACCGCCGCGACGGTTTCGATCTACTACCCCCTCGATCTCGGATGCGTGGTGCGACGCGTCATCGACCGTGTCCGTCCCGATCTGTTCATCCCCGTCGAAACGGAGCTTTGGCCGAATTTTCTCCGGCACTGCAAGGACCGGGGCGTCCGCGTGGTCATGGTGAACGGCCGGATTTCGCCCCGCTCCTTCAGGCGCTTCGTCCTGACGCGCTTTTTCTGGCGGGAGGTCCTGGCGGCGGTGGATGAAATGGGGGTCATTTCGCAGGCCGATGCCGAACGGGTGGAGGCCATGGGGGTGCCCGCGAAGAAGATCCATGTGCTGGGCAACGCCAAGTACGACAGCCTGGCCGCCAAGGCGTCGCCGAAGATCCGCGAGGACATCGCGCGGCGCCTGGGGCTGACGGAGCCGGAACCGGTCTTCGTCGCGGGGAGCACGCACGAAGGGGAGGAGGCGATCGTGCTCGACGTCTATCGCCGCCTGCTCGAGGTGGTTCCCGCCGCCCAACTGATCCTGATCCCCCGTCATGTCGAACGGGCGGCGGCGGTGCTCACACTCGTCCGGGAGGCGGGATTCCCGGACTGCATCACGATGTCGGAATTGAACAAGGGCAAAAAGAGGGCGGGGGAGCGCGTCATCGTGATCGACGTGATCGGCGAGCTCTTCAAGGTGTACAGCCTGGCGACGGCGGTCTTCTGCGGGGGGTCGCTCGTCCAGAAGGGCGGGCAGAACATCCTCGAGGCGGCGGCGTGGGGGAAGGTCGTGTTCTACGGGCGTTTCATGGACGACTTCCGGGAAGAGCGGGCGCTGCTGGAGGAGACCGGGGCGGGCATCACGGTGCGCGACGGCGCGGACCTCGCCGCCCGTCTGATCGAGATGATCCGCCACCCGGAAGAGCGCCGCCGCCTGGGAGAGAAGGGCCGGGACAGGGTCATCGCGAACATGGGCGCCGCCGGCCGTTACGCCGCGATGATCCGGATGCAGGTCAAAAAGACGGGCACCGCCGGGCCGAAGACCAAAGGCTAAAGGCCAAGAGCTAAAAAGTGAAAAGTTGAAGGCAAAATCTAAGGGCTGAAAGCTGAAGGCTGAAGGGTTCCCCTGCGCGAATGTCCGTTTATGAATCCTCCGCTCTGACGCTAGCCTTCAGTTTGTTTCCGCCCGCCTGACGTACTCGTTCCACTTGCCGTCCACCCAGCGCTGGATCTGGCTTAACTGCTCGAGGCTCATCTTCCGGAAACGGCCCTGGCGCTCCAGGTAGTTGATCACCGGCAGCCGCTTTCCCTTCTCCGCCAGGGTCTTGCTCCGTCCGGTGAAGCTGAACCGCCCGTTCTCGACCTCGTAGAGGACGAACATCCCGGTTTCGATGGCGAGCCGGGAGAGCTTGACCATGTCCTTGGGCGGAAAGCCCCAGCCCGGGGGGCAGGGGGCCGACATCTGGAGGTAGCGCGTGCCCTTGATCCGCTTGGCCTTGACGAACTTGTCGTAGAGGTCCATGGGATACGCCGGTGAGACGGTCGCGATGTAGGGCAGATCGTGTGCCTCCATGATCTTCAGCATGTCCTTTTTGTTCTGCTGTTTGGTGTGGATCGGCGTGGTCGTCGTAAGCGCCCCCATCGGGGTCGCGCTGGAGCGCTGCGTCCCCGTGTTCATGTAGCCTTCGTTGTCGTAGCAGACGAAGATGAAGTCCGTTCCCCGCTCCGCGGCCCCGCTCAGGGCCTGGATGCCGATGTCGTAGGTCCCGCCGTCGCCCGCGACGGCCACGACGGTGATGTCGCCCCGGTTCAGGGCGTTGAGTCCGGCCACCAGCCCGGACGCCGAGGCCGCCGTGCTCGCGAACGTGCAGTTCAGGCAGGGCAGGGCCACCGAGGTCGTGGGGTAAAGCCCGTGCAGGACCGTGAGGCAACTGGCCGGGATGGTCAGGATCGTGTTTTCCCGGAGGGCCTTCAGGATGTACCGGTAGCCCAGGGACAGGCCGCAACCCTGGCAGGCCCGGTTTCCGGGCAGCATGTATTCTTCCTTGTTCACCTTGAAGAGATTTTCCGGCATGGTTTCACTCCGTGAGGGTGTCGGTGCGACAGTTGAGCCAGGTGGTCGGGCCTTCCGGCTGACCGGCGGCGATGCGGTCCAGGATCTCCCGCGTGACCTCGGCGAGCTCACGGGCCTTGACGTCCCGTCCGCCCAGGCCGGCCACGACGTTGTGGATGGGGGCGGAGATCTCCGTCCCGTAAAAGGCCGCCTTGAGATCCGAACAGAGGGCGCCTTCATACCCGTAGCTGATGTCCTTCTCCATCACGAGGACGGCGCGGGCGTCCCGGAAGGCCTCCCGCACGGCCGCCTTGGGGAAGGGGCGGTAGACGCGGAGGCCAACGACGCCGGCCGCGATGCCCTGCTCCCGGAGCGCGTCGACGGCCATCGTGGCCTCGGTGGCGATCGAGCCCATGCCGGTGAGGATCACGTCGGCGTCTTCCGTCCGGTAGCGCCAGAGCAGACCGCCGTGGTCCCGGCCGAAGCGTTCGGCGAAATCCCGGCCGACGGCGGCGATGGTTTCGCCCGCCGCTTCGAGGGCGGTCTGGAGCTTGTAGCGGAGCTCCATGTAGCCGTCGCACATCACCCCGTCCTGGTCGGCGCGCCGCCAGGGAAAGGTTACGGGATTGATGTTGCGCGGGTCCTCCGGAGACAGGATCGTGTGGGCGTGGTAGGGGGGAAGAAAGGCGTCCACGGTTTCGGCGTCGGGGATCTCCACGGGCATCATGGTGTGGGACAGGACGAACCCGTCGTAGCAGACCATGACGGGGATCTTCACGAGCTCGGCGATCCGGTAGGCCTGGATGAGCGTGTCGATGATCTCCTGGTTGTCCCGGCAGTAGATCTGGATCCAGCCCGTGTCCCGCTGGGAGATGGAGTCCTGCTGGTCGTTGAAGATCGACCAGGGGGCGCCGACGCCCCGGTTCACGCAGCACATGACGATGGGCAGACGGGAGCCCGCCGCCCAGTGGAGCTGCTCGTGCATGTAGAGCAGGCCGTGCGAACTGGTGGAGGTGAAGGCCCGGGCCCCGACGCTCGAGGCGGCGATGCAGACCGACAGGGCCGAATGCTCGCTTTCGACGCGGACGTATTCGGCCTTGAGCTGACCGCTTTCGATGGCCTGGGACAGGTACTCCGTCAGTGAGGTCTGCGGGGTGATGGGGTAGGCGGAGACCACCTGGATGTGGCAGAGTTTGGCGCCCTCGGCGGCGGCTTGGTTGCCCGTCAGAATCTCCGTTCGGCTCATGTCGTTCCCTCTCCCCCCTCGGGGATCATCGTGATGGCTTTGGCCGGACACTCCTCCGCGCAGATGCCGCAGCCCTTGCAGTATTCCAGGTCGATCTCCACGGGGATTGTGGGCTTGACCACGCCGTCCGGGCAGAAGAGCCAGCAGAGGTAGCAGGCGGCCCGCTTCTTGACCGAGGGGATGCATTTCGTATGGTCGATGACGGGGCGCAGGTCGCGCCAGTCGCCGGTTTTTCCCGCCTCTCCCGGTGCCGGCCGGCACATGGCGGTAATGTTCGGATCCGTTTTTTCCATAACTGAAACCCTTTCTTTGGCGATGCCTGTCGGTGCGGCGGCCTCCCTACGGACGATCCCCGGACCCGCCGCGGGCCGCAGCCCCCGGAGAGCGGGAAACGCTAATTTTCAAGACCTGGCCCCCGGGTGGCCTCGTAGGCGTCCCGCAGGGCGGAGAGGTTGTTGGCGAGCACGGTGCTCGAGAGCTTCCACTTGAGACCCTTTTCGATGTACTCGAGAAAAACGAGGTTCGCGGCCCGTGCGAAGGCCCCCAGCAGGGGCGTGTTCACCATGGGCGCGCCCTCCTTGATGAGGTGGTGCCTGAAAGCGATGCCCGCCCCGTCGACGACGGCGACGGGGTGCCCGCCGTCGATCCCCGCATCCTCCGCCTTGAGCGGCGTGTTCACGACGATCAGTCCGCCCGGACGGAGCGATCCCAGGATATTGATCACCTTCAGCAGGGAGGGATCGAGCACGACGGCGATGTCGGCGTACTCGATCTGGGCAAAGGTCCGAATCGGGGTTTCGGAGATCTTCGTCGAGGCGGTCAGGGGCGCCCCCCGGCGTTCCGGTCCGAAGGTTGGGGCCGACGTGACCCCCTTGAATCCCTGCATATAGGCCGACTCCGCCAGGATCTGCGCGGCGAGCACCACTCCCTGTCCCCCGCGTCCGTGCCAAATCACTTCGTGCATCGTCTCTCCTCCGTGGTCGCCAAAAAAAAGGCCGCGGGTTTTTTAACCCGTGGCCTTTAGGAACCGATGAATTAAAGTCTGGTTATATCCTAAAAACGACGGGCGGTGGGCGCAATCCCACCCCGAGCAGAGCGAGGCACAACACGAGTCCCCCGAGGTTCGCCCGCGAACCGTCCTGTGTGCCGACTGCCGTGATTCCCGTCTTCATTCGATCTTTTCCATTCACTTGGGGCAAGCTAGAGGGTTCATAAAACAAAAAATCGGGGCTGTCAATAAGGAAATCGAAGAAAAATTGACGGCCTATGGGCGATCTGCTATACGTCAGCGTTACGAAACCTCAGAGTGGCCCTCCCTTTGCCATTCCCGTGCAGGCGGGAATCCCTCCGCTCCCCGGGACCGGACGGCCTTTTGCGCGGGGACGGCGGATGGATGAATGTGGGGCACCATTGAGGGTTTCGCCAAGAAATCGCTTGAGCGGGAGGTAAGGAAGCATGGATCTCGGATTGAAGGGCAGGGTGGCCGCGGTGGCCGGCGGCAGCCTCGGACTGGGGCGCGCAGTGGCGCTGGAACTGGCGCGCGAGGGGGCGCGGGTGGTGATCGGAGCGCTGGATGATGCGAGCCTCCCCGAGACGGCGGAGGCCCTGCGACGGGATACGGGGGCGGAGGTGCTCGCCGTACCGGCCGATGTCTCCGATCCGGAACAGGCGAAGCAGTTTGTCCGCGCGGCCATCGATCATTTCGGCACGATCGACATTCTCGTCAACAACGCGGGTGGGCCGCCGTCCCAGACGTTTCTCGAAATTGACGACGACCTCTGGGAATTCGGCTTCCGGCTCAACCTGCTCTCCACGATCGTCATGACCCGCGAGGCCGTGCCGGTCATGCGGGAGAAGCGCTGGGGGCGCATCATCAATATGACCTCCATCGCCGTCAAGCAGCCCATCGACGGCCTGATCCTCTCCAATACCGTCCGCTCAGGCGTGATCGGCCTCGCTAAGTCGCTCTCCAACGAACTGGCCCCGTACAACATTACCGTCAACAGCGTCTGTCCGGGCTATACCCTGACGGACCGCGTCCGCAATCTGGCGCGCACCACCGCCGAGAAGGAGGGGACGACTCCCGAGGCGGTCATCGCGCGCTGGGAGGCGGCCGTTCCCATGAAGCGCTTGGGGACCCCCGAGGAATTCGCCGCCCTCGTTGCGTTCCTCGCCTCCGAGCGCAGCGGGTACATCACGGGCGCGGCCATCCAGATCGACGGCGGCTGGTACAAGGGGGTCATGTAGGGAAGGCCGTGTAAGGGTTCCCCGGCGCGGGGGCGAAAAATGGGGTTGCGAACCCCCAGCCGATGTGCTACGCGTCGAAAAAAGATAACATGAGGAGCCATGTCGGACGTCGTCAGATTCGGCGTATCTCTGGAGAAGACGTTGCTTGACCGGTTCGACGCCCTGATCCGGGAGCGGAGCTACACCAACCGCTCCGAGGCCCTGCGGGACATGATCCGCCAGGAGCTGGTCCGCCGGGCCTGGGAGAAGGGGCAGGAGGTGGCCGGGGCGATCATCCTCAACTACGACCACCACCAGCGCGATATGTTGGGTAAGATCACGGACATCCAGCACGACCACCAGGACCTTATCATCTCCACGCAGCACATCCATCTGGATCATCGGACCTGCTTGGAGATCGTGGCCGTCCGGGGCAAGGCCGACCGGGTGGAGGCCCTGGCCCACGCCCTGAGATCCGTCAAGGGCGTAAAGCATGGCGCGCTCAGCATATCGGGCACGGGCCGGGAGATGGGGTAGGGGCAAAAATTTTTTGCCCACTCGTGTTACGAATTTTGAATTAATGGCATTCAACGCGCCCACGAACGGGTTTCGGGACCCTTCTCTGAGGAGGAAACCGACGGTTCTTCCAGGATTGGGAAGGCCTTTCGTCTCACAAACCCGCATGATGGGATGATGCCCTGAATCAAGGAGTCTTGTTATGCATATGGCGGATGCTTTGCTCTCCCCTGCCGTCGGGGCGACCGTGTGGGCCGGTACGGCGGCGGTGGGCGGATATGCCTCGAAGAAACTGAAGGTCCAAATCAATGACCGGATGATCCCCCTGATGGGGGTCATGGGCGCCTTCATCTTTGCCGCCCAGATGATCAATTTCACCATCCCCGGGACGGGCTCGAGCGGCCACCTGGGCGGCGGCATGATCCTCGCGATCCTCCTGGGGCCTCACGCCGCCTTTCTCACGATGGCCTCCGTCCTGACCGTTCAGGCGCTCTTCTTCGCCGACGGCGGACTCCTGGCCCTGGGCTGCAACATCTGGAACCTGGGGGTTTATCCCTGCTACCTCGTCTATCCGTTTGTCTACCGGCCCCTGGCCGGGGAGGGCCGCAGTCCGGGTCGCCTCCTGATCGCCTCGGTTCTGAGCGTGGTGATCGCGCTGCAATTGGGCGCCTTCTCGGTCGTTTTGGAGACGCTGCTGTCCGGACGGAGCGAACTACCCTTCGGCGCCTTCGTGCTGCTCATGCAGCCGATCCACCTGGCCATCGGGATCGTGGAGGGGTTCGTGACGGCCGGCGTCATCGGCTACGTCGCGGCCGCGCGGCCCGAGATCCTCGCGAGCGTCGCCGCCGCGCGGCCGGTCGCCGCCGGCGTTCCGCTCGCGAAGGTGCTGACGGTTTTCGCGCTCCTTGCCGTCCTGACGGGCGGGGCGTTTTCCTGGTTTGCCTCGACGCACCCGGACGGTCTGGAATGGGCGATTGAACGGGTGACGGGCCGGGGCGAGCTGTCAGAGGCGGAACACGGCGTCGCGGCCGTTCTCCGGGGCCTCGAGGAGAAAACCGCCTTTCTCCCCGACTACGGCTTCAAGGCGGATGCGGCCGAGCCGGCCCCCGAGGACTCGGCGCCCGCCTGGCCCGGCATCGAGGCCGGGACGTCGGCGGCGGGCGTCACGGGCGCGGCCATCGTCCTCG
>JALNWL010000077.1 GCA_023230905.1 Syntrophales bacterium
AGATCCAAAACACCGGAATTGGCATCGATGACCTTGGAGATCTCTTCGAGCTCCCGGGCAATCGGGTTGCTCGAAACGGCGGTAAAGAGGTTTGTTTGGCGGTTTAGTTTTCGGCGCATTTGGAGTCCTCGATTCGGTGTGTGCTCAATAATATCAAGTTCTTGTGAAAGGACCATAACAGATTGCGCCGAATTTTCCAACATAAATGTCGCCATTTTGTGATATTTTTCAGTCAGTTATGGTTTCCGGATGGACACTAGATGGTTACTTTCCCTTGGTTATTATCGATTCTCGGTTATATGACCCAATGTGACGTTGGTAGGTGAAGTCGCTTCGTAAGCTTCTACTAAAAGTTGACAAGTCAAAGGCAGAGTTTTCTGACGCAATATCCCAAGCCCCAAGAGGCCATACGCGAATTGTGTGCGTTCAAAGAGTGTAATAGCCTAATATCCCGCCGGCTTTCACCCAACTTTAACCTTGACATTCTCTGAACGTATAAGATATGGACATCGCAAATAAATTAATTCTCGGATCGGCTCAATTTCGATGCCCTTGCTCCATTTTATTCGGGGATTCCCTTTTTTTATCGATAAATTATTTTCTCGACCGGTCTTTCGGAGCAGCCTTCGTTCTGACCGGAAGACGGAGTCTCGAAATACGTTATCGATCTGGAGCGATCCGTACCATGATCGAGAGGGTTGCCCGGTATGCAAAGGAGATTCTGGGATGATCGAGGCTCGCAGGTATCAACGCTACGCTTTCGATAATGACGCAGATTCTGCTGCGAATATCAAAGTCCTTCTTGAGGGGGAATTGGTACGCCTGCTGAATTTCTCGGTGGCGAATTTGACCGTTCTTTCAAAGATCCCCTTTTCATTGGGAGGCGTACATTTCTCCGTCGATTTGGGCAATCGTGGAAAGATCGACTTGATGGGCAATATTGTGCGGGTGAAGCAGGAAGGATCCATGTGGCGTATTGCGATAGATTTGACGGAAACCTACAAGTTGGATACACTTCGCAAAGTATAGGTTAGTCGAGCCTACCTCCCGATGAGCGTTTGAGTCAGACGCGTCTTTTTGCAGACGCTTTCCCCGGATCCTGAATCCCGGGCGCGTCCACCCATCGATCTTTCTAGAATCAACAGATCCGGTTTCGTGAGCGGGCTCGACGCGGATGCGATCCGTCGTGTCCGCTTGGGGCCTGCTGCGGTCACTTTGTGTTCCGGATTAAATCCGAATTAAAATTTGCCACCCCCCTCCGATCGGAGCGATCGGATCTGGATCGGGGAGTGGATGAAATTCATACAAATATTGATTGACATGTCAATCAATATTTGCTAGGGATCGACCCATGGACAAAATCGATCGCGGGAGAATCATCATTGACGCGGCCTTGAAGGTTTTCAGCCAGAAGGGGTATGCCGATACCCGGATGGCCGATATCGCCAAAGAGGCGAACATGTCCTACGGACTCATCTACCACTACTTCGAAAACAAGGAAAAGCTCTTCGACGCCATCGTGGAGGAATGGTGGCGGGGGTTTTACGACGAGCTGGAGCGCTTGAAAAAGAGCCCCGTGCAGGCAACCGACAAACTCGTTGCCATCATCAGGTTCATCCTGGACGTCTATAACCAAAAGCCCAACCAGATTTCCATCTTCGTGACGGAGGTGTCGCGGGGATTCGTCTATCATGTGAATTCCAAAGGGAAGGACAAATTCAACACCCTGTTTGCCCTCTGCCAGGACATCGTCCGGGAAGGCCAACGGCAGGGCCTCCTGCGCAACGACATCCAGGCCAATTACCTCACGTATGTTTTCCTCGGGGCCATCGACACGTTTCTTTCCGTCATGGTCCTCGGTAACGAAACCCTGACCAAGAAGAGAGAAGAGCGGATCATCGAGGGCATCATCAGCGTTTTTCTCTACGGAGCCGTCGCCGCCTCCGCTGTTGACAAGAAGGCATGATCTTAAAAGGACAATTACATACGCACACGACCTATTCCGACGGCGCAATGACGCCTCAGCAGGTGGCAGATGCCTACAAAAGCCTGGGGTTTGATTTCCTGGCGTTTACGGATCACGATCATCTTCTTAAGTCCTCCTATCCGGAAGCCGTCAAGCGGGTCAGGTCGGACCTCCTCATCTTCTGCGGCGTTGAACTGACGGTCCACAGTTCCCTGGGCTATGTGCACGTCAGCCGGGTTGTGGGGGACAAGGATGTGCTGCACATTTTCAACCACCCGGCCGATTACGATCTGACCCTCAAGAAGACGATCGGTTGCATCGAAGAGGTCGCGGCGCAGCATCCCCTGGATGCCGTCGAGGTGACGAACCACGGTTTCTATACGCCGGAGTTCGACATCGAGGAGATTCCTTATCCCAAGGTGGCCGCGGACGATTCCCACAACCGTCTCGGTTGCGGCCGGGGCTGGGTGGAGTTGGAGTGCGAGCGGTCCCGGGACGCCATTATTGCGGCCATCCGGGGGGGGCGTTTCCGGAATGGGTTTGCGGGAAAGTCTGCCTCCAGGAAACGTGCGGCGCCCGCAATGCAGATAAGACTGGCTTAGGTTCGAGTCTTCAATTTTATTAACGTTAGGGGAAGGAGATCATTTATGGCAGCGAAAAGGGTGGCGATTTGTGCTGTTGCTCAGCACAAGAACGATTCCGATCTCTGGTACAAGCGGTTTCAGGGCATGCTCCTCGATGTTCTGGAAGACCTGCAGGCCCAGACGGGATTCGATTTCGATTCGGAAACGGGGGTCCGGTCCATCGTCAGTTGTTCCGACGATTTCTTTGACGCCCGGACGATTTCCAACAACGGCGTGACCGACGTCCTGGGCGCGCAGTACCGTGGCGAAGAGAAGATGGCGCAGGAGGGGCTCAACGCCATCGGGTATGCCATGGCGCAGATCCTCGCCGGCCACGAAGACCTCGTTCTGGTCATGGGACACTGCAAGGAGTCGCAGCCCGAAAGTAGGGAACTGATCTCGAACCTAGGCTTCGACCCGTTTTACGGACGGGCCCTGGGTCTGGACTGCCTGAATGCAGCCGCGCTTCAGGCGCGCGCCTACATGGCCAAGTCCGGCCTGACGGAAGACCATCTGGCCGAGATCGTCGTCCGGGCGCGGCAGTGTGCCGCTCGGAATCCTTATGCGAACTGCCGGGAAATCATCGAAGCCGGCAAGGTGAAGGGCTCTCCGATGCTTTGCGACCCGATCCGCCAGCTTCACGCCTATCCCGTTTCCGACGGCGCCGTCGGGATGCTCTTGGCGTCGGAAGAGCGGGCGAAGGAATTCACCGACAAACCCGTCTGGCTCACGGGCTTCGCCAACTGCATGGACAGCTTCTTCTTCGGCGATCGCGATCTGACCAGCAACTTCGCCCTGAAGGGTGCGGCCGAACGCGCCTACAAGAAGGCCGGGATCAAGGATCCGAAGAAAACCGTCAACCTCGTGGAAGTCATGGACGCCTACGCCTATCAGCAGCCGATGTGGATGGAAGGCCTGGGGTTCTGCAAGGACGGGCAGGGCGCCCAGTTCATCGATGACGCCGGTCTCGGCAAATACAAGGTCAACCTCTCCGGCGGAATGCTGGCCGGCGATCCCGTCATCATCTCCGGACTTTATCGGGCCGCCAATGCCGCCCTGCAGCTTCGGGGCGAGGCTGGCGACATGCAGGTTCCCGATGTGAAGTGTGCCGTTGCCCAGTCCACGAACGGACCGGCGGGGCAATTTCATTCGGTTTTAATTCTTGAGGCATAGGGGGACAGACCATGAAGAAACAGAGCGCAAAACCAGCAAAAGCCCACAAGAAGAACAGGAACGTCGGAATTGTCGGCATCGGGATGACGAGCCTGTCCAGTCATAAGGAAGACCAGAATCAGCCGGAGATGATCCATGAGGCGGTGCGCGCCGCCCTGGCCGACGCGAAGATGACGCTGGACGATATCGATTGTATCGTGCACGGCAACATGGAACTCTTCGAGATGCAGTATCAGCCCGACATGTGGCACGTGCTGGGCAGCGGCGCCTACGGCAAGGACGAGTACCGGATCACCACCGGCGGAACCGTCGGAGCAACCCTGGTCTGCGCCGCCGATAACCTCGTCGCCTCGGGCCTGTACGACACGGTCCTGGCCATCGGTTTCGAGAAGCTCCAGGAGGGAAATACCACGGGAGGCATCACGAACATGGCCGATCCCCTGTGGTTCAGGAACATCCAGACCGGGGCGCTCACGGGAACGACCGCCGCGATGATGATCGATGAGTTCGGCGCGGAGCGGGCCAAGAAAGCCGCCATGAAGTACCGCATCCTGATGGACAAGCACGCGATGCTCAACGAGCGCGCCCACCGACGTTTCGGTCTCGAATACGACCAGGCGGAGGACTTGATGAAGACATCCCCGCAGCTCGTCGGCGAATTGCGCCTGATCCACATGTGCTCCCAGTCGGACGGGGCCTGCGCGATGATTTTCACGCACGAGAAGAAGGCCAAGAAGGTTTCCAAGACGCCCGTCTGGATCCGCGACCACATCACGGTCCACCGGGAGGAGAACATGTCCAACCTCTACGCCTTCGAGAAGCCGGAGATGACGCATCATTACGCGGCCCGCAAGCTCTTCGAGCGCAACGGGATCAAGGACCCGGTGAAATACTTCGACGTTTTCGAGATGTACGATCCCTCCGCCTGGTGGGGTCTCGACTGGTCGCGTGAATTCCTGCAGCTCAAGGGGGACGAGCACCTTCGCATGCTGGAGGACGGGGAGTTCGATCTGGACGGGAAACTTCCGCTCAATCCCTCTGGCGGCGTGATCGCGAGCAACCCCATCGGGGCGACAGCCATGCTGCGGCCGGCCTTTGCGGCGCTGCAGATCCGCGGCGATGCCGGCGGGTGCCAGATCAAGAAGCCGGTGAGACACGCCCTGGCGTCCGGCTTCGGCGGCACCCTGTGGACCGTTTTAATGATGCTCGAAAAAGACCTGGACTGGTAGGAGGTTGATCATGGCTGAATTTTATGGAACGACCGTAGCGGATATCTTCAATACGATGCCGAAGCGCTTCAAGCCGGAAGAGGCGAAGGACGAAGACATCGCCATCGGATATGAGTGCAAGGGTGAGGGAAAGTGGAAGGTCACCATCAAGCACGGGACCATCAAGGTGGAAGAGGTTAAGGGGGACCTGAAGGGCTGCGCGACGACGATTCATGCCGCCGACGCGGAGACCTTCATCGGCACGACGCTGGGCAAGATCCAGGCCATGGATGCCCTGACCACCGGAAAACTCCGGGTCGTCGGGGACGTCAAGCTGCTCATGACGCTTCTGCCCAAGATCTTTGTTCAGTACACGGCGCCCGAAAAGAAGTCCTCCGTCGTCGCGAAAGACATCATCTCGACGATCACGGAGCGTTTCCGCCCCGACAAGGCGGCGGGCGTCGACATGAAGGTCGGCTATGACCTGGCCGGCGAGGGCGGCGGCAAGTGGACGATCGTGATCAAGGACGGCAAATGCGCCGTGAAGGAGGGGCTCGCCAAGGACCTGACGGTCAAGATGACGATGCCGGCGGAGATCTATGTCGGCATGATGCTGGGGACGATCTCCGGCGAGTCGGCCTTCACCTCGGGGCAGGTCAAGCTCGACGGCGACATGATGGCCGCCGGGGCGACGTCGCGCTTCTTCAACAAGTTCGTCGATCCGAACGCCAAAGCAAGCGAGGCTGAAGAGCTGATCACCATCAAGGTCACCAATTCCATCAATTGTCGCTTTGCGACCGGCACGGCCTACGGCATGTGGTTCAAGGGACTGAAGGAGAAGAAATTTCTCGCCAATGTCTGCCCCAAGTGCGGCCGGACCCAGATCACGCCGCGTGAAATCTGCGCCTTCTGCCGCGTGCGCTGCAACGAGTTCGTCGAACTCGGACCGAGGGGCACGATTACGGCCGCTGACGTCGTCTACTTCGCCAGCCCCGATCCCCTGACGGGCGCGGTCCGGGAAACCCCCTATGCGATGTGCTGGATTCTGCTCGATAACGCGAGCCCCCAGGAGGCGTTCTGCTTCGACATCAAGCGGGAAGACCTGCCCAAGATGAAGGTTGGGGCCCGGGTGCGACCGGTCTGGGCGAAGGAGACGAAGGGCACCTTCACGGATCTGCTCTACTTCGAACTGGATAAATAGAGAGGAGAAACGTCATGACCACAATGACCTGCAAAAAGGAAGATACGACGAACTGTTTCGTCTTTGAAGGCAAGATGGCCCTGCCCAACCAGTATTTTGTGGGAAGACTGGGCTCGAAGTTCATCATCGCGCTCAGGGACAAAAAGAAGATCATGGGGCTCAAATGCCCGAAATGCAAGAAGACCTTCGTCCCCCCCCGGGAATACTGCCACTTCTGCCAGACCAAGATCGACGAGAACTGGGTTGAACTCGGCAATGAAGGCGTGCTGGTCAATTACGCCGTGGTGCGTTACCTCGGCAAACACCTGCCCAAGAAAGTCCCCTACATCCTGGGACAGATCAAATTGAAGGGCGCGGATACGCCGCTCACCCACATCGTCGAGGGCGTGGACATCAAGGATGTCCGGATCGGCATGAAGCTCAAGGCGGTGTTCGCGCCCAAAACCACGAACACCCTGCTGGACCTGGATCACTTCGAGCCGGTGTAAAGAACCCGCGGGGCGGTCGTCGGCCCAGGTTCGCCGCCGCCCCGCCTAAAAATTATACCCATTCTAAATTAAGGAGGTTGGTTGTATGGCTAAAGAAGAACGTCCCGTTGTCATCTGTGCAGCACTGACGGGGGCTGCCACGTACAAGAACAATAACCCCTCGGTTCCCTACACCATCGAGGAATTTGCCGACGAAGCGCACAAATGCTTCAAGGCAGGCGCGGCCATGGTCCATGTGCATGCCCGGACCGACGACGGCCAGCCCACCCACGAGATCGACCGTATCCAGGACGTCTATGACGCCATCAAGCAGAAATCGCCCGAACTTCTCATTTGCCTGAGTTCGGCGGTCGGCGTTTTCAAGACGGCGGCACAGCGCATCGATCAGATTGTCGCCGTCAAGCCGGAGATGGCGTCCCTCAACACGAACACGATGAACTTCAGCGTCGTGGACCGCGGCACGGGCCAGATCTTTTTCGACTACGTTTTCGAGAACACCTTCACCATGCTCCAGGATTTCGCCAAGGCCATGGAGTCGAACAAGGTCAAACCGGAGATCGAGTGCTACGACTTCAGCGGCATCGACAACACCATGCTCATCGCCAAACAGAAAATCTTCACCGAGCCGATGAACTTCAACTTCGTATGGGGCGTCACGGGTGGCCAGCATTTCCGTCCGGACACCTTCCTCGCCATGAAGGCGGCCATCCCGGAAGGCGCGAACTTCACCACCTGTGGCGTGGGGATCGAGCAGTTCCCGGCGAACGTGATGTCCTGCCTGACGGGCGGAAACATGCGTGTGGGACTCGAGGACAACACCCGCATGCCCAACGGCGAGTTGGCCAAAGGCAGCTACGAACAGGTGGAATGGGCCGTGCGGGTCTGCGAGAGCCTCAACCGGCCGGTCGCGACCCCCAAGGAAGCCCGCAAACTGATGGGCATCCGGAAGAAGTAACCCTTCGACAATTCCCCTCTCCCGCTCCGGCGGGAGGGGGGCTTTCCCTCAAAAACCCAGAACGCTCAGGAGAAGATTATGGATTTTACATTTACCGATGAACAGCGCATGTTCAGGGACACCGTCTACCGCTTTGCCAAGGAAGAGATTACCCCGCTCGGCGAGGAAGCCGACCTGAAGGGCGAATTCAACATGGAGGTCTTCAAGAAGATGGCCGACATGGGCCTCTTGGGCCTCCCCTTTCCCGAGGAGTACGGTGGATCGGGTGCGGACTTCGTGACCTGCTGCCTCGCGGGCGAAGCCATGGGACATGCCGGCGTGGACGGCGGTCATACCCTGGCCTGGGGGGCGCATACCTACCTGTGCGGCACCGATATCATGCAGCACGGCACGCATGAACAGAAGCTCAAATACCTTCCCAAGCTCGCCAGCGGCGAATGGATCGGCTGCATGGGCCTGACCGAACCGGGCTGCGGGTCCGACGCCGGTGCCCTGGCGACCACGGCGGTCAAGAAGGGCGACAAGTACATCCTGAACGGTTCGAAGACCTTCATCACGAACGCGCCTCTGGCCAACGTCTTCGTGATCTTCGCCACCCTTGACAAGGCGAAAAAGCACAAGGGCATTACGGCCTTCATCGTGGAACGGGACTATCCGGGCATTTCGACGGGAAACCCCATGCACAAGATGGGCTGCAAGTGCTCCACGACGTCGGAAGTCTACCTCGAGGATTGCGAAGTCCCCGTGGAAAACTGTCTCGGCGGCGAGGGCAACGGCTGGAACATCGCGCTCGCTGGCGTGGAATGGGACCGCAGTACGCTGTTGTCTCCTTTTATCGGCGGCATGATGTACATGATCGAAAACTGCTCCCGCTATGCCAACGAACGTTTCGCCTTCAAACGGCCGATCCGCGAGTTTCAGTCCATCCAGAACCGGGTGGCCGACATGAGAGTTGTCCTCGAGGCATCCAAATTGGCTGTTTACCGCGTGGCCGCTTCCAAGGACAACGGTGTGGCCCTCAATCCGCTTCTGGCCGCCGTGAACAAGATGTACGTGGGCGACCGGGGCTTCGATATGTGCTCCGCCGCCGTCGACCTGTTCGGAGGATACGGCTATATTCACGAATATCCCGTGGAGCGTGGCCTGAGGGATGCAAAGCTCGGCCAGTTGGGCGGCGGCACGTCCGACATCATGAGAATGATCGTCGCCAGAGTCTTGATGATGTAAGGAAAGGAATGAACGGCTATGATGAACTATGAACTCACAGCGGAACAGAAGACGATAAAGAAAGAGATCGGGAAATTCTGCGAGGAGGCCATTGCGCCGACGGCAGCCCTCTTCGACGAGAGCCCGAAGGACAAGGCGGCCGATCTGATGAAGGCCAACTTCCGGAAACTTGCCCAGGCCAATTACTTTGGCCTCGCCTTGGGCGAGGACATCGTCGGCGCGACCGTGGCCGGTGAAGCCCTGGCCAAGACCTGCCCTTCGACGTTCCTGTCGGCCATGTCGTCCATCGTTTCCTTTGGCATCCCGGTGAAACTCTTTGGAACGGCAGCCCAGAAAGATAAATACATCGACGCGCTCGTTAAGGCGCGGGTGATCGGCGCCATGGGCTATACCGAGGCCCAGGCCGGCTCGGATCTCGGAGGCATCTCCGCATCCGCCGCAAAGAAAGGCGACGGCTGGGTTCTGACCGGGGTGAAAGACCTCGTCACGAACGCCTCTCTGGCCGATGCCTTTCTCGTCCTCGCCTGGACGGACAAGGAAGCCGGGCTGGACAAAGGGCTGACCTTCTTCATCGTGGAGAAAAACGCATCCGGACTGACCGTCGGCAAGCCGATCGAAACCATGGGGCTCCGGGGCAGCCTGACGGCGGAAGTCGCCCTCTCCGGCTGCGAGGTGGCCGCCGCCGCCGTCCTGGGAGGCGAGGCCGGTAAAGGTTATGCCCAGCTCCAGACCGTCCTGGAATATATCAAATTGTCCATCGCCAACCTGTCCCTGGGCATCGGCCAGGCTTGCCTGGAGGTCTCGACCGCCCTGGGCAAGAGCCGGCAGGCGTTTGGCAAGCCCATCGGTCTGTTCGAGGGCGTGGGGGCGAAACTCGCCGTCATGTTCACGAACAACGACCTGAGCCGTCTGCTGACCCTGCGGGCCGCGTGGAGCATGGAGCAGAAGGAGGCGGAGAGCGCCGTCCTGACGTCCTGCGCCAAGCTCTTCGCGAGCGAAGCGGTCAACGCCATTGCCGATCTGGCCATGCAGGTGCACGGCGGACACGGCTATCTCCGGGGCGCCCAGGTGGAGCGCCTGTACCGGGACGCCCGGTTTGCCGTGATCGCCTACGGAACGTCCGAGCTTCAGCGGGCGGCGATCGCGAAGGACTGCCTGGACAAGTTCAAGGCAGCCTGAATTCGTCCCATTTCGGCGGAGACGGTCCGGGGGGGACCGTCTCCGCTTCTTTGCCGTTTATCGCTTTCTTTAGCGGACCATCATCTTTGCGAAGGCCTGCAGGTTTATCCTGTGGCAGGGGGTTGTGCGGCCCGGAGAGTGTGCATTCAAAAAAGGACATTCGGCAGGGGGTACTCTGTCCAACACCATCAAAAGGGAGGAAGAAGTTTCATGAAGAGATTGACACCGTTTGAAGAGAATGTCGTGCGTCGCGTGGCCGTGGGCGATTTTCTGGTTCGGTCGGCTGCCCGTTACCCGTCGCATAAGGCCCTGCGTTTCCGGGATCGAA
>JALNWL010000078.1 GCA_023230905.1 Syntrophales bacterium
CGACGCGCGCCGCCGCCTCGTCCACGAAGAGGAGGTGCGAGAACTGCGCCCCCTCCTGACGGTGGGCGTCGTAGACGGGCGGCAGCGTCCGGGCCAGGATCTGCAGGGCCTCCGCGGCGGGCAGGACGCAGCGTCCGTCCGCACGGTGATCGCGCAGATACGCGGAAACGGGAACGACAAGGGGGATTTCCGGAGAATGTTTCACGGCTGGGGAAAGGTTTTCCATAGATGACCCGTTTTGGGGTCGACCGCTACGGGCACGCCCCTCGCATTCAGGGCGCAGTGGCGGGTGAACCCGCGGCAGACCTCGGCGCCCGTCTCTGCATGCAAAATGATATAGTCGAAGCGGAGGCGCACCCGTTCCAGTTCGCCGGGGCGGGTATGGATCCACATGGGGTCGTCGTAGTGGAGCGGCTGGTAGAACGTAAGCCCGGTTTCGATGACGGGGTAGACATAGCCCCCGGCCTCGATCTCCTTATAGGGATAGGCGGCGTCGCGCATGAGCGATGTCCGCCCGAGCTCGAAATACTTCAGGTAATTTGCGTGGTAGACGACCGTGGAGCGGTCCGTGTCGGCGTAGAGGGCCCGGTGGGAACAGCGGTGCCAGACGAGGCCGGTCGCCGCATCGCGGACGTACGGTCCTTCACCGAACAGGGATTCCGGCCGGAACGCTTTCGGTTTCATCCCGCCCCTCCGAAGACGATGCAGCAGTTCGTCCCCCCGAAGCCGAAGGCGTTCGCCAGGGCGGTCGCGTAACGCTGACGGCGGGCGTGATCGGGGACGCAGTCGATATCGGCGAAGCGCGGATCGGGGCGGTGGTTGATCGTCGGCAGGATTACCCCCCGCTGCATGCCTTCGATGGTCAGGGCGTTTTCAATGGCCGCCGCGGCCCCAAGGGTGTGGCCGATCTGCGATTTGTTCGAGGACAGGGGGATCCGTTCGAGGCCCTTCCCGAAGATCGTCCGGAGGCAGTCGATCTCCGTCAGGTCGCCCTTCTGCGTGGAGGTCCCGTGCGTGTTGATGTACTCGATATCCGCCGGCATCAGCCCCGCGTCGGCGATGGCCTCGCGGATGGCCCGCACGATCGTTTTGGCGTTGGGGTTGGTGAAGTGATACGCATCGGAGGTCCAGCCGACGCCCAGGACCTCCGCCCGGGCGTCCAGGCCGAACCGGGTGAGCGTGTCCTCGGCCGCGAGCACGAGCACGCCCGCGCCTTCGGACAGGACGAAGCCGCGCCGGTCCGCGCTGAAGGGCCGGGAGGCCTGCGAGGGGTCGTCAAACGCCCGGTCCCCCGGGAGGACCTTAACCGTGGCGTTCATGTTGGTGAAGCCATGGATGATCTCCGGCAGGATGGGGGTGTCCACCCCGCCCGCGAGCGCGAAATCGCAGTCCCCGTCGCGGATCATCCGCGCGCCGATGCCGACCGCGTGGTTGCCCGAGGCGCAGGCCCCCTGGGGCGAGAAGACGGGTCCGGTGAAGCCCAGGAGCATCCCCGCCTTGCCCGAGGGGAGGTTGGCGCAGAGGTTGGGCAGGAGGTAAGGGCTCACCTTGAGCGGCCCCCGCTCCTGGAAATTGAGCATCGCCGTCCGGAAGGCGTCGGTGCCGTTGATGGCCGAGCCGATGAGGCAGGCCGTGCGCGGCGCGGTCTCCTCGTTCATCGGCAGCCCGGCGTGGTCCAGGGCCTCCCGGCAGACCGCCATGGTCAGGAGAACGAAGGCGGCGTTCCAGTTGTAGACCTCCTTCGCATCGGCAAAGTCGAGGCCCGCGGGGTCCCAGTCCGGAATCTCCCCGACCACGTCGCAGACGGACTGAACCCGGCAGCGGGAGACCTTCCGGAAGCCAGCCTCGCCCTTCACGGCGCGTGCCCACGTCTCCGCGAAGGTCCGCCCCAGGGGGGTGGCCGCCCCGTAGCCGATCACGAAGACCCGTCTGTTCCATGGCGCTTTCATGCCCGCCTCATATCAGGTGACGCGGCGAAATACAAGGCATGCATTGCAGCCGCCGAAGCCGAAGGCGTTTTTGAGGACGACGCTCTGGTCCAGAGGCCGGGCGCCTTCGGCCACGCAGTCGAGGGCGATGGCCGGGTCCGGTAGGTGGTTGATCGTGGGCAGGAGCACGCCCCGCCGCAGACCCTCGATCGCCAGGATGGATTCGACGGCGCTCGTCGCCCCCATCGCATGCCCGAGCTGCGACTTGTTGGCCGAGACGGGCGGGATTTGATCCCCAAAGACCTCCTTCAGGGCGTCGGCTTCGACCCGGTCGCCGATCCTCGTGGAGGCGGCGTGGGCGTTGACGGCATCGATGGCCGCGGGGGAGAGGCCCGCGTGCCGGAGGCTGTCGGCGATGCAGCGGGCGACCTGGGCGCGGTTGGGCATCACGGCGTGATAGGCATCGGCCGTCATGGCCCAGCCGGCCAGCTCCGTTTCGAAGGCCAAGCCGTGCGCCCGCGCGAACGCACGGGAGGCGAGTACGATGCAGCCGGCCCCCTCCGAGACGACAAAGCCGCGCCGCCCCAGTGAGAACGGCGCACTCGCCGCCCCGGGCGACGGGGGTGTTTCCCCTTCTCTCGGCCGGTAGGCGCCGTTCATCGTGGCGAAGCCGGCCACGATCGGTTCGATCAGGGGGAAGTCCACGGCACCGCACAGGGCGATATCGGCCATGCCCTGGGCGATGAACATCGCCCCCAGGATCAGGGAGCTGCTCCCCGTGGCGCACGCCGTGATGATCGAGGCGATCGGTCCGGTGGCCCCGGTGAAGATCGCCACCTTGCCGCCGACCATGTTGATGCAGGCGTTGGGGTTCATGAAGGGCTGGGGGAGTTTTCCGGAGGCCGTAAGCGTCCGGTCCGCGGCGATGAGCGCGTCCAGGCCGCCGATCGCGGAACTGAAGGTGACGGCGGTGCGCGGGGCCGTCTCCGGCGTGATCTCCACCCCTGCCCGCTTCAGGGCGCGGTGGACAACGAGCAGGGCATGCGGAAAGACGGGCGAGGTCCAGTGGGCCATTTCACGGGGCCGGAGAAAGGGATAGGGGGCGACGTCCATCTCCGGAACCTGCCCGGCGATCCGGACGGGAAACCCGTCGCGCAAGGGAAAACGGGTCAGGATGCCGACGCCGCTCTCCCCGGCCGCGGCACGCGCCCACTGCCGGTCGAGGTCCGTGCCGAGCGGGGAGACGCAGTCATATCCCAGAATCACGGGTCGCAAGTCAGCCATGACTGTTCTCGTGGTTGAGCGGGACAGCGGCCCCGGAACCGGGCCCCCCGCGCGTCGCCGGGGCGCTCACCAGGGCAGGAACCCGTAGAGCTTGGCGAACATCTCGTAAACCTCGATCCAGTTCTGGAGGTCCTTCGTCGAGCGCAGATGGGCCCGCTTGTTCACCATCACCCAACTCATGTGGGCGGCACCGTCCTTGCAGGTCGCGCAGTCGCGGGTGGCCGACGTGCAGCAGCGGTGCATCGTCTCCAAGTCCGCCGCCCAGCGGATGAAGCGGATCAGGCGCTTCGGACGGGGATCGCGGGTGTCGAGCGGTTCCGTTACGGAGGGGCATTCCATCCACCCGAAGGGACGCCCCAGCATCCGGCCGGTCGTGATGATCTCGTGGTAGTACCGGCAGGAGACGACGGTTTGCGGATAGGCGTCGAGCATGGCGTCCATCTCGTCACGGATATCGGCGAGCTGGGACGGGGTCCAGGAAAACCCCTCGACGCCCTCATCGTTCGACAACAGCTGCATGTGGACCTTGAGCCCCACGTCGGCGATCCGCCGGATGACGCGCTCCGTACGGCCGATCTGCCGGGGGGTGATCGTGTAGAGGTAGTAGGTGTAGGGATCGCCCGCGTAGTTCCGACTGGAAACGGCGAAGGTATCCTTCCCCCGGAGGAGCTTTTCGTCCTCCTCGTCCCCCCAGAGCGAGATGCCGACCATCATCTCGGGGAACCGCTCGCGGGGCGCCTTGATGAGGCCGTTCGTGGCGAGGGACGTGGGCATCCGCCGGTAGAAGGCCTCGACGCGGTCAAGGCAGAGGGTCGGCTCACCCCCGATGAGGATGGCGAGATTCACCCCGCGTGCCCGTTCCCGGTCCACGAAGGCCTCCCACCGCGCGAGGTCCGTCTCCTCGGGCGCAACCTGGTGCTCGCCGGACGAGAAGAAGAAGCACCCCTTGCAGCGCAGGTTGCAGCGGTTCGTCACGTCGTAGATCGAACTGCGGATGTTCAGGCGGGAGATCGCCCGGTAGCGCGCGGCCCAGGATTCATCGAGAAGCGAGCTGACGGTTTGCATGGATTACGGTTTCCTCTCGGGGAGGGGTTCCGGCGGGACGATCATCTCCCGGCAGAGGGTCTCCCCTTTTTCGTAGCCCATCACCCAGACGGCCAGGTACGTGTCGACGTAATCCAGCCAGGCGCGGAAGGTCTGCGGATCCGTGGCGTGCCGGTAGAGGCGCGAGGTGACCACGGCGCTTCCCGCCGCGTAGTGGCGGCAGTCGTCGCAGTCCGTGTCGGGCACGCAGCAGGCGGCGTTCCGGTCCCAGGTCAGGTCGGCCCTGTACTGGCGGAAGGAGCGTCCGAGACCGAGGGCGGTCGAGGGGTTCCGCCGGGGATAGGCGCAGCGGTACAAATCGTGGAGACCCCGGGCGTCGGTATGGGCGACGGCGTTGTAGGGTGAAAAAAGGACGTGTCCGGGGTGGCGGTCCATCATCTCGCCCATGACGGCCCGCGTCCGGGCGAGAGACGCCGCGTCGTGGCGGAGCGGGCCCGTGTAGCCGACCGGCGAGGAGAACACGTTGAAGGTCACCCGGCAGTCGTCCGCCGCCAGGGTGTCGAGGACACCCGCGCACTCCCCGATGTTTTCCCGGGTGAACGTGTAGACGAAGACGGCGCGGGGGTCGCCCGCGTAATTCTCGATCTGGCGGCCGAGGAGTCCCTTCGCCTTCCGGACGCGGAGGCTCGTGTCGTCGTTTCCCCAGACGGAGATGTGGATCTTGTAGCCGACGGCGGGATCGATCCGGCGGACCCCGTTGGTCGCGATGCAGCCCAGGGGCGCCTCGGAGAAGCAGACCGAGAGCCGCTCGGGAACGAGCGAGGGCTCGGCCCCCGCCAGGACGACATAGGTGATGCCGCGGGCCTTCTCCCGACGCATCAGGTCACGCCACGCCTCCGGGTCGTCGTTCTCCCGGGCGAACTGCTTGTCTCCCTCGTAATAGTAGCAGCCGTCGCAACGGATGTTGCAGCGGTTCGTCATGTCATAGGTCGACTCGCGGAGGAAGAAGTACGTCCGGACCTTCTCCCAGCGCGCCCGGACCTCCGGCGGGGCGAGCAGTTCGGAAAACTTCCAGCCTCCCGTCACGCCGGGCACCACCACCGCGGTTCCGGCGCCGCCTGGCGCGGGCGACGCGGCCCGCTGCCTTTCTTTCACGCTTTCCGACCCCACGATCGACTCCTGGCCGTCCGACCCGCCTCCCCTTTATCCGCGCATCGCAGCCGGGGAGCGCGGCGCCGCTCTCATCCCGTCCGCAGTTTCGTCTGCAGGTATTCGGCGATCAGCCGGATCGTCTTCAGGTTCGGATAGTCGTCCTCGTCGATGAACACGGCGTATTCGTCCTGCAGAACCAGGGCGACCGTCGCCAGGTCCATGCTGTCCACGCCGAGTTCGTCCACCAGGTCCATGTCGGGATCGAACGTCTCCGGCGTAATGTCCTCCAGCTTCAACTCCTCGATGACGATCTCGGCAATCCGGAGAATCAGTGTCCGGATGTCCTTGCGCTCCGACATGATCGAACCTCCCGTATCAACATATCCGCACCGGTTCGGGCGGCATTCACCCGAAATGCGCCTTTTGCAAAAAAACCCCTCTGTTTGTCAAGGGATTTATGACCGGTCCGGGTGTTCTTTTTAGCATATCCAAGCGGGGGATACAACAGTTTCATCGGGGGAAAGCAACCGATCGGGAAGGGACGTCGCCCCTCCCCGTAAAGGTTTCGGTTGGCAAGGCGCCGGCAATTCTGCTATAGGCGGTTTGTTCGGGATCGCCGCCGGGCACTTCCAGCGGACACGGGAAGGGAAAAGATCCATGCGCATCGACGAAACCCCCCAGGATCACATCCGGACCCTCGGGGGAGAAACCAAGGCGCTGTACGTCCTCGACGACGACGGCCGCTACACGACCGCGCGAACCACGGGCTGGGAGGTGGAGGAGATCGTTCTCAACCAGGTGATCGAGGACTTCCAGGCCAAAGCCGAGGAGGCCCGCCGACGCGTCCGCGCGGGCGAGACGTCGCCCATCGAATACTACATGTACAAGAACTGGATGGACCCCCTGACGCTGGCGCAGGCCATGGGCCTTTTCCGCTGGCAGGTCCGGCGGCATTTCCGCCCGGCGGTGTTCGCCCGCCTGTCGGAAGCCCGCCTGCGCGCCTACGCGCGCCTCTTCCACATTGATGTCCAGATGCTCAAAACCCTCAAGGAGGACCCCTGATTGGATTCGGTCGCCCCTTTCCCCCACCGCCAGTATGCCCACTGTGAAAGCGGCGTGGTCGCCGCCCTGCTCACCCATTACGGCCTGGCGATTTCGGAGCCCATGGTCTTCGGGATTTCGGGCGGGCTCACGTTCGCCTATATCCCCTTCATCAAGATCACGAATCTTCCCATCATCTCCTACCGGATGTTTCCTCACGCCATCATCCAGGGCATCCAGAAGCGGCTCGGCATCCGGTTCCGGACGCACACCTACCGGGACCCGGCCCGGGCGCACGGCGAACTGGTCACGCTCCTGTCCGAAGGCCGGGTGGTGGGACTCCAGACGTCCGTGTACTGGCTGCCCTACTTCCCCGACGAGATGCGGTTTCAGTTCAACGCCCATAACCTGATCGTGTACGGGATGGAGGACGGGCAATTTCTCGTGAGCGATCCGATCGCCGACCACCTGGTCCGGATCGCGCCAGCCGACCTCGAAAACGCCCGGTTTGCGAAAGGGACCCTCGCCCCGAGAGGATTCCTCTACTACCCGGAACGGGTCCCGTCTTCAATCGCGATGGAAGAACCGATCCGGAAGGCCATCCGGAAGACGGCGCAGATGATGCTTTACGCCCCGGTGCCCCTCATCGGCGTCAAGGGAATCCGCACCCTGGCCGGCAGGATCGAACGCCTGCGACGGCACCCGGATCAACGGTATGTAAGGAACTTTCTGGGGCACATCGTCCGAATGCAGGAGGAAATCGGGACCGGCGGGGGCGGCTTCCGGGTCATGTACGCCGCCTTTCTACAGGAGGCCGGAGAAACGCTCGGACTCCCGGTCCTGAAGGAGGCCTCCCTCCGGATGACCGAAGCGGGCGATCTCTGGCGGACCTTCGCGCTCGCCTGCGCCCGGGCCTGCAAGCGCAAGGGCGAACCCGTCGATTTCACCGCCATCGCCAACCTCGCGCGCCAGTGCGCCGACTTCGAGCAGCAGGTGTTCCGGATGCTCCGGCGCATTGAATAGACCCGACCCCTCCCCGCTTCGGGGCGGGACGGGGTTCCCGCGACACAAGGGCCTCAAGGCTTCAACCGGTAGAACCGGTTTCCCAAGGTTTTTCCACCCCGGACCGCATCCAGCCGGTTGCCGATCGACTCGTCCAGCTCGAGAAGCCGGTCGTCGGGATGCGGATGCGTCTTGAACAGTAGGGTCACGCGGCTTTCATCCCTGCCGGTCTGGCCGATCGTCTGCAGCACCTCGGGCAGTCCGTACGGCTCGTACCCCGCCCGGACGGTCAGCGTGACCCCCATGCGGTCCGCCTCGAATTCGGCGCTCCTGTCCAGGCTGCGGGCACAGACTTCCGCGCCGCTACCGATCACCTTCCGGAGGATCTCCCGATCCGTGCCGACGCGCTTGCCGACCCAGCCCGCGCCGATATCCAACAGTTGAGATTGTTTCAGAATCTTGAGGTGATGACTCCTGACGACGTGGGCAATTTCATGGGAAAGGACGCCCGCAAGCTGCGCCTCGTTTTCCAGACATCGATAGAGCCCCCGGGTCACGAAGACATAGCCGCCGGGCGCGGCAAAGGCATTGATGTCCGCGCTTTCGATCACGCCGAAACGCCAGGGAAGATCCGCGCGCTCGCTCTGGTTGGCGACCCAGCGGCCCACCTGGTTGACGTAGGTCTGCAGCGCCGCATCGTCGACCAGGGGAGAGGCCCCCAGCAGATTGCCCGCGATCTCGCGCCCGATGTCGATCTCCTGCTCCCGCGAGGGGCTTTTCAGGCTGAAGGCCGGCTTCCCTTCGCCGGGTATGGCCTCGGTCTTCGGCGGCGCTTCGCCGGTTTGGCCGGACGTGACGGCCGTACCGCCGATCACAACCCCCTTCAGGGCCTCCCCCAGATCGAGGGCCTCGGCCGGCAAAACGCAGACGGCAAACAGGAACCCCCAGAAGAATCCCAGCACGCGCAGGCGCTTCATCGCCGTCCTCCTTTCTGTTTCGGTTCAGGCAGGTAGGCGAACTTGACGGCCCGGAGACCGCCACGCCGGGCGAACTGCTCGCCCTGCCTGGGGGTTTGGGCGTAGCCGTCCAGCTTCTTCACCTCGGCCGCGTTGTATCGGGCGCCCTTGAGCTCCTCCTCGTTCAAGCCACGGACCCCCGTCGTGGCGACGATTGTCCCGGTCCCGGCGCGTCCGCTCGCCACATCGAGCACACCCTTGGACGTACTCCCGCTGCCGGCCGTACCGCGCCGGACCGACAGCAGGCGCACCCAGCCGCTGGCCCTCTTCCCGTTCTTGACGTTCAGCCAGGCGCCTTTTTTAGTGAGGATCTGCAGCGTCTCGCCCCGCACGATCACGCCCGTTTTCCTGGCATCGCTGTAGGGCGCGGAACGCAGAACGTCCGCCTTGAGTGCCCTGCCCGTCTCCGCGGCCCGGCACATTCCCGGCAGCAGCGGGACCGCCAGCAGGACGGTCAGCAAAAATGCATGTATTTTCATTGAATTCTCCTCCCCGATCCGGGGGACGAATCGAGACGGTCGCACACGGCGGGCCTCATTCTCCCGGTCGATTTTCCCCCTCGTACTCCAGCTTGATCACCGCCTGGGAAAACAGGCCGCGCCACTGGTTCGCCAGCGGTCTGTCTCCCGCCAGCCCTCCCTGGTGGAGGGTGTAGCGCACCTTCGTATCGCCGGGCAATCCGATATCGATCAGGATGGACGGCAGGTGTCGGGTCAACTGTTCGGCGTCCTGCGCCGCCTGCCGCCCGTACTCCTCCGGCGTTTCGGCATAGGTCCAGCTGACGACCGCCATGTCTGCGAACAGCCCCCAGATGCCCCTCTGCGACCCCTTCAGGACATCCACCGTGCTGGGCGTTTTGCAGCCCAGCTCGATTCTCCGCTTCAATTTCTTGAGCAGGGCCTCCCCCAGCGGCTCCTCGCTTTCCACCAGAATTGGCATCACGAGCGCCCGAAGACCGCCTTCGCTCATCTTGACGCCGAACGCCAGCCAGCGCTGCAGGGCGAGATCATTCGCGAGCGCATAGACCTTGGCGATGCTGAAATACGCGATCGCCCAGAGAATCGGCCCGCTGAGATCGATATAGGTATTCGTGACGTTGATCGTGACATAGGAAATCACGATCAGGCCGATATGGCTGCTGCTGAAGATCCTGTTCAGCTTGTCGCGGTCCGCCTGCCTGTAAAAGGACGCGGCGGTGAGCCAGATCAGCAGCAAACTGAAGAGGACGTAGGAGAGGGCGCCGCGCCACACATGCAGATAGTCTCCGTGCTTGACATTGTCGACGGCCGTGGCCAGAATTTCCACGCCCGGATAGATCCTGGCCATGGGCGTGGCCTTCAGGTCGAACAGGCTGGGCGCGGTGGACCCGATGATGACAATCTTCCCCTCGAATTCATTCTGCGGACGCTTCTTTTCCCGACTCGTCATGTCCAGCAGAACCTCGCTGAACGTGACGTACCGGTACGTGAAGGGTTTGCCCCGCCAGTTGATCAGCACGCTGGGCGTATCCGGCACGTTGTAGCCGAGCGCATGCCCCACGCTCAGGGCGAGGGAGGGGATCTTCCAGCCGTAATCGTTCCGGTAAAGGCCGTATTCCCGCACGATGCCGTCCTTGTCCGGATCGATGTTGTTGAAGCCCATCCGCCCGGAATCGATCGCCGCGGGAAAGTGCGGCAGGATGACCGCCAGCGTGGCGTTCGGATCCGCCTTCCCCGGGATTGTCTCCGTCACGCCCGGAATCATC
>JALNWL010000079.1 GCA_023230905.1 Syntrophales bacterium
CCGCCATCTTCCGGGCCGGCGTCAGGGCGGACTGGCGAATGCCGAGTTCCCGGTTCACGATGGGGGGGTTGTAGAGAATGAAGGTCTTCGCCGCGGCCGGCGCCCCGCTCTCGTCGATGAGCGCGACGGGACGCTCCAGGAGGCGCTCGGCGTGCTCGCGCGGGTTTGCCACCGTGGCGGAGCAGCAGACGAAGACGGGGTCGGCCCCGTAGAAGCGGGCGATCCTGACCAAGCGCCGCAGGACGTTGGTCAGATGGGATCCGAAAACCCCCCGGTAGATGTGGAGTTCGTCGATGACGACGTAGCGGAGATTCGCAAAGAGCTTCTGCCACTTCGTGTGGTGGGGCAGGATCCCGGCGTGGAGCATGTCGGGATTGGTCACGACGACGTGCCCCTGCCGGCGGATCGCCCGGCGGGCGTCGTCCGGGGTGTCCCCGTCGTAGGTGTAGGTTTTGATGTCCGCACCCAGCCCGCCGATCAGTCCGTGGACCTCGTGCATCTGGTCCTGGGCCAGCGCCTTGGTCGGGAACAGGTACAGGGCGCGGGTTTCCGGCTCTTCGAGGATGCGCTGCAGGACCGGCAGGTTGTAACAGAGGGTCTTGCCGCTTGCCGTCGGCGTGACGACCACGACGCTTTCCCCCCGGCGGACGCACGCGACCGCCTCGGCCTGGTGGCTGTAGAGCCGCCCCATCCCCCGCGCCGCGAGGACCTTCGCGAGCGAGGGGTGCACCCAGTCCGGATACGGGGCGTAGACCCCGTCGCGGGCGGGGATCCGGCGGATCGCCCGGACGTTCTCCATGAAGCGCCGGTCGCCCTCGACCCGCGCGAGCCACTCCTTGAGCGTCAGTTTGGCCATGACGGAAAAACACCCCTCCCCGCGGTGCCCGTTCGCGTCGCGACGGTCATGCCGCGGCGGCGGGCTTGGCGGCCCCGAGATCGAACGCCGCCAGGTTGATCTCGAGCTTGTCGGCCGCGAGGCTCTCCTTCATGACCTCGGCGAACTCGGCGCGGCCCACGGGCAGGATGCCGAGGCCGCAGGCGGCGCCGATCATGATGACGTTGCCCAGGATCGGATTGCCGAGCCGGATCGCCTCCTCGGTCGCGTCGATGAACCAGACATGCTTGGACAGGTCCTTCAGGGCGCCGGCGATCTCGTCGAGCGCCGGATAGTTGAGCTCCCCGGC
This sequence comes from Syntrophales bacterium, assembly GCA_023230905.1. Taxonomy (GTDB): domain Bacteria; phylum Desulfobacterota; class Syntrophia; order Syntrophales; family UBA2251; genus UBA2251. The sequence continues at coordinate 1,185 of JALNWL010000079.1, forward strand.
GATCACGCCCACCGGATAGATGGGCCGGTCGTTGACGAGGATCCGGACCTCTTCGTTGCCGTAGTCCTTCATGACCCGGATCGCCTCCACCGGCTCCAGGGAAACGACCATGTCCGCCTTCCCCTTGGGGATCTGGGGGCTCCAGGCGCCCCGGGTCGAGACCCGGATGTGGCTCATGACCGAACCGCCGCGCTGGGAGGCGCCGAAGGTCTCGCCGATGGTAACGTCGTACCCCCGGCGGACAAGCATGTTGGCGAGCACGCGCGAGGCCAGGACGTTCCCCTGTCCGCCCACGCCGGTAATGATGATGTTGAAGGGATCATTCGGTAAGGTTTGCGTTCCCATCGTTCAAGCCACCTCCTCTTTCCGGATCGCCCCCGCCGGGCAGATGAGCGCGCAGACGCCGCAGCCGGCGCACAGGACCTCGTCCACCCTCGCCTTCTTCCGCTCCTTGTCCCACACGAGCGCCGGACAGCGGAAGACGCGCGTGCAGAGGCGGTTGCAGCCGCAGGTCTCGCCCAGGCACAAGGCCTCGTCCACCTTCACCTCATAATTTTTCTTCGCCCGCTTCTCCGGACTAAGCGCGCACATCTGGCGCATGATCAGAACCTTGACGCCCTTCTGGTCGAGGAGGCGGATCAGGGTCTCGCGGGTCTCTTCGATCTGAAAGGGGTCCCGGACCTCCACCTTTGCCCCCATCGCCGCGCAGATCCGCGCGATGTCCAGGGCGGGAACGTCCCCGCCCATGGCGTTCACCTTGAGTCCCGGATGGGGCTGGAAGCCCGTCATGGCGGTGCCGCTGTTGTCGAGAACGACCACGGTCAGCTCGGCGCGGTGGTGGATCGCGTTCACCAGGGCCGGCATGACGGAGGCGAAGAAGGTGGAGTCGCCGCAGACCGTCATCGCGGGCTGTTCCATGCCAAAGCGGTGGAGCTGGCCGAACCCGCTCGCGACCCCGGTGCCCGATCCCATGGCGTGAAGGGTCTTCAGGGTGCTGAACCCGCACGGGAGGGCCGCCATCGAATAGCAGCCGATATCGCCGCAGACGAACCCCAGCCGGTTGTCCATGAGCAGGGCGTGGTGGATCGCCCAGAAAGAAGCCCGATGAGGACAGCCGGGACAGAAGGTCAGCTCACGGTTGGGGGCCTTTGCGAAACTCATGAGCGTCGCCTTCTTTTCGTATTCAGGCGGCATGGCGACGTGGTCGATCCCCAGGATTTTTGCGATCGCCACCGCAACGAGGTCGGGATTCAGCTCGCCAATGGAGGGGAGCGTCCCGTCGTTCTTTCCAAAGAAGGTCTTGACGCCGATCTCGCGTGCGGTTTCCGCGGCCAGGATCTTCACGTTCTCCTCCAGAAAGGGGATGACCTCCTCCACGATGAGGACCTGGTCCGTCGACGCGAGACGTTTCTTGAGCAGTTCGGGCGGCAGGGGCCAGGTGGTCCCCAGCTTGAAAAGACCCACCCGGTCTTTCACGCCGAGGACGTCGATCGCCTCCCGGCTGTACAGGGTGCAGGCACTGCTCGTGACGACGAGCAGGTCCGGTTTCTCCGGGCCGGCGTAGGTGTTGAAGGGGCTCTCTTCGAAGATCTCCCGGACCCTTTTCAACTTTTCCTGTTGGAGGGTGTGTTTGTAGGGCACCGGCGCGCTGACGACGGGCCCCTCCAGGGGGTCGAGGATGAAGCCGTTGTACTTGAACTCCGCCTTCGGCTGCGCGTCGGAGAGCCGCCCCAGGGTCACGTTGCCGCTCGCGTGGGACATGCGGGTCACGCTCCTCAGGACGACGAGGTTCCGGATCTCCTCGGAGAGCTCGAAGGCCCATTTCGTCATGTCCTTCGCTTCCTGGAAATCGCCGGGCTCCAGGAGGGGCACCTCCACCATGCGCGCGAAGTGGCGTGACTCCCCCTCGTTGACGCTGGAGAGCGCCCCGGGGTCGTCGCAGGTGACAAGCACCATTCCGCCCCGCGTGCCGGCCGCCGTCAGATGGAGCAGAAAGTCGGAGGCGACGTTCACCCCGTTCTGCTTCATGGCGCACAGGGAGCGGAGCTTCGCGAAGGAGGCCGCGGCCGCCACCTCCATGGCCACCTTCTCGTTGACGGACCACTCGACGTAGAGGTTGCGCTCCCCCGCCACGTCCGCCAGGTTCTGGACGATTTCGGACGACGGCGTGCCGGGATAGCCCGCCGCCACGTTGACACCGGCCTCCAGGGCGCCCCGGACAATGGCCTCATTGCCCATGAGGAGCACCCGGACGCCCTCGCGCGGATCGATCAGTTTCGACATCTTGTCCTCCGTGTCGTTACAGGAATGGTTTTTCTAATCAAGGATGGCGCGGATGACGGGGTCCCGGCGATCCACGTAGATCAGGTCCTCGGGGTTTCCCGTCCTGGCGATGATCTTCTCCAGGGACGCCTTCTTCTTGTCCCTGGCTGCGGCCTTGAGTTCGTCGAGCACCCCGGCGGGGGGGTCGCGGAATTCGAGAACGCCCTTGCGACGCGCCAGGTCGATCAGGGCCTGACCCGCCTCCGTCCGGACGATGACCTGGTTCCAGGTCCGGGTCGTCTCCCACGTCTCGCCGATCCGGGCGGAGCCCACGGAAAGATCGGCGAACTCGGCCGTCGTGTCGATGCAGACCCCGCAGGCCTCCCGGGCAATGGGCGCGACCTCGTCCCACGGGATTTCGAGGGCGCCGTTCCGGGTGTAGACGACGACCAGGCGACGGCCCTGGGGAATGTCCATCCCGGTGATGTCCTCGAGGGCCGTTCGGGCCGCGAGCAGGGCGGTGAATTTCCGCCAGTCCAAGGCCCAGCCGCAGAAAAGCCCGATGACGAGCTTCAGCTTGTCGATATTGTTGTCCAGCTCCGGCAGGGGCTTCATCCGCATCTTGGCGAGGGCGAAGACCTGGCAGGGCGTGGCGACCACGCCTATGGCTTCGGCCGGGCCCTTGGCCGCCCGGTTGAAGGCGGCCACCGTCGCCGCCGCAATGAACTTGCTCTTGCCCCGCTTCAGGACCTCCGCCCCGTCTCCGACGGCGACGCCCTGCTGGAGAAAGCGGTCCGCGCCCTCGGCAACGATGGCCGTATCGATCAGACCTTCATCGAGGGCGAGCGCCATCAGGGCGCTGACGGTCCCCCCGTGCTGGGCGCCCCTTCGGACGGCCGCATCGGCGGCGCGGGCAATCAGGTACCCCTTCACCGCCCCGATCTCCGGCGTCAGGTTTCCGGGGGCGAAAAAGCGCCTCCGCATCGCATCGAGGTCCGTGGGCGTCCGGGGACAGAAGGCGAAACAGCGGCCCTCCTTGATGTCGCAGGCATCCAGAACGATCGTCTGGTCGTTGTAGAACACCTGATACGGACAGAGGTTGACGCAGGCCCCGCATCCCGTGCAGAGCCGCGCCCGGTGCACCCGTTCCTGGAGCTCTTTCTGCCCCATGATCGTCATTTCCATATGAACCCGACCTCCCTCTTTCGGTTGTTGTCAAACCCCTCGAATGGCCAAAACGCGTCGTTTTCACCCATTTCCCGGCGGCAGGATGTACTGCATCGTTCCGTCCTGCACCACGGCCACCTTCGCCTCGCCCGGATAATCGGCCTCCAGGATGGACCGAACCTCGTCCCAGGTCTTGACGACGACGGCATCATCCGCGTGGCAGACGAGGTCCAGGCTCGTCCGGTCGGGCTGCGGATTGAAGACGATCAACTTCTTCATGAGCAGGCCCACGAACCCCTTCGCGCGGGCCTGGTAGTGGCGTCCGCCGTAGTCAGACCCCCAGGCACGCATGACGTAATGGGGAACCTGGCCCTCCGGGGCGTCGCAGACGAGCACCCCGGTGCCCTGCCCCGGCTTCATCGTCGCCAGCGTGAACACCAGTGCGATCGCGGATTCGTTCGCCTTTCCGTAGGCATTGCAGACCGTGACGTCGTAGCCCACCGCGCAGGGGATACCGTAGTGCACCCGGCCCTCCTCGGCACCGAGGGCGTGCGTCTCGCGGAACGGCCCGGCGTAGAGGTTCGCGATCTCGCCGCGTCGGTTGATGAGGCAGTCCACCTTGAAGTCGAGGCCGGCGAGATCTCCCGCCGCGTCGCATTCGGCCCGCATGATGTTGTTGTCGAAGTTGCCCAGACCCGTCCGGGCGAAATCCCGGAACTGCTGGTTGTGAAACTGGTTGATCGTTTCGATCCCCGCCACGCCGGGCAGGACGATCTTCGCACCGCCGCCGAACCCCACGTGGACGTGGGCGGTGATGCAGCCGATCCCGATTTTCAGGTCACAGGCCAGGTATTCCCGGTTGAACCACAGCTCCACGCCGGTCGGCGTCCGCCCCACCCGGACGCAGTTCTGGAAGGCGTCGTGGTTATAGACGGCGTAGCGCTCGACGATGTCGTCCCCCAGTTTCTTGCGGGCGGCGATCATGTCGTAGGCGGCGTGACTCCCCAGTGCCCAGAGGAACCGGATCTGGTCCCGCTGCATCCCGGCCCGGCGCAGGGCATCCAAGATGGTCGTCGCGACCTCCTTCACCGGGGTCGGGCGCGTCATGTCGTCGAAGACGATGACGGCCTGTTTTTTGCCCCGGGCGAGTTCCTCCAGGAGCGGCCCCGCGACGGGGCGCGCGATCTTCGCCGCGACCTCTTCCGGCGTGAGTCCGGGCTTCTCCAGCCCCGGGGAGGTCAGGTTGTCCACCCCCCAGCGGTCCGGGAACGTCAGCTCCCGCTCCTCGTTCTCATACCAGCGCCGTGACGGCACCCAGACACTTTTCATGTTTGCCTCACAAGATCATCAATCAATTCATATCGAACGATTGCACGCATTTTTAATCAATTGCCTAAAGCCTGCCCGGCCTACCCGATCAGGAGGGCGATGACGCGCCGGGGGCCGTGCATTCCCTTGAAGGGCGTCGCCTGGATGTCCGCCGTCATGCTCGGGCCCGTGATCAGGTTCAGGTGCGCCGGCATGCCACCCCGGGCCGCGAGGATCCGCTCCAGGGCCTGCTCGTAGACCGGCAGAATCCGGTCCACCGGGACGACCACGACATTGAGGATCGGCGCGAGCGAGACCAGACGCGGTTGCCGCTCGTCGTGGACGAGGGCGACCGTGCCGGTCTCGGCAACGGCCCAGTCCACGCCCGTGATCCCGGCGTCCACCTGATCGAAGACGGCGTCTTTGAAGGCGTCCCGGGCCGTGAAATCCGCCGCCTTCAGGACATCAATCCCGTTCGTCCGGCCCCAGGCCGCGAGGTCGAGCGGTGCCAGGACCTCGTCGGTTGCGATCATGACCGCCTTCCAGCCCTCGGCCTGCGCGATCTCCGTCAGTTTTTCGAGGGCGCCCGCGCGGTCGGCGACCCGGTGGACGACTCCCGTCTGGAGGGCGAGATTCTCCGTGAACTTTTCGATCAGCTGTTCCGTGCCCCAGCCGACCTCCGTCAGGGGCGGCAACGGGGGTCTCGCCGGCGCCTCCTCCCGCCGGTCCGCCTTCTTGAGCTTCCCGAGGATGTCCTCTCTCGCAGCGTACGGCATGCTCCCCTCCTTCGTTTGAGGCGTCAGGCTTTCGCCTTATGCCCTTCCCGCTCCTTCCACCGTTCATGAAACGTCTTTTCCGCCATCTCCGGCAGGTCCCGGCTCCGGAACCACCCGTCGAGCGGTTCCACGGACCGGCTCAGGTACCCGTCCCGCGCGCCGCGGTTGACTCGGGGGCGCATGCGCTTTGCCCCCTGCCTCCACAACCGCGGATGCGTGGCGCCCCAGGCGAAGAGGTCGTAAAGCGTCCGTTCCTTCAAGGGCCGCCCCCGGGATCTCAGTCTCGGGTCGCCCGCGGCATCCCGGGCACGGTAGTAAAGAAGCATCCGGGGGTGGTCCACCCCGGCCGGGCAGACGCTCTTGCAGACCCCACAGAGGGTGCAGGCGCGAAAGAGGTCCGACGTCCCGGAAAAGCCGAGGAGGAGCGGGGTCAGGAGCTGCCCCATCGGGCCCGTGTATGCCCAGCCGTAGGGATAGCCGCCGATCTTCGTATACACGGGACAGATGTTGGCGCAGGCCCCGCAGCGGATGCAACGGAAGACGTCCCGGGCGACGGGATCGTCGTAGAGGTCCGCCCGACCGTTGTCGACGATCACGCAATAGACCTCCTCCGGCCCGTCGATCTCCCCGGCCGCCCGCGGTCCGGTATCGAAGGAGATGTAGGACGCCATCTTCTGGCCCGTGCCGTTCCGGCACAGGAGGCGGATCATGTGGAGGGCGTCGGCCATCGTCGGCACGACCTTTTCGAGGGACATGATGGAAACCTGCGTCCGGGGGGACGACTTGGCGAAGCGGATGTTGCCCTCGTTCTCCACGTTGACGATCGTCCCCGTCTCCGCCACGGCCATGTTCACCCCCGTCACCCCCATCTCCAGACGGTGAAACTTGTCCCGCAGATAAAGCCGGGCGGCATAGCCGAGCGCGACGGGATCTTCCGTCGGCTCCGCCAGGATGCCTTTTTCCATAAAGAGGTCGCGGATCTCCTCCACCGCGATGTTGACGGCGGGACCGATCAGGTGGAAGGGGGGGCGCTTGAGCAACTGAATGATGAACTCGCCGAGATCGGTCTCGATTGCGTCGACGCCGTTGTCGATGAGGGCATCGTTGAGCCCGATCTCCTCGCTCAGCATGGATTTTCCCTTGGTGACGTAGGCGACGCCCTTCTTTTTGGCCAGATCGAGGACGAAAGCGTTGGCCTCCGCGGCCGTCCGCGCCCAGACGACCTTCGTCCCCCGCGCGGTCGCGTTCCTCTCGAATTCCTCCAGCAGTTCGGGAAGACGGGTCACCACCTCCCCGCGGATCGCCGCGCCGTACGCCTGAGCGGCGTCCGGATCGGGAAAGGTCGCGAGCGATATCTGCCGCATGGCGTTGATCACCGGCGGCAGGAGGCCCAAAAAGGCCTTCGAGCGCGTGTTTTTCATCTCCTCCCGGGCGATCTCGACAAACTGTTCCGTCCGGATCTTCATGCGCCCCCCCCCTTTCCGTTGCCCGCGAGAAGCGTGGCCAGATGGAAGACCTTCTTTTCCGGATGATGACGGTGCACGTATCCGGAGATATTCAGGAAACATCCCGGCTCACACAGGACGAGGGCATCGGCCTGGCTGTTGATGAAATTTTCGGTCTTCTCCGCGACCAGGACTTCTGAAATATCCGGATATTGCAGGGAAAACTCTCCTCCAAAGCCACAGCAAACGTCGGCGGCGTTCAGGGGCACGAGTTCCGCGCCGGTCACGGCCCGAACCAGCTTTTTCGGCTGTTCAGAAACGCCGAGCCCCCGCAGGACGTGGCAGGCCTCGTGATAGGCGATCTTCCCCCCGAACGTCGCCCCCACATCCTCCACGCCGAGCACATCGACAAGGTACTGGGACAGCTCGTAGACCCGCGGGGCCAGGGACTCCGCCCGGGTCCGCCAGTCCGGTTCGTCGGCAAACAGCTCCGGGTAGTGGTGCTTGACCGTGACGACACACGATCCGGCGGGGCAGACGATCGCCTCGTCCTCGCCAAAGACCTTGAGGAAGTGCCGGGCGACCTTGCGCGCCTGCGGAAGGTACCCGGCATTGATCGCCGGCTGCCCGCAGCAGGTCTGAGCCTCGTGGTACACGACCTCGACGCCGAGGCGTCTCAGCAGCGCAAAGGCGGCTTCTCCGATCTCGGGCAGGAGCAGATCGACCAGACACGGAACGAACAGAGACACCCTCCTCATGCAGACCCCTCCCTTCTCAACCGTCAAAAGGCCGGATGGCGCGTGTAGAGGCAGACAATGCCGTCCTGCCGGTTGATTTCCGCCTTGGTTTTGCGTCCGTCCGCGACTTCGCGGATGAGGGCGACAATCTCGTCGCCGACCGCCGCCAGGCGTTTCCCCTCGAGAACGGCCCCGGCGTTGATATCCATGTCGTCCTCCATCGCCCGGTACAGTTTCGCCGTGCTGGCCACCTTGAGGACGGGGACGGTGGGAAAGCCGATCGGATTACCGCGCCCCGTCGTAAAGAGGACGAACTGGGCGCCCGCGGCGGCGACCCCGGCGATGGATTCCGTATCATACCCGGGACCGCGCATGAGGACAACTCCTTTTTCGGCCGGGACCTCCCCATAGTCGGTCACCTGGGTGATCGTGCGGCTGCCGGCCTTGACGATGCACCCCAGCGACTTCTCCCGGATCGAACTCATGCCGCCGTCCATGTTGCCCGGGGCGATGACGAAGGGCGCGAGAGGTCCCAGGAGGTCGTGGGTCAGCCGTTCGGCGTCGGCAATCATTGTTTTGATCTCTCCCGCGACCGCGGGGGTCTTTGCGCGCCGCTCCAGGATCGGGCTCGTCCCGATCATCTCCGTATCCTCCGTCAGAAGAACGGTGCCTCCCCGGTCGACGAGCCAGTCCGAGGCGAGGCCGACAGCGGGGTTGGCCGTGATACCGGAGAAGGCGTCGGAGCCGCCGCATTCGAGGCCGAGAATGAGCCGGGAGAGCGGAAAGGGGCGACGTTCGCACCGGCCGGCCGCGCGAAGCATCTCGGCCGCGATTTCAATGCCCTTCGTCGCCGACCGACGTGATCCTCCGCATTCCTGAATGTTGAAATAGTCGACCGGCTTGCCCGTTTCGGCAATGGCGCGGGCGATGCCCTCGGCTTTGAGGACCTCGCATCCCAGCCCCACGACGAGCACCGCGGCGCAATTCGGGTGCCGGCCCAGGTTGACCAGCACGCGGGTGTGGAGCGGGATCTCGGCGGCCCGGCCGCAGCCGTGGCCGTGGTAGAGGGGCACAACGTCGGGGAGGACCCGGGCGATGGCAGCCACCACCCCGTTGGCACAGGCGACCGACGGGATAACCGCGACGTGGTTCCGGATCCCCACCGAACCGTCCGGCCTGGCGTATCCCAGAAACGTTTCCATCTACGAGTTTTCCTTTTGCTCTTCGATATCCAGGTTGTGGACGTGAATCCAGTCGCCCCGACGAACGTCCTCCGTGACCTCCCCAATCGTCTCGCCATACTTGACGACCACGGC
>JALNWL010000080.1 GCA_023230905.1 Syntrophales bacterium
GGATTCCCGAAAACGGGGCCGGTTTGGAAACCCCGGACGGAACCCGCCCTCGCAAACCGAAATCTTCGTTCATTTCACCGCGCGTTTCGGCACGGGGAGGACCCCGATGGCGTCCTCCGACAGGCTGCCCATGTAGAGCTTTCCATCGTGTTCCAGCACATTGGTGATCTGGCCGAAGGTGCCGGTCGGGTCCTGGAGGTTATGAACGATCGTGCCGTTGCCGTCCAACCCCAGGACGTAACCGTAATTTTTCGGCGCCGGCATGAGGGCGCGGGGCAGGCGACGGAGCACCTTGCGGAGGGGCGGGTGGGGGAAGAGCACCGTATCGGCGAGTTTGTCGCGCGGCGAGACGATCGTCACCCAGAAAACGCCGTCGCTCCCGGGGAACAGGCCGTCCGGAAAGCCCGGCAGGTTGTCGATGAAAACCTCGGAGGTCCCGGTCCGGGGGCCGCTGAGCCGGATGCGGAGGAGCCGGTACGTCCCCATTTCCGCCAGGATCAGGAACGTGTTGTCGGGGGCGACCGCGACCCCGTTGGGGAAATAGAGGCCGTCCAGCACGAGCCGTGTCTTGCGGGTCGCCGGATCATAGGCCAGGAGCCTCCCGTTGGGTCGGTGCTCCAAAAGATCGTCCATGTATTGATCGTCGGTGAATTTCTTCGACACGTCCGTGAAATAGATCGTCCCGTCCGGGGCGATGGCGAGGCCGTCCACGTTCCGGAAGGGGACGCCGCCCTGCTCGACCGTGAGGGTCGTGACCGTCCCGTCCGACGCAACGGACCGCAGCCCGTTCCTGCCGTTGCAGACGATCAGGTTTCCGGCCGCGTCGAAGGCGATGCCGAGCGGCCACCCCCCGATCTCGACAAAGACCTTGGGGGTTTTCCCCTCCCGGTCGTACCGGATGATGCGGCCGTCCTTTGTCCCGGCGTAGAGCCGTCTCTCCCGGTCGATGGCCACGCCTTCCAGCGGCGATCCCATCCCCGATTCGAGGCGCTGGACGCCTGACAGCAAATTGTTCGGCGTATAGACGCCCGTCCGTTCCGGTGCGGCCGGGGGGACCCACGGCGCGGGGTCGATGGCGACGGGCCAAAAGGAGAGGTAAAGGGCCAGCAGAACCGCGATGCCGACAAGACCGGACAGCAGGGGATGTTTCTTCATAAGAGACCTCCTGATGGCTGGGGCGACCGGTTGTGAGACGGAGAGAACGTTTTCCCCCGACCCGGCGGGCCGAAACCGGCCCCTTTGGGGCGTCGGGCCGACCGGCGCGATCGGACGATCCGAATCTGGAATGCCGTCAATCTTGCATACATTGAACGGTCCGTCAATCGACGACTTTACAGTGATTCATGCCGGCCGGGATTCTATGTTGCGGAATCTATTCTTTTCTTGTAACAACTGGCCTGAGAACCGCCAAGCTGTGGGCTCAGGATTGAGGAACGGGGCCCAATGGGGGGCGGCGGCGCGTCCATCGGCAAACGGGTTGAAGGGCGGATTCGCACGGCAGGTCCCGGTCGTGATCGGGGGGCTGACAGGCGTTTGCAGGGGGACTGAAGCGGCGTTCCCGTCGAGTATCCGGCTTCGCGCGAGAGAAACCCTCACATGGATCGGCTTGCTCAGATGCATCCACGGAACATCCCTCCCGAGGTCTCTTCACCCCTCCCCGCGCTGCGGGAAGGGGCGGCGGCCATCGTGCGCGCCCTGCGCCGCGCCGGCCACGAGGCCTACTGGGTCGGCGGCTGCGTACGGGACCTGATCCGCGGCATCCCGCCCGCGGATTTCGACATCGCCACCTCGGCCACCCCGGACGAGGTCGAGGGCCTCTTCCCCCGTACCGTTCCGGTGGGCGCGAGCTTCGGCGTGATCCTCGTCGTCGAGGACGGCCGTCCCTTCGAGGTGGCGACCTTCCGGACCGAGGGGGGCTATGCCGATGGCCGCCGCCCGGATACGGTCCGCTTCGCCGGGGCGGAGGAGGACGTCCGACGCCGGGACTTCACAATCAACGGCCTGCTCATGGACCCCGAGACGGGCGGGGTGATCGACCGCGTGGGCGGGCAGGCCGATCTCGCCGCGCGGTTGATCCGGACCATCGGTGATCCGGAGGCGCGCTTCGGCGAGGACCGCCTGCGGATGCTCCGCGCCGTCCGCTTTGCCGCGAATCTCGATTTTGTCCTGGAGGCCGAGACGCAGGCGGCCATCGTCCGGCATGCCCCGGTCATCGCCGCCGTCAGCGCCGAGCGCATCCGGGGGGAACTGACCCGGATCCTGACGGAGGGCGGCGCCCGGCGCGGGATGGAACTCCTCGCGGCGACCGGACTGCTGCGGGTCATTCTGCCGGAGGTCCAGGCCCTGCGGGGGGTGGACCAGCCGCCCCGCTTCCACCCGGAGGGGGATGTGTGGGTGCATACCCTGCGGATGCTGGAACTCCTGTCGGAGGCGCCGCCGGCGGATTCCCGCCTGGCGTGGGCCGTTCTGCTCCACGACGCGGGGAAGGCCGTGACGCGCTCCGAGGACGAGCGGGGCGTCCATTTCTACGGCCACGTAGGCGAGGGTGTGCGCATCGCCGCGGACGTGCTCCGCCGCCTGCGGTTTTCGCGGACGGAGACGGAGGCCGTCCTGGACCTCGTCGGCGGCCACATGCAATTCATGCACGTGCGCGAGATGCGCCCGAACCGCCTGAAGCGCCTGCTGCGCGGGGAGTTGTTCGACCTGCACCTGGAGCTGCACCGGCTGGACTGCTTGGGGAGCCACGGGATGCTGGACCATTACGATTTCTGCGTGCAAAAACGGGCGGAACTCGACGACGCCGTCCTCCGGCCCCCGCGTCTCATCACGGGGCGGGACCTGATCGGGATGGGGTTCGTGCCGGGGCCGCGGTTTTCGGAGATCCTGAAGGCCGTGGAGGACGCGCAACTCGACGGCGAGATCGAAACGCCGGAAGACGCGCGCCGTTTCGTCGCGGAGCGGTGGCTGGAGAACTGAAGATGACAGACGGGAACACCGGGCCGGAAAAGCCGCGTCGGGATAACGACAGGCATCGGAAGGCGATCCCGGCTGTGCCGGGATCGCCCTGGTCCTCCCATCCACCATAGCGAGATGAACGGGAAGACGAGGACTTATCTTGCTATTGGATGCCTTCCCTGTCGAGGATCAGCCGGGCCGCCCGCCAGCCGTTGAGCTGGCAGGAGCCCACGCCGTGCCAGGCCTGGGTCCAGTTGCTGGTGATGAAGACGTTTTCGACCGGCGTCGTGTTGGGGACCTTCTGCCATTGATCCAGGGTCAGCTCGAAGCCGTAGACCACGCCTCCCCGGTTCATCGTGTACCGCTCGAGCGTCCGGGGGGTGTACCCCTCCTTGAACACGATGTTCTTTGGGTCCTTGAGTGCGGGGATGGCGTTGGCGGCCAGCGCGATGAGCTCATCCACCTTCTGTTCCTTCATCCGGGCGTAGGCCGCCGGATCCTTTGGCCATATGGAGATATCGGAATAGGCGTCCAGCTTGACCACGGACTTGCCCGGGGGTGCGTAGACGGAATCGCCCAAATTGGAGTAGATCGTGATGGCGGCGGCGCCGTTCCGGAAGTCGCCCTTCATCATGGCGTCGTAATTCTTCCGACTGTCGAGGGAGGTGTTGTAGAGGATTTCCGAGTCTTCCTGGCCCTGCGCCTTGAGGTCCACGTTGAGACCCAGGTAGACCCCGAACAGGGAGTTGGCCGGCTTCATCTTCTCGAGCTTCTCGAGATAGGCGGCGGGCATGTTTTCCTTACCGATCAGGGTATAGGCGAGCTGGTACGGATCGGTGTTCGCCACGACGTAGCGGGCGGTGTAAGTCTGGCCGTCCGATGTCGCGACGCCGGTTGCCCGGCCGTTTTCCAGGACGATCTTCTTGACGAGCGTGCCGGTTTTAACCACGCCCCCCAATTCGTGGATGCGTGCCGCGTAGCCGTCGGATAGCGCCTGCGACGTGCCCTTGACGTGCCAGGCGCCGTCGGACAGGTAGGTTTCCGTGGCCGCCAGCATGACCAGCGCCGTCTGCTTTTCGATCGGAGCGCCGTAATACACCCAGAGCTGGGAGACCACCGCCTTGATTTCCTCGTTCTTGAAGCAGTGGTCCATCAGATCCCGGACGGTGCGGTCCTTCCATTTGAAGAAGTTCGGCTGCCGGAGCGGCACCATGATCTGGGTCAGCTTGGCGCGCGTGCCGCCGTATCGGAAGAGGTCCTTGAGTTCAAGCATCTCGCCGTACACGCTCCGGCAGAGGGTGTGGAAGGTCTCGATGCCCTCGGCCTCCTCGGGCCACTGCTTCTTGAGGGCGCCCTTGAAGCCCGCCCAGTTCGTTGGGAGGGTGATGTCCACGCCGGGGAAGCAGGAGCGGTAGAGGTGCGGCACCTCGTAGAATTCGACCTTTTGGTCGACCCCCGTCAGCTTGATGAGCTGGTACAGGCCGCGGTCGAGCCTGCCGGGACCGCCGCCGGCCATCTCGTGCAGGGCCGTATCGAACACGAACTCGCCCCGCCGGAAATTCGACGTGCTGCCGCCGACCTTGTGGTGCTTTTCGAGGACCAGCACCTTCTGGCCCTTGACGGCCAGGTGGGCCGCGGCGGAGAGTCCGCCCATGCCCGCGCCGATGACGATCACGTCGTAGTCGGCCTTTGAGGCGGGCAGGTTCTTGGTTGTGCAGGCGCCGAGGCCTAAAGCCAGGAACGCCGCGAGCAGGAAGATCAGAACGGATCGCAGGGTGAACGGCTTGCGAAGCATGGGGCACCTCCCGGGTAAAATTTTCCGTATCATCCCATCAAAGGGTCCGTCTGTCAAGGAGCGGGAAAGCGTGGAATCAGGGCGGCAAAAACCCCTCCGGCCCGGGTACGAAACCCGTTCGATCCGGGCGCGGTCGATCAGAATCCTGTTGCGCCGATGTCGCGAATATGGTAAGGGAACCCCATGAAAAATTCGCCTCTGCTCGACAGCCTCAAGGCCGCAGGCGGACGGATCGTGTCCGGCGGCCCGATTTACCTGTCCGGGGTGAGTCTTTTCGCGCTTCTGTTCATCGCCGGCTCCGTCACCGGCATCTATTCCGTTTATTTCGAGGGGAGCCGTCACGCCTACGGGACCTCCCGCGAGATCCCGCTCGCGATGCTCATCTCCACCTATACCTTCTTCGTGGTGGCCTCGACGGGGCTTTGCCTCGTGTCCTCCATCGGCCACATCTTCGGCGTGCGGGCGTTCCAGCCGATCGCGAAGCGGGCGGTCCTGCTGTCCGTGATTACGATTCTGTCGGGGTTTCTCGTCATCGGCCTGGAGCTGGAAAACCCCTTTCGGCTCGCGATCTACCTGTTCACCTCGCCCAATTTCTCCTCCAATATCTGGTGGATGGGCACCCTCTACGCCTGCGAGGTCGTCCTGCTGATCATCGAATTCATTTTCCTCATGCTCGACCGGCACCGGGTTTCGGCGGTCGTCGGATTCTTCGGGATCCTCTTCGGCGTCGCCGCCATCAGCAATCTGGGCGGCGTCTTCGCCATGCTGAACGGGCGGGAATTCTGGTACGGGCCGTATCTCCCCATTTTCTTCATCGCCTCGGCCGTCATGATGGGCTGCGGGGCCATCATTTTCTTCACCGTCCTCGCCCACCGGATACGGGGCGCGGCCCTCGAAGGCCAGGTCGCCCGTTCCTTGGCGGCGGTCGGAAAGCTGCTGATGCTGATGCTGGCGGTGGTCCTGTTCTTCACCATCTGGCGGATGGTTTCCCTGACGGCGGGCGGGACGGAAAAGCTCATGGTGCTCGACGCCCTCGTCCGGGGGCCCTATGCCTTCAACTTCTGGGCGCTGGAGATCGGCCTGGGGATCGCCTTGCCCCTGCTGCTGCTCCTGGGGTCCCGGGGCAGGCGGATCGGGATCATGTTCCTGTCCGTGACCCTGATGATCCTCGGCGCCTTCTTCGCCCGTCTGCAGATGGTGGTGGTCGGGCAGATCGTTCCCCTGTACTGGGACCTCGGCGTGAGCGAATATTCCCGGCTGCACACATATGCCCCCACCTGGCAGGAGGCCCTGGTCGTGCTCGCGGGCGTCGGGTTTTGCGGCGCCGCGTTTCTTTTGGGGGAGAAAATCTTCGCGAACTTCGACGAGGCCGAAGCCAGCGCTGAGGTGAAAATCGGAAAGGTTGACGGCGACGAACCATGACGTTCAAACCCTTCGAAGACGGAAATCCGTTTGAAGCGTCCGGAGCGATCTCCTCCGTGGATCGCAGGGCGTTCCTGAAGATCGGGCTGGTCGTCACCGGCGTGTTTGCCGGCGGCACCGTGGTGTCCGCCGTCTCCGCCGCCGAAAAGATCTTCCCGAGGGGGTCCTTCCCGGAGAAATATCCCTACAAACCGCACTACTGCATGGTGATCCGCGTGGATCGATGCATCGGCTGCCGCCGGTGCGTGGATGCCTGCGTGGCCGCCAATGCCGTTGCGGATTACGGCTGGCGCACCCTGGTGTTGGAGCGGGAGGAAAAGGCCGCCATCGGCCAGCCGCGGGAGTTCATCCCGATCCTGTGCAATCAGTGTAACAATCCCCCCTGCGTGCGCGCCTGTCCCGTGCGGGCGACCTACAAGGACCGGAAAAACGGGATCGTCATGATGGACGACAAGAAGTGCATCGGCTGCAAGATCTGTATCGCGGCCTGCCCGTACGACGCCCGGTACTACAACGAGGAAAAGGGGGCCATCGACAAGTGCGATTTCTGCTTTGAATCGCGCCTGTCCCGCGGCGAGAAAAGCACGGCCTGCTCGGTGCATTGTCCCGCCGATGTCCGCATTTTCGGAGACCTGTCCGATCCCCGGGATCGGGTGTACCACCTGATTCACCAGTTGCAGAAACCGGTCTGGGTGCTCAAGAAGGAGTCCGGGGCCAGGCCCAACGTCTTTTACATGAAAGGTTAGCCGGGGCGACGACATGCGCAAACGGATGCTCATCCTCTGCACGGCGCTCATCATCGGGGTTCCGTTGAGCGGCGCGACGGCGGCCGACCAGGCGCCGGCGGGGATCCTCTATACCCAGCCCCTGAAATCGGTCATCTTCAGCCACCAGGACCACCTCCGGAAGGGTGACTCGTGCAACACCTGCCACGGCGGCCTGTTCGAAATGAAAGCGCTGCACGCCCAGACCCGGAAGGATTTCAACATGGACTCCCTTTACAAGGGGAAATACTGCGGCGCCTGCCACAACGGCCGGAAGGCCTTTGCCGCGGATACGCAGTGCGCGCGCTGCCACCTGGGAACCCGCGCCCGTGTGATGGCGGAGGAAGCGCCGGCCTACAAAATGACCGTCAGGCTGGGCCGGGGAGGGCAGCGGGTGACGTTTTGCCACGACTCCCACCTGAAGAAGGCGACCTGCCGGGACTGCCATCCCGGCCTGTTCAAACCGAAGGAAGGGGCCGCCCGCATCGGGATGGCGGATCACAACCGGAATAAATTCTGCTTCGGCTGCCACAGCGGGAAGGTCAAGGGCGTTTTTGCCTGGTCCGATTGCAGCCGGTGTCACGGGAAGGCCGTTCCCGCCCCGAAGGAGTCGATCCGCTTCGGCAAGGAAACCCGAATCGTGACCTTCCGCCACGAAACCCACCGTCCGAAAGCGGGCTGCAAGGCGTGTCACCCGGGGTTGTTTGCCTACCGGAAGGGCACGGCCAAGATCGGGTTCCCCGATCACATGGGCGGGAAATTCTGCTTCACCTGTCATGCTCAGAAAGACGGGGCGGCCTTCTATACCTGCAACGGCTGCCACAAGTGACGCGGCCGGGTCCGCGCGCGGCGCTCCGGCCGGAGACGGCCGGCAGGACGTCAATCCGCCGCGGGCCTATCCATGCATGACCTTCATGTCCCCCTCCAGAATGCCCTTCTCCTGGAGGATCTTCATCCCCATGTCCTGAACCGTTTTGCTGGGCTCTTCCGGGGCTTCCCGGGGCGTCAGCGCAATGGCGCTTTCCGGACAGTCGCTCGCGCACAGGCCGAAGCCGATGCAGTGATCGTCCAGGACGCGGACGACGCCGTCGACCCATTCCATCGCCCCCATCGGGCAGCGCGCGCCGATGCAGAAGCCGCGGCCCGGTCCGCCCCCAGCGAGGCCGCCCGGGCGATGTCTTCGACCGTCTTCGGCCGGAAACTCATCCGCACGGCCACGGCGACCTCTTCCGGCGTGAAGAGGATCCGCGGGATATCGACGTTAAAATGGAGCGGACGGATCGGTTCTTGAGGTTGACGGGATAATTTGCTAAGGAACCCCCAGCAGCACGTCTATGGAAAAGCGGAAAGAACGTTGCGGAGGGAGCGGCGGGAACCGGAACATGCGCCGAGACGAACGACGAGTCCCGATAGCGAATTTGACCCTGCTGCTGGTGTTCGCGCTGGTGGTTTCCCTCTGCTTGTCCTGCGCGACCCGGAAGCCTCCGCCCTTCAAACCCCGTCCGGCGGCGGTGGTCAAGCATAAGGCGCTGGCCCGGATGGGGTATACGATCCAGGCCGGGGCCTTCGCCAACCCGAACAATGCCGCCCGCTTCACCGAGCTGCTACGCAGCCGGGGGCTCGACGCGACCTATTTTGTCGCGAAGACGGGGCTCTACAAGGTGCAGTTCGGCAATTTCCGGACGAAGGACCTCGCCCGGGACAGGGCCGAGGCCCTCAAGACCTCGGGGGTCATCGACGAATACTACCTCGTCAGCCCCGGCGATTACGCCGTGTCCCGGGAGGGCGAAAAGGGCGAAGCCTATCTGCGGGCCGAGCTGGTGAAGTCGGCGCGGTCCTTTATCGGCGTGCCCTACCTCTGGGGGGGAACGACGCTCACCGAGGGCTTCGACTGCAGCGGCCTCACCATGACGGTTTACCAGTTGAACGGCCTGGATCTGCCGCGCGTATCGCGGGACCAGTTCGAGGCGGGGAACCCCGTGGACCGCGACGACCTGCGTCCCGGCGACCTCGTCTTCTTTGCCACGCAGGGGAAGGAACGGGTCTCGCACGTGGGGCTCTATATCGGCGATAACCGGTTCGTCCATGCCCCGGGCCGCGGGAAAAAAATCCGCGTCGATGCGCTGTCGCGGAGCTACTACGACAAGCGGTATCTCGGCGGACGGACCTATCTGTGAGGCGAGGCGTTGCGTTTCGCCTCGAAGGATGAAGTCCGTCCGTCCGGTCTGTCGGCTGGAGGGACCGGGCCATAAGCGTCTGACAAGCGCGGGTATCGCGGTGAGGCGCGACGTACGAGAACAAATTCCAGAAGGAGAATCCCGATGCCTTTCCAGAACCTGATGGTGACCGGCGGCTGCGGCTTCATCGGCGCCAATTTCATTCGTTTTCTTCTCGAGAGGTCCGATTTCCGGGGCCGCATCGTCAACGTCGACGCCCTGACCTACGCCGGCAACCCGGAGAATCTGGCCGGCGTCGCGGAACGGTACCCGGGCCGGTACGTCTTTCACAAGGCCGACATCTGCGACGTCGGGGCGCTGAAGGGCCTCTTCGACAGTGAGGGCATCGACGCGGTCTGCCATTTCGCCGCCGAGTCGCACGTCGACCGCTCCATCAAACGCCCGGAGGGCTTCATCTTCACGAACATCGTCGGGACGTTCAACCTGCTGGAGGCCGCCCGCGCCCGCGGCGAAGCCTTCCGGCTCCTGCACCACGTCAGCACCGACGAGGTGTACGGGAGCCTGGGGCCGGAGGGCCTGTTCACCGAAACTACCCCCTACCACCCGAACAGCCCCTATTCCGCCTCGAAGGCCGCCTCGGACCACCTGGTCCGCGCCTACCACGAGACCTACGGCCTGCCGGTGACGCTGTCGAACTGCTCGAACAACTACGGGCCATACCAGTTTCCGGAGAAGCTGATCCCCCTGATGGTCCTGAACGCCCGGGAGGGGAATCCGCTGCCCGTCTACGGGGACGGGAAGAACGTGCGCGACTGGCTCTACGTCGAGGACCACTGCGAGGCGATCTGGACGATCATGACCCGTGGCTTGCGCGGCGAGACCTACAACATCGGCGGGGCCCAGGAGATGGAGAACATCGCGATTGTCCGGATGATCTGCGACATCCTGGACGAGCTGCTCCCC
>JALNWL010000081.1 GCA_023230905.1 Syntrophales bacterium
CGGGAGGGCGACACCGGGAGCGAGATGTATTACATCCTGCAAGGGCGGATCCTGGTGCAGAAGCAGGCCGGGCAGATCAAGAAGGTCCTCACCGACGTGGGGCCGGGGGAGTATTTCGGGGAAATGTCCACCCTGATCGATGCCCCCCGGACCGCCTCCGCCGAGGCGGCGTCCGACAGCTGTCTCGCCGTGATCGACAGCGAGACCTTTCACCGGATGCTCCGGGAGAGCGACGACGTCTCGCTGTTAATGCTGCGGGCGTCTTCCCGCCGGATCAAGCATACGAACGAGGTCCTCGAGGAACTGACCGAGGCCTGGATCGAACTGATGGCGATCCTGTACTTTCTCAAGGAATGGCCCCTCGCTCAGGGGCAGGACCCGGTCACGGAGCTGGTCCGCTATACGGGGAAGGACCCCGGGGACATTCGGGAGGTGCTCCGCAAGCTCGGCCGCGAGGGGATCCTCCGCTTCGAGGGCGACCGGGTGACGGAATTCGTCCGCAGTGAAGCCTGGAAACTTCTGAACCACCAGGTTTTCGGCTGAGGCCGACGCCGTCGTCAGAGCTCTTTCACCCGGATCATGTTGGTCGATCCGGTCGTCCAGAGGGGGTGCCCCAGCGTAATCACCGCGAGCTCTCCCGGGGCGAGTTCGCCGGCGGCGAGGGCGGCCTGCGCGGCCTTTTCGATCAGGTCGTCCGTGTCCTTGAAATCCCGGACCTGGATCGGCTGACAGCCCCAGACCAGGGCGAGCCGGCGGACCGTCTCCCCGCTCGGAGACAGGGCGATGATCGGCTGCCGAGGCCGGAAGCGGGCGAGGGCCCGGGCGGTCAGACCCGATTGGCTGTGGGCGATGATGCAGCGCGCCCCGAGGTGGTCGGCGAGAACGCAGGACGCCTTGGCCACGGCGGCGGACACCCCGGGATCCGGCTTCGCCTGGAGAAAGTCCGCATAGGGATAGCCCGTCTCGGCGCGCTCGATGAGCCTCAGCATGAATTCCACCGCCTCCACCGGATAGTCCCCCGACGCTGTTTCTTCCGAGAGCATGACCGCGTCCGTCCCGTCCAGGACGGCGTTGGCCACGTCCGTGGCCTCCGCCCGGGTCGGGCGGGGGGAGTCGATCATGGAGCGCAGCATCTGGGTCGCCGTGATCACCGTCTTTCCCCGGACATTGGCCAGATGAATGAGCTTCTTCTGGATGAGGGGAACCTCGGCCAGGGGAATCTCCACCCCCAGATCGCCCCGGGCGACCATGATGCCGTCCGCCACGTCGAGGATCTCCTCGATCACCTCCAGGGCCTCGTGTTTCTCGATCTTGGCGATGACCGGGGTGGTCAGCCCCCGGTTCCGGATCAGCTCCTGGACGGCCCGGATGTCGTCCGCCGTGCGGACGAAGGACAGTGCGACGTAGTCGACGCCGTGGGCCAGGCCGACCGCGAGGTCCTCCCGGTCCTTGGCGGTGAGGGCCGGCGCCCGGATCGTCCCCGTCGGGAGGTTGATGCCCTTGTGCGAGGTGAGGACGCCGCCCGTGATGACGCAACAGCGGATGTCCGTCCCGTCGGTGTCCTCGACGACGAGCTCCATCAGGCCGTCGGCCAGGAGCAGCCGGTCCCCCTTGCGGACCTCCCGGGGCAGGTCCGGGTAGGAGAGGGAAACCGCCGCGTCGCTTCCCGGGATCTCCCGGCTCGTCAGGATGAAGGTCTGGCCGGGAACGAGGCGCACACCCGACTCCGGGAGGAGGCCGATGCGGATCTTCGGACCGGCGAGGTCCTGAAGGATGGGAACGGGCTTTCCCAGCCGCTCCGAGACCTCGCGCAAGAGCCGGATCTTCTCCACGTGCTCCTCCGCCAGGCCGTGCGAGAAGTTCAGCCGGGCGCAGTCCATGCCGTGCAGCATGAGCTTCTCGATCATCTTGGCGCTGTCGCAGGCGGGGCCGATGGTGCAGATGATCTTGGTCTTTTTCATGGTTCGGGCTCCTTTCCGAAAGGGTTGGGGGACGGGGAGGGGAACGGCGTCATGACGAAAAAGGGGGCGTGGTTCGAGGTGAAAAAAGGGGGATCGCGCTGCAGGATGGGTGTCAGGGCCGGATGGCGGCGGAACTCCCGCTCGAGAAAGCGCCTGACGTTCCCGCGGTTCCAGTCCCGGGGATGCGAGAACCGGCGATACAGCGACAGGTCGCCCTCGTAGAAGGGCGCCGTTTCCAGCGGGGCGGCTTCCGGCCCCTGGACGGGGAGGTTGAAGATGGCGAGGTTGAGAAAGCCGAGCCGGTCCGCGTGGCGGACGGTGAATTCCAGGGTACGGCGCGCGGCGTCCGGGGTCTCGGCGGGGACGCCGAACAGGAGGTAGACGTAGGCGGCGATCCCCGCCGTCCGGAGGGCCGTGAGGCAGCGCGAGACGGTCGCGAGATCGATGCCCTTGTCGAGGCTGTCGAGCACCCCCTGATCGCCGGACTCGAGGCCCAGTTGGAGCATGACGCATCCGGACCGCCGGAGGGCGCGGCAGAACTCCGTCCGGGCCAGCTCCGGCGTGAAGCGGGTGAAGCCGTACCAGGGGACCTTCGGCGGATAGTCCGCGAGGGCGCCGAGTAGGGCCGGACTCAGGGCGTTGTCCAAAAAATGGAGGAGGGCGGGTTGCGTCCGGTCGCGCAGGTCGGCCACCTGCGTCCGGACCTGCGCGGCGGTGAGGGGGCGGTAGGGGGCCTTTTCCGCCTGCTCCGGGCAGAAGGAGCACCGGCGCCAGTAACAGCCGCGCGAGGCGCTGAAGGGCAGCACCGTCCCCGGGGACAGGTAGGCCGCCGGGGTCAGGTCGTCGTAGTCCGGCGGCCAGTCCGCGCCGTCGCCCGCCGGGATGCCGTGGCGGGCGAGGAGGGGTCCTTCGCCCGGTCCGGCAATCCAGTCATCCGCGAGCGCCCTCAGGGGGCTTCCGTTTCCCAGGTGGGTCGCCCAGGAGGTGACGAGGCTGCCGCCCACGACGATCTCGAGCTCGGGATGCCGGCGCCTCAAGTGGCCGATCATGGCGAAGGTGCAGAGCGCCTGGCTCAGATAGTTCAGGGAAAAACCGACGGTGCCGGGATTCCGGGTCTCGACGAGCCGGGTCAGGCGGTCCGAAAAAAAGGGGAAGAAGGGATTGCGCTCCGGCTCAGCCGCCGCCCTCGCGAGATCGCGGCTCCTGAGCGGAGAGAGGTCGGCATCCCGGTAATCGCTCAGGCTGATGCGGATGGCGGTGGGGGAGGCCGCATGGAGGAGGCGGTTGACGTCGCGGACGGTGCGCTGGTAGAGCGCGGGCTGTCGATAGAGCGGACATTGCCGGAGGGAGGAGAGGTGTGCTTCGGCGTGCCGCCGCGCCCGCCGCGTCCAGGCATCGTCGCTCTCCGCCGGCTTTCCCGGTGTCTCTGCCGCTGCCATCAGGGACAGGAAACCCTCCAGGTTGGCGTCCCAGAGGTGACAGGCGACGCCGTTCGACCGGAGCGCTCCGGCGAGCCGGGCGATGCCCGCCGGCGGTTCCGCCGGTTTCACGACCGGAGGGTGGATGAGGAGCATCGAGAGGCCCTATCGTCTCGTGAGAAGGGTGGACTGCTCGTCGTCGATCAACTCCCGGACGCGTTCGTAGATTGCCGCGAAGGCCTCCCCCGAGTTCTCGAAATAATGAACCCCCTCCCGGATGTGCGTCCGGCGCAGTCCGCCCACCAGATACAGCAGTTCGGCATGCACCCAGGCCTCCTGGCCGGCCAGGGGGTTGAACTGCGTCGGTTCCACGAGGACGTCGAAATAGCCGGTCATCGTGGCGATCTGCCAGATGCTGCGGGGTCGGCGGCACGCCTCATAGGTGAGTCGCAGGCGGCGCTCGTGATGCTGCTCGATCGCCGCAAGGCGCTCCGGCAGGCGACGGATCGCCTTGCCGTGGGCGGGGAGCGTCAGGGAGATGTCCTCCAGGGTCTTCATGGCCTTCAAGGTCCGGAGATAGGCGACCAGGTCGTCGGGGTGCGGCGTGATGGGGTACAGGAGGGTGTCGCCGCAGAGCATCCGCCGGCCGGACCCATTCTCGGAGTCGACGAGTAGGCAGATGCCCCCCGGGGAATGACCGGCGAAGTGGCGGACCGTCAGGCGGGGGAAAACGGCGTCGCCGACGGTCAGGGGCCCGTCCGCGGCGATCGGCTCGTCGACGTGGAGGGACAAATCGATCCGAAGCGTTTGCCGCCGCGACTCGGACGTCTGGTGACGCTTTGGCGGCGGCATGCCCATCGCCATCAGGACCGGCCATCGTTCCGCCATGAAGCGGGCCATCCCCCAGGGGTTGCAGATCATCGCGGTGTCTGAGACATCGGCGGCCTCCCTGGCGTTGGACCGCGCCACGATCTTCCGGCCAAGGAGGTATTGGTCCATGTGCCCGTGGGTCAGCACGATCGCGTCGATCTCCTCGATCCGGTGGCCGGTGAGCGCGAGGGCGCTCGTCAGCTCCCGCTCGCTGAAGTCGTCCGGCAGCGCCTCGATCCCGCGCGGAATCGACTGCCGTCGCCAGAAATAGAAGAACTGCTTCGCCATGTCCGTGGGCAGGCCGGTATCGACGAGGATGAGGGCCTCGTCCTCGATGAGGTAGAGGTTGGTCGGTCCGGGGCCGATCCGGTCCGGGCAGTAGGTCCGGATGAGAAACAGACGGCGTCCATCCCCCAGCGGGTAGGCAACGACTCGTCCGCTGCCGGTGGGTCCGTCCGTTCGAAGCACCTTTTCACGCATGGGAGATCCTTTCCGATCCTACGCCTGGATCGCCACCCCGTGGTCCCGTTCGTCCGTGAGGATTTCGAAGGCGGCCCGGTGCCGGGTGAAGAGGACGTCCGGCGCTGCCGTGCCGCCGGCCCGCTTGTCGGTCACCCGGATTTCGCACGCGGCGATCTTGGTGTTCAGGCAATGCTTGTCGCCCCCCGGCGGGTTCAGGTAGTTCAGGCCGACGAAGGCCTCCCGGGGCGCGGAGATCGTTCCCTCCACGCGGTGTCGGCGGTCCTCGGACCGAAAGCTCCAGAGGAAGTAGCAGAACGACCCGCGGGCCCTGAGCATCCGGGGCAGGCTGTTCATGCGGATCTCCTCGCCGCGGTGGCGGAGGACCAGGGTCGTCAGGAAGGGGCTCCACCCGCGCCCGATGCGGATCCGCGCGGTCGCCACCTCGAGAAAACTCTCCGGGTGCGTTTCGAAGCCGGCCACCTGCCCCCACGCGTAGTGGTCCGTGTGGCGCCGTCCCCAGTTGTGGTTCTGGCTGCCGATCCAGTCGTCGATCTCGATCCGCCGGTCGTCCGCGGCGATGAAGCCCCGGTACCGCGCCAGGGGAAGGCCGACGAGACTCTTGGCCTTCGGAAATCCCGTATTGTAGAGGCCGAGCGGGAGGAGGAAGAGGGGGGGCTGGGCCCCGTCGAAAGTGAGCTGCCAGGAGAGGTGGTGGCCCCCCGATGCCGCGGCGCCCTTGAGATGGCCGGGCCCCAGCACGGCCTCGCCGACGCGGACGGAGAACGCATCGGCGTCGAACCGGCAGTCGCCCATCGGGACCTCCCGCTTGACGGCCCAGTGGCGGTTCCGCTCCCCGTCGAAAAAGACGGCCCAGAGCTCGCCCATGGCCGCGTCCGGGCGATCCTCGGGGCTGAACAGGGTGTAGCGGATCCAGAAGGCCAGTGGCCGGTCCGGGTGGTTGGCCCGCTGAAAGAAGCTTTCGTAGTGTCCCGCCCGCTGTCCGGGACGGTACCGGGCCGTGTTCGCCCGCGCACGGGCGGTGTCCAGGGAGGCGCTCATCTCGTTCGTTCCTCCATCATGTTCGGTCAAACGTATAATGAAAAGGCCGGACCGTGTCAAGGCGGGATCGCCGCTGACGCGAAACCGGTCCGGGGCATTATGGGCTTGACAGGAGCGGAGTATCGCTACTATATGCTTCAGGCGGCGGGGTCCGTTCGATGACCGCTCCAGGGGACGGCGCGGACCGGGAACCATCGCCCGGGGCCGGAGGATCGGGTCCATCCACGGCGAAACATTCATTCAGGCAGGGAGGTCTTCATGAAGCTTTCTGAAATGTACAATTTAAAGGGCAAGACCGCGCTCGTTACCGGCGGCGGCCGGGGGATCGGCAAGTTCATCGCCACGGGATTCGCCGAGGCCGGCGCCGACGTGATCATCACGTCCCGCAAGATGAAGAATCTCGAGGCGACCGCCCAGGAACTCGCCCAGGCGTATGGTGTGCAGGCCGTGCCCATCGCCTGCGATCTGGCCAAGGACGAGGAGATCCAGCACATGCTGCAGGCGGTCCGTGAAAAATTCCCGCGTATCGACATCCTCGCGAACAACGCCGGGGTCACCTGGGGCGCGCCTACCCTCGACTATCCGCTGGAGCGGTGGGATCAGATCTTCAAGGTCAACGTGCGGGCCGTCTGGATCATCACGCAGCAGGTCGCCCGTCTGATGAAGGAGCAGGGCGGGGGGACGATCATCAACGTCTCGTCGATCATGGGGTCCCGCGGATCGGAGGAGATGGCCCATCCCGCGGTGGCGTACAATTCGAGCAAGGCGGCCATCGACCTGCTCACGATGAACCTGGCCGTGAAGCTCGCCCCCTACAAGATCCGGGTCAATGCGATCGCCCCGGGATTTTTCCGGACGGACATGATGGCCTACATCGAGAAGCCGGAGTTTTCCGCCGCCTACGAGATGGTCCTGAACGCCATCCCGCTGCATCGGATCGGCGACATGGACGATATGAAGGGGCTCGCCGTCTTTCTCGCGTCGGATGCCTCGGCCTACCTGACCGGCCAGATCATCCATGCGGACGGCGGCATGACGGCCAAGTAGGGCCGGGACGTCCGGGGCGCGTGTCCCGTCGAGGGATCCTGTCGGAGGGTGTTTCGCACGCCCCCGCGGAGAACGAGGAGCGAAAGAAAATGGGTGCAATTCCTGAACTCCGGCCGGCCGCCACCGTCATCCTGGTCCGGGACCGGGAGGGCGGTCCGTACGAGATCTTTCTCATGCGCCGCCACCGCAATCAGGCCTTCATGGGCGGCGCCTATGTCTTCCCGGGGGGGCGTCTCGACGAGGGGGACGGCCATCCCGACCTCCGTGCGCACCTCCATGGGCTCGCGCCGGAGGCGCTGGCGGAACGGCTCCAGGAGCCGGCCCTGCCGCCGGAGACGGCCCTGGGACTTCACCTGACGGCCATCCGGGAGATGTTCGAGGAGGCCGGCGTTCTGCTCGCCGTGGACGCCTCCGGGGCGGCGGTCGATTTCCATGCGCCGGAGACGGCGCGGCGCTTCGCCGCCTACCGGGAGGTTCTGCACCGGGGGGAGATGACCCTCAAGGATCTGGCCGCCCGGGAAGGGCTCCGCTTCGCCTTGGATCTGCTCTTGCCCTACGCCCACTGGATGACGCCGGAGATCGAGTCGAAGCGGTTCGACACCCGCTTTTTCCTCGCGCGGCTGCCGGCGGGGCAAAGGCCCGTCCACGACGAGGCCGAACTGACGGCTTCCGTCTGGATGACCCCGGCTCAGGCGCTGGCCGAGCATGAGGCCGGCCGGATCGTGCTGATGCCCCCGACCCTGAAAACGGTCGAGGAGTTGGCGGTGCACCGGACCACGGAGACACTGTTCAAGGCCGTCTCCGGGCGCGAGATCCCGCCCATCCTCCCGCAGCCGTTCACACCGGGGGGCGAGTTCGGGGTCAAACTGCCCTTCGATCCGGAGTACACCATCGAGACCTTCAAGCTTCCGCCCCGCCCCGGCGAGACCTGCCGGATCGTCACCTGCAAGGGGATCTGGAGGACGGCGACGGCCTGAGCCGGCGCGGACAGCCTCGGAGCCTCGGGGCAGGATTTTCCGAAGGATCGTTCATCAACCGCGCCTGAAAAAGCGAAGCGTCGGATTTGCGGCGTCGCTGACCATGGCCGGATTTTCAAGGGATCGTTCATCATCCGAGGGAAGGGGGGGCGATGGGGCTTCTGGAAAAACGGACGGGGGAGAAGGTTCACAGCCGGACCCTGGACATCCTGACCTATCCGGCGGGGGACCGGGGCATCCTCGTGACGGGGGAGCTCGTCGAGAAGCGGCTGCGGTCCTATTACGGCGTTTCCGGAGAGATCCGGTCGCCCCACACGGTGCATCACATGATTATCCGGATGCTGATCGAAGGGCTCAACCTCGCCGTCAAGGAGATCGAGGTCGAGATGCCGGGCGTGCCGCGCGAGGACTGCCTGGAAACGGCTCAGTGCTTAAACCGCCTCGTCGGGATGAACATCGTCGCCGGATTCACGCTGAAGGCCCGGGAGGCCGTCGGGGGACGACGGGGATGCACCCACCTGCTCGCCCTGCTCACGGCGATGGCGCCCGCGGCCGTGCAGGGCTTCTGGGTCCACCACGCCGCCAAGCCCGCGGAGAGCGATACCTCCTCCCGCCTGATGGAGCAGTACCTGATCGATTCGTGCTGGGTCTGGCGCCGGGAAGGGCCCATGGCTCAGGAACTGCTTCAGGCGCTCGCCGACGCGTCACCGGCGGACCGGGCTTCCGCCCGATCCGCCGACCCATCCCACCCGCCTAAAACTTGACCTGCGGCGCCGCCTGGGCCGCCGCCGGAGCCTCGAAGAACGCCGCCTTCGTGAAGCCGAACAGGCCGGCGAGCAGGTTGGCCGGGAAGGTCCGGATGGCGACGTTGTAAGTCCGGACGGCGTCGTTGTAGCGCTTGCGCTCCACGGCGATCCGGTTTTCCGTGCCCGCCAGCTCGTCCTGGAGGTGCAGGAAATTCTGGTTGGACTTCAAGTCCGGATACCGCTCCACGACGACGAGCAGGCGGCTCAAGGCCCCCGACAGGGCGTTGTTGGCCTCGATCTTGTCCGGAACGGTGGCCGCGCCGCCCACCCGCGCCCGGGCGTTGGTCACCTCCACGAGCACGTCCCTCTCCTGCTTGGCGTACCCCTTGACCGTCTCCACCAGGTTCGGGATCAGGTCGTAGCGGCGCTGCAGCTGGTTCTCCACCTGGGCCCAGGAGCTCTTCACCGACTCGTCCAGGCGGACGAAGGTGTTGTAGTTCCCCTTGAAGAAGGAATACAGAGAGATTCCGAGGACGAGAAGGACGATCAAGACGACGATGAGCGCTTTTTTTCCTGTGGACATAGGGTTCCTCCTTGGTGTTGATAACGGTTTGGGTCCAGGGCGGCGACGGGACGGCGCTCAGGCCGTCGCGGGGTCCTCCGTCAGGTCCGCCACTGATCGATCTGCGTGCACAATGCCTGGATCGCGCCGAGGTAGCCTCGGAAAAAGGCCTGCACGTCCCGGTCTAACAGGCGGTCCGTTCCCGCGCGGATGTCGAGCGCCGTCAGGAAAACGTCGGCCGGGAACGCAAAGTGTTCCGCCGCGTCGCGGACAATCTCCCTTCGCCCGGCCGGAATCGGGAGCGCCTTCAGAAACAGGAGGCCGTGAAACAGCGAGATCATCGCCGTTACGGATGCCCGGATCAACTCCCGGACGGCCTTCACCCGGCCCTCGGTTTCCAGGTAATGCTCCCGCAGGAGCAGGATCTTCCCCTTGAGTTCGCGCTCCAGTTGCAGGCGCAGATGTTCCCGGTCGAACGTGAGCCCCTCCAGAACGTCCTCGCCGTCGACCCGAACATGGTGTTCCCTCATGGTGAGGAATTCGACGGGATAGACGTCGAGGGAGGTGGCGATGTCGGTTTTCGTCATGAACAGCGGGGTGGCCACCCCGCGTTTTTTCCACCGCTCGACGAGGCCGAAGGCCCGCTCCAGGCCGTCCATGGCCGCCCCGTCGAGGACGACGAGAAAGTTCAGGTCCGAGCGGCTCGGAACGTAATCCGGCCCGGCGGCGCTGCCGTAGAGGATCAGGGAAATCAGTCCGTCGCCGAAGACGCGGCGATAGTCCGCCGTGATCTCGGCGAAGATCTCCCGCGGGTGTTTCGGTCGTCTGGCCATCCGATGCTCCTTTCCTAAAAACTCCGTCCGGCCCCGCCGCCGCCGCTGCCGCCGCCGCCGAAGCCGCCGTATCCCCCGCCGCCGAAGCCGCCGAAGCCGCC
>JALNWL010000082.1 GCA_023230905.1 Syntrophales bacterium
GAGATAAAGAATGAAAGAGGGGAAAAAGATTTTGCGGGACGCCTGGAACAGCCACGACGGCCCCATCGTCCTGGCGACCAGTGATGAAACAGGGGTTCCCAACGCGATCTATGCAACGTTCGCGAGGCTTTTGGACAATGAACGAATTGTCGTGGCGGACAACTATTTTCACAAAACCCGGGCCAACATCAACAGGGGAAGCAAGGGATCCGTGCTGTTTCTGACGAAGGAACAAAAATCCTATCAGGCCAAGGGAAGCATTGAATATCTCACGGCCGGCCCGATCTACGAAGACATGCGGCAATGGGTGGACCCCAAGCATCCCCGGATTGCCGCTGCGGTCTTGAGCGTCGACGAGTTCTATTCGGGTGCGGAAAGACTGATATGACCCCAGGGGTAAAGGTTAGCCGATGAGCCGGTCCCTGATCCGCCGATCCCTGATTGATCTTGATCCCTACCGCCCCGGGTTGTCCTTGGCGGAGGTGAAAGAACGCTACGGTCTTTCAACCGTGATCAAGCTGGCCAGCAATGAAAACCCCCTGGGGGTGTCGCCGAAGGTTCTCCAGGCCGCGGAGAAACAACTTATCGACGCACACCGCTATCCCCAGTCGGGCAGCCCCGGGTTGCGTCGGGCCCTGGGCGCTTATCACGGGATTTCGGAAACCCGGATCGTCGTGGGAAACGGCTCGGATGAGATCATCGACCTGCTCATCCGGGTGGCCGTGGAACCGGGGCACGATCATATCCTGGCCTTCAGGCCTTGTTTCGATATTTATCGGCTCCAGGCAAAGCTCAGCGGGGCGGATTTCCGCCAGGTTGCCCTGCGAAGCGATTTCTCCTTTCCCATGTCGGCCCTCCTGGATGCCGTGAACGACGACACGGCCATCATATTTTTGACGACGCCCGACAACCCCTCCGGATTTGCGCCGCCCGCGGACGAAGTGCTCGATCTGCATCGCCGGCTTCCCGGGGGCTGCCTGCTGGTCGTGGACGAGGCCTACATGGATTTCGCCGTACCCCGGGGACGTCATTCCGTCCTGACCCTGGCGGGCAGCGTCCCCAACCTGGTGGTCCTGCGAACCTTTTCCAAGCTCTACGGACTGGCCGGCTTGCGCCTGGGATACGGCATTATGCCGGAGAGCTTCGCCGATGCCCTGCTGCGGGTAAAGCTTCCCTTCAGCGTGAATGTTCTGGCCGAGGCGGCGGGAATGGCGGCTCTGTCCGATGACGCCTTCCGTGACGCGACCATCGACACGGTGGTCCGGGGAAGGGAGATGCTGACCCGGGCCTTGGGCGAGATGGGATTCCTCGTGTATCCGTCCCAGGCCAATTTTATCATGGTCAAGCCCCCGATGCCTGCTTCTCAACTTTTTGACAACCTCCTCAGGCTGGGAATTATCGTCAGGTTGTTGTCGAGCTACGGGCTTCCGGATCACTTGCGGATCAGCGTCGGCAATGCGAAAGAGAACAAGGCGCTGCTAAAGGCCCTCCATGAGATATTGCGGGGTGGAGCGTCGCCGATGCGCGTTCAATCAGCGCCGGGGAGTTGATCCGTTCCGGCGAAGGTCAGCGCGAAGAGGGGCGCTACTGCGCCGTCTTGGCGGTCAGCACACGGTCGGGTGCCATTGCGGATTATCGTTTGCCCCGCGCTGAATCGCGGTCTGGTCGGTTCATTGCCGCGAAACATTATCCAATCGCCGGACTGCCCATCGGTAAAAAGGAGGGTATTCCCCCATGAGAACATCACTGGAGTGCCTGCCCTGCTTCGTTCGCCAAGCGGTCGGTTCTGCGCGGCTGGTCACAGAGGACGAAGGGACAATTCTGAGAATGATGCAAACCATTTTCAGAGAGCTTTCCACAGCGAATCTTTCCATGACGCCGCCGGAGATTGCGCAGAAGCTGCATGCCATCATCCGTAAAGAGCTCAACCATCGCGATCCTTTTCAAGCGATCAAGCGGATGTCCACCCAACGGGCCTTGGAACTGGCTCCAGAGGCTGAGGCGGCGATCAGGACGTCTCCAAACCCCTTTGCCTCTGCCGTGGCCTTTGCCATTGCCGGCAACATCTTGGATTTCGGCATGAAATCGGAGTGGAATGAAGAGATCATTTCGAAATCCTTCGCCGAGGCTGTCGAAAAGGGCAGCTGCTTTGATGAAGAAAAGGTAGACCGCCTCTACAACGAAATCGATAGGGCCAAAAGGGTTCTGGTTTTAGGGGACAATACCGGCGAGGCGGTTTTCGACCGATTGCTGATCGAACATTTTCCCAGGAAAACAGGGATCTTTTATGCGGCCAAATCCGCACCGGTCATCAATGATGTGACGGCTGAAGAGGCCGTGGACTCCGGGATCGACAAGGTGGCCGCCATTATTCCTAACGGCGCCGCCATTCCCGGAACGGTGCTTTCCAAATGTTCATCCGAATTTATCGAGATCTTCAATACCGCCGAGGTGGTCATCTCCAAGGGACAAGGAAACTTCGAAACCCTCAACGAAGAACAGCGAAAAATCTGGTTTTTGTTTCAGGTCAAATGCCCCGTCATTGCGAAATACTATCGTTTCGGCTTAGGCGACTGGCTGCTTTTGGAAAAAGAGCAAGGCCGCCTTGCCTGTTCTTGAGAGATGTCTTTCTGTTTCCCTCACAGCGCCCAATTTAACAGCCCTCCAGTTGTCAGAGCCACCAAGATCATTACGGCAAAGGATTTCAACGTGCCTACGGGACCCAGCTCTCTCAAGAGAACGACGAAGGTGGCGATGCAGGGGAAAAACATCGCCAGCACGACACACCCGACCACCAGCTGGGCCGTAGTCAGTGAGAGAGGGGCCAGCATCCCCACCGCCACATCTTTGCGTAACACCCCGACGATGAGGGCGGTCACCGCCTCCTTGGGCAACCCGAGGAGCCCGGTGACGACCGGTGCGGCCACATCGGCGATGGCTTCAAACAGACCGATGAAATACAATATGTTGATGGCTATAATGGCGCCAAGGATAATGGGGAGCGCCTCGGCGAGGAAGCCGTAGGTTCGCATCCAGAGCTTTTGGAGCGTTGCCCCCAGCCGTGGCAGTCGGTACGGAGGGATTTCAATAAGCAATTCCGGGGAAAACCCCTTGACGGCCTTGTTCAGAATGAATCCAAGCACGATCCAGACGAGGAGCAACGTGCCGTAGACGATCACCACATACTGCCCCCCCCGCGCGCCGACAAGGCCGAAAATCATGGCCTGCAAAGCGGCGCACGGCACAGCCACAGAGATAAGCGTCACGGCGATAAACTTTTCCCTTTTGCTTTCCAGGATTCTGGTCGCCAGAACCGCCGGGACATTGCAGCCAAACCCGAGAAGGGTGGGGATGATCGCATAGCCGTGCAATCCCACTTTATGCATGATGCTGTCCATCAGAATGGCCAGACGGGGGAGATAGCCGGTGTCTTCCAACAAACCCAAAACCAGGTAAAAGGAAATGATGTAGGGGAGTACCATCGCAAAGGGCACGTAGAGCCCGCTGGAGAGCAATCCAAAGGACTGGACAAAATCCACCTCGCCACCCAAGAGCTTGCCGATCAGGACATTGTGGAGAAAGCCGCTGCCGCCCAAAAACCCGCTGATCCCGTTTAGGACCGGCGCCCAGAGATCATTAAACAGCGGATCAAACAAACCGCCGATGAGGCCCTCCCCAAGAAAGCGGATTCCCAGAAAGGTGCTGATCAGTATAGTCAAGGCCATAAGCCCGCCTGACAGGGGACGGACACTGGCATCGGCTAGACGTTCACGCCAGGTATGGTGGCGATGGGTAACCTGCTGAACCTGATTGAGAATGTCTCCGATCGCGACCCAACGCTCATCGCGGCTGCGCGCCGGCATGTCATGAGATACTGCCTTGTCCAGATTGTCGACGAGTTCCTTGATCCCCTCGCCGGTGGTGGCGACGGTGGGAATGACCGGTACCCCAAGCAATTCCCTTAGCCTCTTCAAATCAATATGAATTCCGTAATGTGCGGCGTCGTCCGACATATTAAGGGCGACGATCATCGGCACCTTCCTCTCCAGCAACTGCAAGGTAAGATAGAGGTTCCTCTCCAGATTAAGGGCGCTGACGACATTGATAAGCAGATCCCCCGAATCGAGCATCTGCAGGGCGACTTTTTCCGCGTCGCAAGTGGGCTCCAGGGTGTAGGTACCGGGGACATCGATGATCTCACCTTGCTGATCTCCCAGTTTCATGTGCCCACGTGAATAATGTACCGTGGTCCCCGGGTAGTTCGAGGTCATGACATGCACCCCGGTCAGCCTTGAAAAGAGGACGCTTTTCCCAACATTGGGATTGCCCATCAAGAGGATTTTCATTGACCAGACTCCTCAACGGCGACCATAATCCGCGCAGCCATACCGAAACCGATGGCGATCTGGGTTCTGTCCAATTCAATGGTGACTGGCCCCCGCATAAAACCATCGTTGAGCTTGGTGATCCTCGACCCCGGTCGGATGTTAAGTGCAGCGAGGCGGCCCACCATGCCGCGGCCGCCGTTGATTCGCGAAATTTTTCCGCCTTCACCTGACCTCAAGTCGTTAAGACACTTTATCTGCATCGTTCTGCCTCGATATGATGTCGATAATAATCACCCGTAACCAATGTATCAAGAGGGTTTCCTTTTCTGTTTGCATTTCGGACAATAGCCTTCCATTTTCAGCTGGACTGAAAAGATATCAAACTCCTTTTGCTGTTGTAACCTTAGCCTTGCTTCATCAATCAGCGGGCTGTCGAACTCCTCCACTCGCCCGCAACTCCGACAAACCAAATGGTGATGTTCCACGGGGCTTCTGATCTCGTAGTGCGAATGATTTTCACCCAGCCTGTTTTCGGATATCAGACCCATTTCCTTAAATAATTTCAGGTTACGGTATACTGTGGCCAGACTGATGCGCTGCTGTTGTTCTTTCGCTCGACGGAACAGCTCATCTGCGTCCAGGTGCCCTTTTGCCCTGTAAATCAAATCCAAGAGTAATTTGCGCTGATTCGTCACCGAGCGGCCTGACATCTTGCAATATTTTTTGAGAATCATTTTCATTTTTATCTCAGTAGCATCTGCCTGCTCTTTTTGTCAATGACCAAATCATGCAAAACCCTGCGGTGCTGATCGCACGGGAGTCGCATATTTGCTTTCTTGCCCTCCCGCAAGGTTGTCGTTCCTGGACAGGTTGTTTGCAGCTTCGCTCAAAGAATTTTAATCATGAAGAAAAGCAGGATTCCGCTCCCGCATTTCTCCCTCCATTTTTTAGTCGTTGACACACCTAAGGCCCTTGCCTTATATTAAAATTAACCAAAAACAGCGGCTTACCAGATGAGTCGTCTCGCCCCTCGCGTGCGGGCCGGTGTCCCGGGTTATCCAGTTTGTAACCTACCAGGCGTTCAGGCAGTCTTTTCACGAAAGGAGGTTTTTATGACCAGAAAAACCGTTGGAAAAGTTGCCCCCGGCGGACGCGCCAAGACCTCGAAGGCAAAACCGAATCCGTCGAGTCCGTCTACGGCCTCGGCCCACCTGCTGCACAGCATTGTCCAAGGCTTCTCCATCCCCGCCTTCGTCATCGGCAAAGACCACAAGATCCTCTACTGGAACCGCGCCCTCGAGCGGCTGACCCGGATCCCGATGAAGGAGGTGATCGGAACCGACCAGCACTGGCGCAGCTTTTACGCGGAGCCGAGACCCTGCATGGCCGATCTTCTGGTCGACGGCATCGAGGACCGGATCCCCAAATGGTATGCGGGCAAATACCGCAAGTCCGACCTGCTGGAAGAGGCGTACGAGGCGACCGACTTCTTTCCCGCCCTAGGCGAGAAGGGGGCGTGGCTCCGCTTCACGGCTGCCGTGATCCGGGACGCCGGGGGCAAGACCATCGGCGCCATCGAAACCCTGGAAGACATCACGGAGCGCATGACCGCGGAGCTGACGCAGCGTGAAGGCGAACAGCGGATCATCAGCGTCATCGAAGGGTCGCCGATCCCGACGTTCGTGATCGGTCTCGACCACACGGTGCTCTACTGGAACCGGGCGCTGGAAAAGCTGAGCGGAATCCCCGCGAAGGACATGATCGGCACCAACCGGCACTGGCGTGCCTTTTACGCCAAGGAGCGCCCCTGCATGTCCGATCTGGTCGTCGATCAGACCTTGGAGACCATCCCGGAATGGTACGGGGGCGTCGCCAAGTCGAAGCTTCTGGAAGACACCTTCGAGGCAGAGGGCTTCTTCCCCGACCTGGGAAAAAGCGGCCGCTGGCTGCGGTTCACCGTGGCCCCCATCCGCAGCTCGCGGGGCGCGCTCGTCGGCTGCGTCGAGACGCTGGAGGACATCACCGGACGGAAGAAGGCGGAGCAGCTCCTCGTCGACAGCGAGAAGATCCTCCACAGCGTCCTCGAGGGGTTTTCGATCGCCGCCTTCGTCATCGACAAAAACCACAAGATCCTCTACTGGAACCGGGCGCTGGAACGGCTGACGAACGTGAAGGCCCGCGACGTGATCGGAACCGACCAGCAGTGGCGGGCTTTCTACGGGAAGCGGCGGCCCTGCATGGCGGACCTGCTCGTCGACAGTGCGATGGACAAGGTCTCCCACTGGTATTCGGGAAAGTACCGGAAGTCCGATCTCGTCGAGGAAGCCTACGAGGCGACGGACTTCTTCCCCGATCTGGGAAAGGACGGACGCTGGCTCCGCTTTACGGCCGCGCTCATCCGGGATACACAGGGCGAACTTGTCGGGGCCGTGGAAACCCTCGAGGACTGCACCGAGCAGAAGCTCGCGGAAAACAGCCTGAAGCGAAAAGGCAGGGGTTCGACCTGAGCGGTCTTGCGTAAAGCCGTCCTGTTTTCTAACCGCACACCAACGACGATTTCAAGGAAGGGGGTCCGGCCATGACAACGGCGTATACGACGAAACTGATCGAGACGGTTGAGTACAAAGCCCAGGGAATAGCCGAGCAGTGGTACAAGAACGTGAAGATCAACCCCAAAACCCCGGTTTTCCACGCGATGCCCCGGACCGAGGCGATCGAGCTGGCGCTACTGTTCTACAGCAACTACCGGCAGCTCTTCGCGACCGATAAGCCGTTCGAGGAGGCCCACGTCCGGTTCTCGAAATACGCGAGGGATTTATACAACCGGCACATCCCACTCCCCCAGGCCATCTACTCGCTCATCCTCATGAGGCGTCACATGTGGCTCATCGCCGAATACGAGGCCGTCTTCGAAACGGCCGTCGAGCAGCGTCATGCGCTGGAAAGCCAGAGCCGGATGATTCTGATGTTCGATTACGCCGAGTACGTGGTCATCCTGACCTACGACGAGCTGACCCGGAAGGAAGTCGAGGACAAGCTCAAATCCCTGAAGATCAAGAGCCCGTTTTCGAAACTCTGGTCGACGGGGTGAGGTTACCTTCGCTCCCAGTCCCGCACCGGTCCCGGAACGATCCTGAACAGGGGGTGCGGATCGGGCGAGCGCACCCGGCGGAGGAGGGCATGCCGGGCCGGATCGCGCACCGCGAGCTTGGCCTGCAGGTGTTCCCATTCGTAGCGGAGCTGGCCCGCGGTCTCGACGATCTTCTGAACCGCTCCGGGCGGCCCGATCCTGGAGGCGTCGAACCGGTAACCGCGGGCCGCCGCCTCCGCGTGGATACCGATCAGATAGGCGGCGATCGCCGCAACCGGGTCCGGCCGGGCGCGAAAGCGGGTGAGCTGTGGATGCGCCCGGTAGCCGCGCGTTCGCCCCAAAAGCACCTTCTGGGCCAGCAGCGCCTCGCGCCAGAGCGCCACGAGCCCCCGGGGATCGAGATACTGGGGATGAAGGGTCCAGAGGCGCATGGGGATTGTCTTTCGCAAGCCGGGCTTCGCGCCCATGAAGCGCAGGCTCCGGATGAACCGGCCGGCGCGAAGGGCCGGCCCCTTTGAAACGGCCCCGCGCCGGGCCGAAGAGAGCGGACGCGAATCGCTCGGAGGGGCCCTTCCGAACGCGGCCCCTCCGGGAAACGCTGAATCCTGAATGGCCGAAACGTGGCGGAACCCATTCGCCGTCCCGGCCGTTATGCCGACACCAAATCTACACCTTGCGCCCGGCGTCCTTCCAGTACTCCTGGCGCAGGACGGACTTCTGGACCTTGCCCGCCGCCGTCCGCGGAAAATCCGCCACGAAATCGATCGATTTGGGCACCCGGTAGCCGGCCATCTTCCCCTTGCACCACACGATGATCTCCTCGGCGGTCACCTCCTGGCCGGGGGCGAGCCGCACGATCGCCTTGACACTCTCGCCCCACTGTTCGTCGGGAACGCCCAGGACGGCCACCTCGGCGATCTGCGGGTGATCGATCATGACTGCCTCGATCTCCGCGGGATAGATGTTCATGCCCCCGCTGATGATCATGTCGGATTTGCGGTCCACGATGAAGATATAGCCGTCCTTGTCCATATAGCCGATGTCGCCGATGCCCATGAAGCGCCCGTGGAAGGCCGCGCGGTTGGCATCGGGGTTTTTCTTGTAGCCCCGGGTCACCATCTGGCCGGCGACGACGATCTCCCCGACCTCGCCCCGCGGCAGGTCGTTGCCGTCCATGTCGATGATCTTGATCTCCTGGCCCAGGGCCGCCCGGCCGCAGCTCTCCGGATACTTCAGGACCTCGTCGGGCTTGAGACAGGTGGCGACGCCCATCTCGGTGGCCGAATATTCGCAATACAACACACCCTCCCCGAAGAGCTGGACGGCCTTTTCCCGGGTCTTCTTCGACGTCGGCGCCCCGCCCGAGATCAGCGTCCGCACCGAACTGACGTCGTATTTGCCCGGCGAGGCCTCCAGGAAGGCCAAGATAAAATCGACCATGACCGGCGCAAGTGTCAGGTGGTTGATCCGCTCCCGATGAATGATGTCCAGGATCCCCACGGGGTCGAAGGGTGGCAGCGGGGCAATGTAGAGCGTGCCACCGTGAAACAGGGTGGCGCCCCAGTCGTAGGCGATCCCCGCCGAACTGTACGACGGCATGGCCTGCAGGCCGCGGTCGTCTTCCCGGTAGTTGTGGATGAAACAGATCTGGTAAATGATGCTGCCGACGGCGCGGTGACCGACGAAGACGCTCTTCGGCCGTCCCGTCGTGCCTCCCGTCTGGGCCAGACCCGCAATGTCCCCCTCCCAGACATCGACGTCCGGCTCCTGCTCTCCGCCCGAGGCGGAGACATCGTCGTAATTGAGCATGCCGTCGGGGATTGCCGCCCCCTCCGCCTGCATGACGATGATGTGCTTGGCCACGAGCTTGTCGCGGAC
The DNA here is from genome assembly GCA_023230905.1 of Syntrophales bacterium. Taxonomy (GTDB): domain Bacteria; phylum Desulfobacterota; class Syntrophia; order Syntrophales; family UBA2251; genus UBA2251. Next base: position 9,298 of record JALNWL010000082.1, read on the forward strand.
GCCGGCGACGACGTCCAGGACGGCATGGTCAACAAAGACGGCGACCGAATCGTTGAAGTTCAGGATGTACTCCACCTCATGGCCGACCAAGCGGAAGTTGATGGGGATGAAGATCGCCCCCGCCTTGGTGATCGCGATCGCCGCCTCGACGCAGCGGTCGGAATTGTGGGCGAAGATCCCGATGCAGTCACCCTTCTTCACGCCCAGGGCGATCAGGGCGTTGGCCAACCGGTTCACCCGGGCGTTGAATTCCCGATAGGTATAGCGCCGGTCCTTATAGACCACGGCGAGTCGATCCGGAAACCGATCGGCGTTCCGGCGGAGAAACTCCCCCATGACCAGTTCCCTGGGATACTGATTGTCCTTCTCTTTCGCCTTGTACCAGTCCTCGACCATCTTTCTTCCCTCCTTAATGTTTTGCATTCGGGCCCGGCGGCGCCCCGTCATGCCTGGAAACGAAAGCCCCTGCACGACGGGGAACCGCCCTTCACGCCTTCAGGATACGCCCCCCGTGTGTCCGAAGACGCCTGCGCACGCCAGCCAAAACGAGCGAGTCCCGGCCTTCAGGACGCAAAGGCCTCTTCGGGGATGTCGATCATGGAGAGGTCCTCGCTCTTGATCGACGTCACCGCCGCGTCCACCTCCGGCAGAACGTGCTTGATGAAGTACCGCGCGGCCGAAACCTTCC
>JALNWL010000083.1 GCA_023230905.1 Syntrophales bacterium
CGAACGAACAACTGAATCCGGGGCAGGTAGATCTCGGGAACAAAGGCCTCGAAGGACGACGGAACTGGATTGATCTGCCTCTTCTGCACGATGTCCCCCGAGCACGCCCCCGGAAGCCCCCGCGGGAAAGCCGTCCCAAGGCGTTTCAGAATCACCCGTACCGATCGGTGCGCATCTACCCACTTGGCCGGTGGCGTTAATTTACCATAAAAGCGTCCCGACGGGTGAAAATATTCGCGGCCGCCGAAAAGGCCCGGTGCGGATGAACACCCGCTGCAAAAATCTCCCTTCCGGATCGGGGGGATATCCTTCTCGGCGCGGCTCTCACCACTGGATGCCACCGTCCAGCCAGATGATGTGCCCGGACAGATAGCTGCCTTTTTCTGAGCAGAGGAAGGCGCAGAGATGGCCCACATCCGCCGGCTGGCAGACACGGCCGAAGGGCAAGTCCTTCGAGATGTCCTTCAGCTCCGCCCCCATGGCCCCCCTGACCAGTTTGGCACCCATGTCGGTCTCCACCAGCCCGCAGGCCAGGCAGTTGACATGAATCCGGTTCGCCAGCTCCTCCTTGGCCAGCACCATGGCCAGCGCATCCAGACCGGCCTTCGCCGCGGCGTACGGACCGTGGCCGGCGGCGCATTTGTGCGATCCGACTGAAGAGATGAAAACGATGTCGCTGCGCGGCTGCTGACGCAGGACCGGCAGCAAGGCCTGGGTCACGTGAAAGGCGCCCATCACGTGGATATTAAAGAGGCAGAGCATCTCCTCGGGGTCGGTCTCTTGGATGAAACGCCCCCGCGAGGCAATCCCCGCGTTGCTGACCAGGATATCGACGGCGCCCAGTTGCCCCAGGACGGTTTCCACCGCCGCCCGGACCTGCTCCGGTTCGGTCACGTCCGCCTGAACGGCCAGGGCCCGCCGGCCCGCCGTCTCGATTTCCCGGACTGTGGTTTCGGCGGCCTCCCGGTTCTTCCGGTAGCTCAACCCGATATCCGCACCCTCCCGGGCCAACGCCAGGGCGATGCCTTTTCCGATGCCGCGGTCGCCACCCGTAATGAACGCCTTTCTGCCTTTAAGTTGCATGGGGAACCTCCTCGCGCGTCGCGACGGGAAATAGTAGATGAACGTCCGCCTCCGCCACCCGCGGCGGCCGACGGTTGACCGTACCCTTTTCCCCCGGAATCTGATAGGATGCCCGCCATCTCAGACGGGGGGGAATCTCCATGGCATGGATCTATCTTCTGATCGCGGGTCTGATGGAAACGGCGTGGGCCATCGGCCTGAAATACACCGCGGGCTTCACGAAGCTATGGCCAAGCCTCTGGACCCTGGCGGGCATGGCGATCAGTTTCTATCTGCTCTCCCTGGCCCTGAAGACCATTCCGGTCGGCACCGGCTACGCGGTCTGGACCGGGATCGGCGCCGTGGGTACGGCGATTCTGGGGATCGTCCTGTTCGGCGAATCCCACTCCGCAATCCGGATCTTTTGCATCGCCATGATCGTGGCCGGCATCGCCGGCCTCCGTCTGGCATCCCCGGGATAGACCGCACTGGCGGAAGAGGGGGCGGACCGCCCGGATCGTGGGCGCCGGGCACGGTCGGAGGGCGCGTCTGCATCCCCGTCTTCAGCCTTTGGCGCCGCCCTTGAAGAACGGCTGGATCAGCTTGAAGAACTCCCCGGAGAAGACCATGAGGGTCTGGTTTCGGTTCTCCAGGTTGACGGCCGCCTCGAGCGACGGTGCGTCGATGTTCTGGTCCAGGACCCGCTTCGTCAGCTTGAGCGCGCCGACGTTCTTCGCTATCATGGGCCGGGCGTAGGACAGGGCCGCCTCCAGGAGGGTCTCCCGCGGCACCACCTGGTTGACCAGCCCCATCCGTTCCGCCTCGTCGGCCTTCACCTTCCGGCCCGTGTAGAGGATCTCCGACGACCGGGCGACGCCGATAAGCCTGGGCAGGAGATACGATGTGCCCAGTTCGCCGCCCGACAGGCCGATGTTGGCGAACGAGGCGACGAACGAGGCCTCGGGCGCGGCCACCCGGATATCGCACGCCAGCGCCATGGAAAACCCGCCGCCCGCCGCCGCGCCGTTGACGGCCGCGATGACGGGTTGGGGAATCCTCCGAAGCCCCAGAATCAAGGCGGCGTAACGCTCTTGGACGAGCCGGAGGAAGTTCTCCGGATCGGCGAAGGCCGTCGTGTCCTTGTGGACGATCGCATCGTTGAGGTCCGCGCCGGCGCAAAACCCGCGTCCGGCCCCGGTGATGATCAGGACCCGGATGGCGTCGTCCTTCGCGAGTTTCGCGAACAGGGCGTTGAAATCATCCAGCATCGCCACGTTGATGGCGTTGAGCTGATCCGGCCGATTCAGGGTGACGAGCCCGATTTGCGGCTCAATCTCTTCCAGAGTGAATGTCTGAAACGCTTCCATGGTTTCTCCTTGACGCCTTTTCATCTTGAAATGTCGGCTGGGGTCCGGGGGCTGCCCAGCGCCCCCGCCATTCAACCGTTAGGTCTTCCCCTGTTTTGCGATCTCCCGATCCCGCAATTCTCGCCGCAGGATCTTACCCACGGTGCTTTTGGGCAGTTCTGTGACAAACTCGACGCGCTTCGGCACCTTGTAAGCCGCCAGATGCTCGCGACAGTAGGCGATCACCTCGTCTTCCGTCATCCGCTCGCCCTCCTTCAGGACGACGAAGACCTTGACGGTCTCCCCCCGATAGGTGTCGGGCACGCCGACGGCGCAGGCCTCGAGGATCCTCTCGTGCTCGAAGAGGAGCTCGTCGATGTCCTTCGGATAGATGTTGTAGCCGCCGGCAACAATCAAGTCCTTCTTGCGGTCCACGATCCGGAAATGCCCCTCCTCGTCCATCACGCCGATGTCTCCCGTGTAGAGCCATCCGTCCCGGAGAGCCAAGACCGTCTCATCCGGACGCTTGTAGTACCCCGTCATCACCTGGGGTCCCTTGATGCAGATCTCGCCCGCCTCACCGGGCTTGAGTTCCGTTTCCCCAAGGTCGAGATCGACGATCTTGACGTCCGTGTTGGGGAAGGGGACTCCGACGGTGCCGATCTTCTTCTTGCCGCCCCAGGGCATCCCCGTCGCGAAGGCGATGTTTTCCGTCATGCCATAGTTGTCGTAGACATCCTTGCCGGTCAGTTTCTTGAGATCCTGGACCGTGTCGGCGGCGATGGGGGCCGCACCGGTGAAAAAGCCCTTGATGAACGACAGGTCCATCTTGCGGAATTCCGGATTGGCGAGGAGCCCCACGAAGATGGAGGCGACGCCGGGCAGGAAGTCCGGCTTGTATTTTTTCAGGGTTTCCATAAGGATGCCGGGCTCCGGCCTCGGGATGATCGTCGATGTCCAGCCGCTCCAGATGATGAACTCCTGGCTCACGACGTAGCCGGCCGAGTGGAAGATCGGATAGGTGCCCACAATGTGCACCGCCCCGTCCTTCAGGTCGGGGAACCAGGCCCGGAAGATCTGCACCACGGACGAGAGGTTCGCGTTCGTCAGCATGGTCCCCTTTGAAACGCCCGTCGTCCCGCCCGTGTAGATCAGGGCTCCCAAGTCGTCCCAGCGGGAGCGGTCGGGCACCGGGGTTGCAGGGGCCTTGCGGATCAGGTCCGTAAACGGATGGACCCCCAGCTGCGGCGTCACCTTGCGGTACATCGTCTTCTTCACGAAAGGGTAGAGTTGCTTCTTTGGGAAGGGGAGATAATCGTTGATGTGACAGGTGATGATCGCCTCAACGCTCGTCTGCGACTTCAGGGCGAGGGCACGGGGCAGGAGCAGGTCCAGGGTGATGAGGAACCGCGCGTCACAGTCGTTCAGCTGATGCTCGAGTTCCTGCTCGGTGTAGAGCGGGTTGTTCATTGCGGTGACCGCCCCGAGCCGGTGGACGGCGTGATTGGCGATGATGAGCTGGGGAAGGTTGGGCAGGAGCATCCCCACCTTGTCCCCCGCCTTCAACCCCAGCCCCGTCAATGCGTTCGCGAACCGGTTCACGAGCGTGTCCAGTTCACGGTACGTGATGCGCCGGCCCATGAAGATGAATCCGGTGCGATCGGGAAACCGCTTCGCGGTCCGGATCAGGGCCTCCCCCACGGTGACTTTTTGAATCTCGATCTCCGGCGGCACCCCCGGGGCGTACGATTTGTGCCAAACCCTTTCAAAAGCCATCTTCTCTAAAACCTCCTTGCAACAATCAATATTGACCTGCAGCCTCATTCGACATGCATGATCTTCCGCAGTTCGCGCTTGAGAACCTTTCCCACGGCGCTCATGGGCAGGGCGTCCATGAATTGAATGACCTTCGGCACCTTGTAGGGCGCCACTTTCTCCTTCATATAGGCCGTGATCTTTTCGCGCATCGCGTCGTCCCCGACGCGGCCGGACTTCAGCACCACGGCGCTCGCCACGATCTCCGACCCGGGCCGCTTCGGATCCGGCAGGCCGATCGTCGCGGCATTGTCGATGTCGGGATGCTCGATCAGTTCGTCGTCCACGACCCGGGTGAACACCTTGAAGCCGGAGACGCTGACCATGTCCTTCAGCCGGTCCACGATGGTGAAATACCCGTCCTCATCCATGACCGCGACGTCCCCCGTATAGATCCAACCGTCTCGGAGGGTGTTGTCCGTCTCCTCGGGCTTGTTGTGGTAACCCAGGGTAAAGACCTGGGGCCCCCGGGCGACGATCTCGCCGGGTTCGCCGATGGGGACCGGTTTGCGTGATTCCGGATCGATCAGCTTCACCTCCGTGTCGCTGACGGGCATGCCGACGGACCCGATTTTCTTCACGCCGTCCCGGGGCAGGGCGACGATGATCGGGGTGGTTTCCGTCATGCCGCAGACCTCGATCAGCTTGCCCTTCCCGACGATCTCCTCGAATTCCCGGATGTTTTCCGCGGGGAAGGCCGAGGCGCCGCTGACGAAGAACTGGATGCCGGAAAAGTCGAGGGCACGGAACTCCGGCAGTTTCATCAGTTCCAGGAAAATGGTGGGAACATTGACGATCACCGTCGGCTTGTAGGTCTCGATGGCCTTCACGATGTACTGGAGATCGCGGGGATTGGGAATGGCCACCAGCGTGGAAGCCATCCCCAGGCTCCACAGCACGATGAAATTCCCCGCCTGGTGGAACATGGGGAAGGCGGACAGGACGATGTGCTCAGCCATGTGCAGATTCACCCAGGCATTCATCTGCACCATGTGGTGGACGACATTGTTGTTCGTGAGCAGGGCGCCCTTCGGCGGTCCCGTCGTGCCGCCCGTGTACATCATGAGACAGGGGGCGCCCGGGTCGATGGCCACCTCGACCGGATCGGTCGGCATGGCCCCGATGGCCTCCTTGAAGCTGATCGTCTCGATCCCGGGGAGCGGCGTCACCGGACTCGCGGGAATATCCTGCGGCAGGTAATCGAAGACGGAGGCCACAACGACCGTTTTCACCCCCGTTTTGACAACCGCCTTACTGGCCACGGGAAACAGTATGTCCACGGTCACGAGGACCTTCGCGCCGGAATCGTTGAGCTGGTAGGCCAGCTCCTCCTCCGTCAGGAGGGGGCTAACCCCCGTGAAGACGCAGCCCGCCTTCTGGATGCCGGCGGAGCCGATGTAGCTGGCCGGGATGTTGGGCAGGTGGGAGCCGACCGTATCCCCCGGCCGGCATCCCTTGGCCGTCAGAAAGCGGGCGAACTGGTTGGAGAACGCATCCAGGTCGCGGTAGGGGATCGCCGTTCCCATGTAGTGGACGGCCACCCGTTCCGGGAAGTCCCGGAAGGCCTTCCTCAGGGCGTCGGCATAGGCCATCGAGGGGTAGTCGAGTTTCTCCGGGACATTCTTGTCGTAGTGCTTCAACCAGGGCTTCGCCGCGTACGCATCTTCCATCTTGACCCTCCTTGATTCATCAATACGGGTTGATCTGGAATGGTTGATCCTTCCGCCCACTCAACTAAGGCGCGACTTACACCTCTCGCGTATCGCATCTATGGCCGCCGCCCGTGATCGGGGACGGGTTATCGCTCAGGTTTCTGCCTCCATCAGAACCTTCCGCATGTCTTTTTTCAGAATCTTCCCGACGGCGCTCATGGGGAGCTGGTCCACGAAGCGGATCACCTTGGGCACCTTATAGGGGGCGACCTTCTCCTTCATGTAGGCGACGATGTTCTCCCGCATCGCGTCGCCCTTCTCCCGCCCCGACTTCAGAATCACCCCGCAGGCCACGATTTCGGATCCCGGCCGCTTCGGATCCGGCAGACCGATCGTCGCGACGTTGTCGATGTCCGGATGCTGCATGAGGACTTCGTCAACCTGCCGTGTGAAGACCTTGTATCCGGAAACGCTGACCATGTCCTTGAGGCGATCCACGATAAAGAGATACCCGTCCTCGTCCATGACGGCGATGTCCCCCGTATGGATCCATCCGTTCCGGAGCGTGAAGGCCGTATCCTCGGTTTTGTTGTGATACCCGCGCGTGAAGACCTGGGGCCCGCGGGCGACAAATTCTCCGGGCTCGCCGAGTGGCGCCTCCCGGTTCGTATCCGGATCCACCAGGCGGACCTCCGTGTCCGGCAGGGGCAAGCCCACCGATCCGGCCTTCTTGACGCCGTCCCGCGGCAGGGCCGTAAGTATCGGGCTCGTCTCCGTCATGCCGTAGACCTCGATCAGCTTGCCCGCACCGACGAGATCCTCCAGTTCCTTAATGCTCTCGGCGGGGAAGGGAGATGCGCCGCTCCCGAAATACTGGACGCCCGAGAAGTCGAGGGCGCGGAAATCGGGTCGCTTCAGAAGTTCGAGAAAGAGGGTCGGCACGTTGTAGATCGCGGTCGGCCGATAGTCCTTGATCGACTGAATGATGAAATCGAGGTCCCGGGGATTGGGCACCATCGGCAGCGTGCTTCCGACGGCGAGGCTCCACAGGGCGATGATGTTCCCCGCCTGGTGGAACAGGGGAAAGGCGCACAGGATCGTCTGTTCGCCCATCGCGCTTCTCATCCAGGCGGTCAGTTGCACGATCTGATGGACGATGTTGTTTTGGGTGAGAACCGCGCCCTTCGGCTGACCGGTCGTCCCCCCCGTATACATCATGAGGCAGGGGTCCCCGGGGTCCACCCGCACCTGGACGGGATCCGCCGGTGCATCCGCCAACGCCTCCAGGAAGCGCGCCGTCGTCACGCCGGGGATCGCGGCCAACGGGGCCGCGGTCTCGGCCTGGGGGAGAAAATCGTTGAGGCCGGTCACGAACACCGCCCGGACGCCGGTCCCGCCGATCACGCTCGTGACCACGTCATAGAAGAAGTCCAGGGTGACCAGGGCCTTGGCCCCGGAGTCCTTCAGCTGGTAGGCCAGTTCCTCCGGCGTCAGCAGGGGGCTGACGCCCGTGAACACGCAACCGGCCTTCTGGATGGCAATGGCCGTGATATAGCAGGCGGGGAGGTTCGGCAGGTGGACGCCCACCGTATCCCCGGGACGGCAGCCGCTCTTTTCGAGAACGTGTGCCATCTGGTTGGACAGACGGTCCAGTTCGCGGTACGGGATCTGTTGCCCCATGTAGCAGAGGGCCGCCCGGTCCGGCACCTGATCGAAGGCCTTGCGAATCAGCTCTACGTAAGAGACTTGAGGGTATTCCAGCGTCGCCGGAACGCCCGGATCATAGTGTTTCAACCATGGTTTTTGGACGTAAATCGACTCCTGACTCATTCACCTTCTCCTTCATCAATCAATTTCGGATGCCGTCCCGCATCCCGGTTGTCCCTCCCGGGGACCGCACCGCCTGCGGTCCCCGGGAGAGGGGCTTTAAGACTGCGAAAACTTCTCCACCAGGAGGAACTTCTGGACCTTGCCCGTCGGGGTCATGGGGAGATTATCCACGAAGAACACCGTCTTCGGGGCCTTGAAGTGCGCGATCCGGTCGCGACTGAAGGCGATGATCTCCTCCTCCGTCACTTCCTGGCCGGGACGCCGGATGATGACGGCGGTAATCCGTTCCCCCCAGGTGGTGTCGGGCAGGCCGATGACGGCGCACTGCATCACCGCCGGGTGACTCATGAGCATCTCCTCCACCTCGACGGCAAAGACGTTCTGGCCGCCCGTGATCAGCATGTCCTTCTTCCGGCCGGCGAGAAAGAGAAATCCCTCGTCGTCGAACCGGCCCAGGTCGCCGGTGTAGAACCAGCCGTCCTTGAACATCTCCCGTGTCTTTTCCTCGTTCTTGAAATAGCCCGCGGTGACGGCCACGCCCCGGCCGATGATCTCGCCGACCTCCCCCGCCGGGACGTCCTGACCGTTGTTGTCGACCACGCGCACGTCGGCCCCGAAATACAGGATCCCGACGGCCTCCGGCTTGCGTTCCTTGTCCTTCGGCCCGATGTTGACGAGGATGCCCGTCTCCTGAAGGCCGTAAAACTCGTAGAGTTTCGGGCACAGGCGTTTCTTGACCTGTTCCTGCAAGGCCACGGGAAACGGGGAGGCCGCGAAAACGAGAGCGCGCAGCGACGACAGGTCGTGCTTCTCGATGTCGGGCAGGGCGAGAACGAAGCTCGCCATCGTGGGCACCCAGTTGGAGATGGTCACCTTTTCCTGCTCAATGACCCCCAGAATCTTCATCAGGTCGAACTGGTGGATGACGTTGCGGGCACCCGCGAAGATCGAGCAGGCGGACCAGGCAAATCCGACGCGGCCGAAGATGGGAAAAACGGTCATGACGACGTCGCTCGCCGTCACGTCGTGCATGTAGGTCAGGATCGGACCCGCGCCGGCGTTGTTGTACTGCGAGAGCATGTAGGCCTTCGGCAGCCCCGTCGTCCCCGAGGTCAGGTTGAGGTACTGGGGATCCTCCTCGTCGATTTCCACGTCCGGTTCCGTCTGGGGGGAGGACTGGATCAACCCTTCATAGGAGACGGCGAAGTCCGGAACCGGCTCGCCGAAAGAGACAAACCGCTTGACGCCCGGAAGCTTGGGGCGAAGTCCGTCCACGAGCGCCGTGAAGGCGGCGTCGAAGATGAGGTTTTCCGTGTCGCAGAAGCTCATGAGTTCGACCATCTCCTGCGGCGAGAGGCGGTAGTTCAGCGGCAGCCCGACGCTGCCGATCTTGCCCAGGGCAAAATAGGTTTCCACGATTTCGTGTCGGTTGTAGGAAAGAAAGGCGGTGTTGTCCCCCTTCCGGATGCCGAGCCCCAGAAGGCCGTTCGCCAGGCCGTTGACCCGCTGGTTGACCTGCCGGAACGTCAGGCGACGCCCGGTCGTCATGCAGCTGATCGCCTCCCGGTCCCCGTAGCGCGCCGCGGCGACCTTCACGTAGTTGCCGATGTTGAAGCTTCCCGTCGCTTTCCCTGCCATGCGTCCCTCCTTTTTGAATGCAGGATGTGATGGTTCACCGTCCGGCCCCCACCGGATCGGTCTCAGCCGCTTGTGGCATGCACACCGGCAAACGGACGGACCCCGACCGTTTTACCCGCCGGTGCGGACGCCGAATCGTCGGCCGGCCGATCCGGTCGGATCGGGGGCCGCTGGAAAGAACAGCTCTGGAATGTGAACGAAAATCCGGATGATCTAACGCGTTACCCAGTTTCAGCGGCGCGATCGGGCACCGCTGCCGATAAAGTCGCTGCTGACGGAAATGACGATTCAAAACCCCTGCTCTTCGCGCTCCCGACGGTCCGGAACCGCTCACGGGCCATCCCCCCGGGTGGCATCGCCCGGACGGTGGCCCTAGCGGAGTGAACGCGCGGCGTCCGGGGGCCGGAAGGTTCCCGGACGCCTGCAAAACCGGGACGCCCGTGGTATGGGGCTCGATCCGTTTCTGAATTGGAATGTCACCCCTATAGCATGTCCCCCGCTAGGACGCAAAGGCCTCTTCGGGGATGTCGATCATGGAGAGGTCCTCGCTCTTGATCGACGTCACCGCCGCGTCCACCTCCGGCAGAACGTGCTTGATGAAGTACCGCGCGGCCGAAACCTTCC
>JALNWL010000084.1 GCA_023230905.1 Syntrophales bacterium
CCCGTGAAGCCCCAGCACATCCTCAGATTCGCCGCGGCGGCGAAGTGGACGGTCTTGTAGTAGCCCATATGCGGGATGAAGTGGTAGGGAAAGAGATTCATGACCATGTCGCCCGGTTCCATGTAGCAGATCTTGCAACCGATCTGAAACATCCAGCACTGCATGAACATGTCGTACGTGGTGTTGAAGAACGGGGAGGGCATGCCGGTTGTCGTGCCCGTCGTATAGAGCACCTCATACATGATGTAATCCAGCATGTTGGCCGGGTCCATATCCAGTCTGAAGGACATGCCGCGGTCCTTCATGAATTCCTCCTTGCTCGTCAGCGGGACCTTGACCAGGTCGTCCACGGTTCGGATGGACTTGGGATCCAGGCCCCATTCCTTGAATTTGGCGCGGTAGTGAGGACTGAACTTTTCCAGGCGATCCATCTGTTTGACCAGGTTTTCATTCTGCATGGTCCTGAGTTTTTCCGCCGGGAAGAAAAGCGCATCCGTGGCCATCGTGGCTTCCCACGCGGGATGGCTTTTGATCCAGGCCCTGATTTCCTCTTTGTTCTTCGGTATCGTGAACGGTTTGTTCGGCATCTTTTCCCTCTCCTCAAAAAATGATCGTATCGGTTTTCCCGACCCCCGACCCTCTGGGGGAAGCAATATCCCCCGGTTTGCGCGCCGTCCAACCGGCCGGCGCCGGCGTGCTTTCATTCCGGGACGTCTCGCCTCCGCGGTCCCGCAAAAAAAGGGGACCCGTGGGTGGGCCCCCTCATTTCTTCATGGCTGTGCGGAGTCACGTTTGACCGCCATCATTCGACCCTCAGCCAGGTTTGCCCCTTGCAGATGAACGAAATGCATCCGGAGGCCTTCAGCTTCTTGCCGCCTTCGACCACCTTGAGCTTGCCCTTGTAGATCTTCCCGGAGCCGGGATCGAGGATGGTGCCGCCGGTGTATTCATCGCCGTCCGCCTTGAGCCCCTTGATGAAGACCATCCCGACGATGGGCTTCCCCTTATCGGCGCCCTCGCACTTGTCGCAGACCTTGTTCTTGTCCGCCGGGTTTAGCATTTCGAGAAATTTCCCGTAAATCTTTCCGTTCTGCTCGTAGACCTCGACGATGGACTTGGCCTTGCCGTCCTTTTCGTCGATCGTCTTCCACTTGCCGATCGGTGACGCCGCCCAGAGCGGTGCCGCGGCGAACACCAACGCCGCCATGATGACCGTCTCCAACGCAATTCTCTTCACCTTCAAACCTCCTCCTCCAGAATTGAGTCTCAGCCGCCGGTGACAGATGACCTTCCAGCACGGATGGACGAGACTTTGCACGCACCTCGAAAACGGCCGGCCGAGGCGCCGGCGTCCGGGAGCGGTGTCGGCGCGAATCGCCAAGGCGTATGACTGACCGGTCGATCGCGTCGGTGGACATAGACGAAATCGTTTCCCGTGTCAAGAAATTCAGGAACGTTTCCCATTCAGATCTGTTCGTGAACGATGCGCCGGATCTCGCGCTTCAAGATCTTCCCCAGCCCCGTCTTGGGCAGGGCGTCGAAGATGAAGATCTTCTTCGGCGCCACGAAGGGGTGGAGGTGTTCGCCCAGGTAGGCCAGCAGCTCCTCCTCCGTGGCCTTCATCCCGGGCTTCAGGGTGACGGCCGCCGCCACCTCCTCGTGATATTTGGGGTCCGGGATGGCGATGACGGCGCACTCCCAGATGGCGGGATGCTTGTAGAGCCAGCCCTCGGCCACGCCGGGATCGATATTCTCGCCGCCCTTGATGATCAGGTCCTTCAGGCGTCCGGTGATGAACAGATCGCCGTCCTCGTCGAGGCGGCCCAGGTCGCCCGTGTGCAGCCAGCCGTCAATGATGGCCGAGGCGGTCTCCTGGGGCTTGTTCAGGTAGCCGTTCATGAGGCAGTCCCCCCGGCAGACGATCTCTCCCTCCTCGCCGGGCGGAAGGGCCTTGCCCTGAAAATCCACGATCTTCAGCGCGATCCCCGGCAGGGCCGCCCCGACGCTGCCGGGCTTGCGCGGCCGGTCCAGACGCTGGCGGGTGATGGACCCGCCCACCTCCGTGCAGCCGTAGCCCTGGGTGATCTCCATCTTGAAGGCCCGCTGGGCCTGGTTCAGGGTTTCCATGGCCAGCGGGCCGCCGGAGCAGATCAAGAGCACCAGGGACGACAGGTCGTCGATCTCCGGCTTGTGGACCATGAGGAGATAGATGAGCATCGTCGGGACGACGGAGACGTAATTCGCCTTGTAGTCGCGGATGACGTCGAGCACCCGGCGCGGGTCGAAGGGCTGCATCACGACGCACACCCCACCCCCCTTGTTCCCCTCCGTGATGCTCAACACCCCGTAGATGTGGTTCATGGGGACGGTGGTCAGGACCCGGCCTCCGACCTTCCCGCCCCAGACCATCTGGCCGCTCGTGAACTGGAACCTGAACGTCCGGTGGCTGAGCAGGACGCCCTTCGGGAAGCCCGTGGTCCCGGAGGTGTACATCAGGACGGCGATTTCGCGATCGGGATCGACGTCGACGGCGTCGCCGCGGCCGTCGTCCTCCGTCAGGAGGCTTTCGTACGGGACGATGTTGTCGCCTTCGCCCTCCCCGATCAGGACGATCCGCTCGACGGACGGCAATCCCTTCGCCGCCTCCAGGACCTTCGGCAGCAGATTGGCCTCCGTGAGGATGACCTTGCAGCCCGAGTCTTTCAGGATGTATCGGATCTCCGCCGCCGTGAGCATGTAGATGATGGGCAGGTAGGTGGCGCCCATGCGGTTGATGCCGTTGATGATCTCGATGATCTCCAGGACGTTGCTCAGGACCGAGCCCACGATGTCCCCCCGCTTCACGCCGATCTTCTGCAGCCCCACGGAAAAGCGGCGGGCGCGGACGAGGATTTCCCTGTTGGTCAGGATCTTCTCGCCCTCGTACCCCAGGTAGATCAGGTAGTCGTATTCGCCATAGGTTTCGATGTTCAGGTCGAGAATGGAGCTGATGTTGCTGTTTTCCATGAAGCGCTTTCCCCCCTTCGGTTGCTTATGGCGCCGGCTTCCTGACGGTGACTGCAAAAACCATGGGTGGGAATGCTCACGCCCCGGCAAGCCAGAACGGGTCGTCCCACGCGTAGGGAAGCGCGACGATGGCGCCGGGTGTGTTGATCTCGCGGGCGCCGCCCAGGGCGTCCTTCAGGATGGCCGTCTGATTTGCTCGGTCGAACGGTTTGCCCGAGGTATGGCCGAGCGGGTAGTTGATAAAAAAGGTCCGCGGCGGCTTGACGAGCGTCGTCAGGTCGTAGGCCGAGGACAGGGACACGGTCGGGATGCCTTTCTCTTCGAGGGTTCGGGCGATCAATCCCACGGATTGATGGCAGAGTGGTCAGGCGGGCACCAGCAGGACGAGGTCGGCCTTCATCGCCTCGATGCGGGCCGTCATCGCGGGGATCATCTCGCCGAGGAACTGGGTCTTGCGGAAGACGCGGCCCATGAAGGTCAGGTGGAACGGCGTGAGCCCGCCGATGAACCCCTCGGCGGCGAGCTCCCGCAGCCGCTCGATGGGAAAGACGCAGTTGACGTCTTGTTCCGCGTCCCGGTGATCGTAGTAGTCGTGGCTGATCGCCAGGTCGCGTACGTCCGTGTCCGCGGGGATCTCGCGGAAGGACAGGTCGTTTTTGTCGGGCTTGAACGGGGCCTGATCCTTGCGGTACATGCCGCTCGAGCTGATCATCGCGACGGCGCTCTCCGCCAGGGGCTTGACGATGGGCGTCCAGGGGACGGAATCGTTGACCGTCCACTGGTAAGGGGGTTGATCCGGAAACATGGACTGCACGACATCGACGTACTTGAGGTACTTCATCGCTCCCTCCTTCCGGTCCGAATGTATGCAAAATCTAACCGATATCTCTGAAAGATGCCAACAAAAAGTCGGGGCGTGAAGGTTTCGTCGCGAATTGGCCGAATGATCACGAATGATCCTTGACGACGGGGCAAAAATCGGCCAAAGATAAGTAACAACGTTTGGAAAACGTCCGCGGGTGGCGAAGGGCGACGAGGCCTTTGCGGGGAAGCGGCGGGTATTCCATGCGCACGGCCCTGCGAGGAAGAGACAGGGAATGAAGGATGGAATGAGGATGACGAAGGAAAGCAAACACACGCTGGCCGCCCTGTGGCCGACCATTCGACAGGCCGCCTGGACCTGCATCCTGCTCGCCGCGGGCAGTGCCATCTGCGCGGCGGCGGTCAACGGTATCCTGATTCCCCGGGAGTTCGTGAGCGGCGGTTTCACGGGACTCGCCCTCGTCCTGCATTACCTCTGGCCCCTGCTTCCCGTGTCCGTCCTGTATTTCCTCTTCAACGTGCCCCTGTTCGTCGCGAGCTGGTTCTTCGTGGGCCGGCGGTTCTTCGCCTACAGCGTCGTCGGGATGGCGGTATATGCCGTCACTCTGGACTGGGTGCGGCTCCCGATCCCGGTGACGGACCCCCTCCTCTCGGCGCTTCTGGCCGGGATCCTGATGGGAATCGGGATGGGGATCATCCTCCGGTCCACGGGCTCCGCCGGCGGGACGGACATCCTGTCGGTCATCCTCTACCAGCGCTGGTCCGTGCGTCCGGGGGCGACGATCCTGGCATCAAACCTCCTCATTCTCATCCTCTCCCTGATTTTCTTCTCCCTGGAGATCGTCCTGTACACCCTGATCTACCTGTACGTGTCCTCCCAGATCATCGACATCGTCGTGATGGGTCTGAGCCGGCGCAAGGTTGTCTTCGTCATCTCGCGCGAGTGGGAGGCCATCTCCAGACGAGTCCTGAAAGAGATCGACCGGGGGCTCACCATCCTGCACGGCGAAGGGGGATACTCGGGCCACCGGCAGCAGGTCCTCTACACGGTCGTGACCTTCCGGGAACTGGGGCTCCTGAAACGCATCGTCCGCGAGGCTGACCCGGCGGCCTTCGTCGTTGTGACCGATACCCAGGAGGTCATGGGCCCACGCATCGGAAACCAGCCCCCTTGGTAGGGCAGGCGGCGGGGTCGCCTTCTCCCGCCCCGGAGGCGAGATGGAAGCCCGCCTCAAGGTCTGGCCCTGGTCCGGTGAGGAAGTCCGATCTGCCCCGCTGAGGTGCCGCCGGGCAGGGCGTAAAAAAGGTGTTCAGAAATGCGAAATTCAGGTGAGGAAAAATCGGCTTGGGGTTAAGGTCGATCGTCCGTCAAACCAAATCAAGGAGGAACACATGTCTGTCACAGAAAACAAGGTCATGACGGCGAAGGAGGCCATCGGCCGCTTCGTCAAGGACGGTGACCACCTGGTCATAGGCAACTACACGGTGGGGACCTGCGCCGCCCTCGTTTTCGAGGTCATCCGGCAGCAGCGGAAGGGCCTGACGCTCTACTCGCAGTCCGGCGTCTTCGACGTGGAGGTGCTCGTCGGGGGCGGGTGCGTGGACCGGCTTGTGTCCACCTACGTCTACCGGGCCGGCGGCAAGGAGGGCGGCTCGGCCGTGGAACGCGCGATGAAGGCGGGGACGCTCGAAATGGAGGACTACACGAACTTCCAGTACAACGCCCGGCTCGTGGCGGGCATGCACGGGTTTTCCTTCATGCAAGTCCTCGAGGGCGCGATGGTCACGGACCTGTTCAACAAGCGCTCGTTTTTGGGCGACGACAAGTACCGGGTCATCCCCTGCCCGTACACGGGCAAGCAGATCCTCACCGTGCCCGCGGCGAACCCGGACGTCTGCATCGTGCACGTCCAGCGGGCCGACCGCTTCGGCAACGCCCAGTACTGGGGCGCCCTGGGCAGCGTCGCCGCCGCGGCGCTGGCGAGCAAGCGCATCGTCGTGTCCTGTGAGGAGATTGTGGAGCACGACATCATCCAGTCGAGCCCCCACCTGACCGTCATCCCCGGCTACCGGGTGGACGCGGTCGTGGAGATCCCCTTCGGGGCGCATCCCACCGAGGTGCTCGGGTACTACAACCTCGACCGCCTGATGTACGCCCTGTTCTTCATGTCGGACATGAACGGCGACGGGCTCAAGGCCTGGATGGACGAATGGGTCTACGGCTGCGTGGACCGGCACGCCTACCTGGACCACTACATGGCCAAGCACGGCGCCGAGTCGCTCGACGCCATCCGGGCGAAGGCCTACTACTCCGCGCCGGCGAACTACGGCGCCGCCTACACCTCGTGCTGGGACAACGAGGACAGGGAACGCAGCATGGGCGTCACGCTCGCGGAGATGGAAAGAATCCTGGAGGAAAGGGGACTGCTCAATGGCTAAGAAATATACCCTCGACGAACTGCTCATCATCACGGCCGCCCGCGAGATCAAGGACGGCGAGAACGTCATCCTCGGGGTGGGGCTTCCCACCACCGCCGGCGCCATGGCCAAGGCCCTGCATGCGCCGCACGCCACCCTCATGATGGAGTCCGGCATCCTGGACATCGAGCCCCTGGTGCCGCCGAACCACATCGCGGATGCCCATTCATGCCGGGGCTTCTCCTACGCCACGGACCTCTTTTCCATGTTCACCATGACCTACCGGGGCTACGTGGACGTGTGCTTCCTGGGGGTGGCCCAGATCGACCGCTTCGGCAACATCAACACCACGGTCATCGGCGACTACTACCAGCCGAAGATGCGGCTGCCGGGATCGGGCGGGGCGGCGGATTTTCTTTCGTATGCCAAGAAGACCATTCTCACCATGCGGGGCGGAGAGTTCGTCAACACGCTCGACTATTTCACCTCGCCGGGCTACCTGGACGGCGGGGACAGCCGGGACGCCTCGGGGCTTTTCCCGAGGGGGTCTGGCCCGGTCATGCTGCTCACGACGAAGGGGGTCTTCCGCTTCGACGAGCAGACCAAGGAACTGGTGCTGGCCAAGGTCCATCCCGGTATTAGCGTGGACGACATCCGCAAGGACATCCCCTGGGATCTGAAGATCGCCCCCGATCTGGCCGAGACCGACCGGCCGACGGACGTCGAGATCGACTTCATCCGGCGCTTCGCCCCGACCGAGGCGGTCGGCCGGAAGCTTATGTACGAGCTCGCCATCGCGCACAGCTTCAACAAGGCCCTGGCACGGGGTAAGTGAGCGCCTCTCCCGCCGCGACGCCGGTCGCGCAAGGGTTAGGGGTGGGCGAGGGGTGGGGAGGGGAGGGCACCGCATGGACCGGGCGGCTATGGGATCCGTTGAACGCAGCGCTCGTGGTCTTGCCGCGGCTCCCGAATGATGAGGTTGTTGTTTGGGGTGGAGCCATTCATGCCCCGCGAGGTCCGGCGGATTCTCGAAATCTTGACGAGACGGGGATCCGTCGACCTCAACATACGCTTATGGTTCCAAACATGCCCCCATACGTTGCAATGTCTTGAACGTTTTCCAAAAGCCCAGCGGGGATGGCCGTCGCCGCGTTGATGGCGTCAACAACCTCGGCTTTCTGGCGGGCTCTAAAATGCCGCCCGAGATAAACCGACACAACGACACCTTTGTCGAATCTAAATTTGACTTTTCTCCTTTTGGGGGGAAGCTTACGCCTTCAAAGCGTCCCTCAATATGCTGAGGTTCCGCCAAATATTGAGGCCAAACAAATCCCCTTATGCTCCTCGGCTATTCTCTCCCTTTAACCTAGCAGACTGTTATTCCTGATGAATCGAAACATCTGATTTTCCCTAGGCCATTGGCGGGCTATTTGCGGCTACATATGTCAATCCGATTGGATAATTTAACGCCGCCGGAGGAAAGAGGGGTAATTACCATGGATCAGGGAACACAGCATCGGGGACAGCAGGAGCTTCAGGCGATAATCGGGGGCATTTTTGACTACGTTCTCAGGAAGGACAAAGAGAACGCCATCCTGAGTGCGTGCAGGATGGAACGCCCCACGGAGAAGTCGGATGCTGGGCATACTAAACCATGCGCCTGTTTTCAATGTTTATGACCAGTATATCATATCAAACTTTACAACTAACAGCGAGAAGGTTTCCGTTGCTTCCCCGGAAATGGCAACTTCTCTTCCGGCGTAGCCTCTCGGGACTCATAATATCAACAATCTTTGTGGTATTGATGCCACAGGAAACGGAGGCAACAATGAGAACACACACCATGACAAAACCGGCTGAAAACGTACTGGCACTCACTCAATTCATCCTCGAACGCCCCTCTCTGTTAAACACAAATGATTTCATACACACCAGCCATCATGACATTGTAAGATGGTTTATCGATTGAGATGTGACACAGATGAGCAGAATAAGAACAATAACAGTTCAGAAAGAACATCACGAGGGAAGGCTTCTCAAAAGTTTTCTCGCGCTTAAGTCGGATAACCTTGCAGCCTTCACCTACCGACTGTTCAGCTGTCGCCATTCCGCAGAATTGATGATGACGGAATGAAACGAACTGCCTGAAAGTTGCCTTGCGGATTAGAGATCTTTCAGCAATCTGTTTGCGGGCAGCTCCTCAATGGTTTTGCGGAATGTTTCGAGCGTTTCAGATATCATGGAAAATTCGTGCGTTTTGGCAAAGGGGATTGTGTTGATCCCTCTTTGTTCCATGGCGTCGACGACATGCTGGATCGTCAACACGCCGATGTCACGGGCAGGCTGGAATCCCCGCTCGCCATCGCCTCCGATGTCCGTAGCGGAGAGAATGCCGCTTTGGGTCAGATCGAAGAGGATGTCGTTGACAAGGCGGATCGGGATTTCAAGCTCGTGCGACACCTTCCTGGCAGTCGGGGGAGCTTCTCCCCCGGCGAAGTTTTGGATGATGTGCTGAGCGATCTGAAGTGAAAGCAGCTTCTTGAGCCGGCGGCTGACCTGAAGTGCATCTGGTTCGAATTCATAGGTGTTCACATTCTGATGGGCAAAGGACACTTCGGCGCCATACAAGACGATCAACCAGCTCAGCTGGAGCCAGATGAGGAAGAGCGGAAAGGCAGCGAAACTTCCGTAAATGGCGTTGTATTTCGCTACCCCGATCTGAAAGGCGATGTATGCCCATTGCACAACCTGAAAAATGGTGCCGGAAACGACTCCTGCCAGCAGAGCTGACGTAAAGCGAACCTTCGTGTTTGGCATGAACATGTACAGGAAAGTGAACAACCCCCATAGGAGGCTGTAGGGGAGCAGTTTCATTAAAAACAAGACGACGGGGCTGAACGCCCCTAGGATTGTTATCCTTTCCATGATCAAGGTCACCTGTGTGGTGACAAAAATCGTCACGCTGCTTGAGAGAATGATGAGAATCGGGCAGACCAGCATCAGCGACAGGTAGTCTCCGAATTTCCGACCGAGGGAGCGCTGCTCTTTGATTCCCCAGATATCATTTAGGGATTCCTCGATCTGGCCCAGTACCTTGATCACAGCCCAGAAAAGAACGATCAGGCCGATGCCGGCCAATAATCCTCCCTTGGTGCTTTCCAAAAGAGAGTGGGAGAACTGGATCACATTGTTGAGAATCTCTTCGTGACCGGTCAGCTTGCTGCGCAACTGCGCTTCCAGCACCTTTTCGAAGCCGAACCCCTTGGCAATTCCGAAGGCCATGGCGGCCACCGGCACGATTGAGATCAGGGAGTAGAAGGTGAGTGCCGATGCCCGGAGCTCGCACTTGTCTTCATTGAATCCCCTTACTGAAAGAATCAGCACCCGCAGCAGCGTTAGGAAAAAAGATTTCCCCGGAGGAAGGTTTGTGCGTCGGATACGCCAGACATCGTGTTTGATGAAGTTCACTGCCTTTGTCCATATAGCGGCCATGGCCCCTTCCCCCTACCCTTCTAAGTAACTTCACCGTAAATATATGAGATCATTCGGTACACATTTCTGGACATGGGATCGTGGTTTTTACCAGGGTAAAGCCGAGTTCAATGGCTCTTCTCTTAAGGTTTTCTACAAC
>JALNWL010000085.1 GCA_023230905.1 Syntrophales bacterium
ATGGACGAAGAGGGCGGGATCGCCAGGAAACTGTTCGTCATGGGCGTCGAAGCGGCGAAACGGAAACGCGAACTGGCCGCCGAGGGGAAGACCTGTCTCATGACCAACCTGAAGTTCAAGCTGACCGACAAGATCGTGTTCCAGAAGATCCGCGAGAAAATGGGCGGGCGGCTGAAGGGTGCCATGACGGGCAGCGCCGCCATGAACGTGGAGATCGCGAACTTCTTCTTCGACGTCGGGATACCCACGTACGACTGCTACGGCATGACGGAGACCTCACCGGCCATTGCCATGAACGCCTCCTACGCTTACCGTCTGGGGTCGGTCGGCCGCGCCATTGAAAAAGTGAGGATCGAGATCGACCGCTCCGTCGTCGAGGAAACCGCAAAGGATGGCGAGATCGTCGTCTACGGACCGAATGTCATGCAAGGGTACCACAACAAACCGGAAGAGACCCGGCAGGTCATGACGCCCGACGGCGGCATCCGGACGGGAGATCGCGGCCGTCTGGATGAGGACGGGTATCTTTACATTACCGGACGGATCAAGGAACAATTCAAGCTGGAAAACGGCAAGTTCGTCTTCCCCGCCGCGTTGGAGGAGGACATCTGTCTCAACCCGTACGTGGCAAACGCCCTGATCTATGGAGAGAACCGCCCCTACACCGTCTGCCTGGTCGTACCGGACTTCTTTTCGCTCGAACAGTACGCCGAGAAGCACAAGCTGCCGGTGGACATGAAGGCGCTCGTCGAGCACAAGGAGATTCAAGACCTGATCGCACAGGAAATCACCGATATGCTGAAGGGCAAGTACGGCGGCTATGAAATTCCGAAAAAGTATTACCTGCTCGCGGAGAATTTCTCTCTGGAAAACGGCACGCTGACGCAGACCATGAAGGTGAAGCGGAAGGTGGTTCTCGAACGATATATGGACAAGATCGAGGCGCTTTACCGGTAGCAAAGGCACAACATTCAGGAAGGGGGAGAGCGGATATGATCGGTGTGCTTATCGTTACGCACGGCAATCTTGGTGCAGAACTGATCAAGGCGGCAGAACTGATCAAGGGAAGCCTCGAGGGGATTGTCCCCGTATCGGTGGATCAGACGAAAGGGATGGAAGAGGTCAAGAAGGAGATCACCTCCGCTCTAAAGAAACTCGACAAGGGCAAGGGCGTGCTGGTGCTCACGGATCTCTTCGGGGGAACGCCGTCGAATATTTCCCTCTCGTTCATGAAGCCCGGGAAGGTCGAGGTCCTGACCGGCGTGAACCTCCCCATGCTGCTCAAGATCGAGGACAAGCGTTCGGATATGGATTTGAATGAATTTTCCCACTATATCAAGGATTACGGTCGCAAAAACATCTCCCTCGCCAGCGAGATAATGAACAAGAAAGTCGGCGGGTAAACAGGTCTCATGAACGTCGTTCTGGTCCGGGTGGATAATCGGCTGGTCCACGGTCAGATCATCGAGGCGTGGATCCCCTTTACGAAGGCGGCCTGCCTTGCCGTCATCGATGACGATGTGGCGAACGACCTCTTTCGGACCACGGTCATCCGGATGGCGGTTCCGAGGGAAATCGAGGTCATCGTGAGCCGTGTGGAGGATTTTGCCGGACAGTACCTGCCGCGACCGGGAAAGGAGCCGACCATCGTCCTGTTCAGCTCCATCGACGATGTCAAGCGCGCCCGGGCATGCGGCTTTCCGATCGCGAAGCTGAATATCGGCAATATTTATGCCGACGAATGCCAGATCAAATGTTCTCCCTGTGTGCTTCTGAGCGGGAAGGATGTTGAAGTTCTTCGCGCACTGCTGAATGCGGGCGTTCAGATCGACGTCCGTCGGGTCCCCGGGGATAAGCCGCTGGACATACGCGACCTCATCGAGGGGGCGACGGGCGAATCCGTACCATGAATCAAGAGCTAGAGGTATGGTCTTCAAGGCGATCGTCATAGCTGTCCTGGGAGGGTTCATCTGCCTTGACAGAATCGTCCTGCAAGGCATGGTGTCTCGCCCGGTGGTCACCGGTCCGATCATCGGTTTTATCCTCGGTGACGCCTACACGGGACTGATCGTCGGGGCCTTAATGGAACTTTTCTGGATCGACCGTTCCCCCATCGGCGCGTACGTCCCGCCCAACGATACACTGGCGACCGTGGTCATCGCGGCCGCCGCGATCCTGGTGGGACAATCCATGGGCGCGACCTCCCGGGAACTCGTCGCCCTGACCTTTCTCCTCTGCCTTCCCGCGGGCCTGCTCGGGCAGAGGCTGGACATCTGGAAGACCGCCCGGAACGAGCGGCGGGCACGTCTGGCGCTGAACGAAGTCCAGGCGGGGGACATGGACGCCGTCTCGCGCCGGCATCATCAATCCCTGCTTCAGGCCTATCTCGGCGATGTTGTCCTGATCGGGGTCATCCTCCTGCCGGCAACGCTCTTCCTCGGCTGGATTTACCCCTTTTTCCCCTTGCCGTTCATGAAGACACTCCTGGTCGTCTACTTTCTGTTGCCCGTGCTGGGGGTGGGCGTTGCCCTCAATACCATCCACGTCCGGGGGGTCATTCCGGTTTTTTGCGGGTTGTTTCTGACCATGAACGTTGTCCTGGAATTGTTCCGGTTCGTCTGAACGCATGGAAACGGATGTGATCATCGAGGCCATGATTTCCGAGGATATCCCCGCCGTGCTTGACATCGACGCGGACTCGTTCCGCGTCCCCTGGACACCGGGATTGTTCGAGCAGGAATTGCGGTGCGATTTTTCACGCAATCTCGTCGCGTGGATCGACGGGGGCCGGGGCCGGACGGTGATCGGCTATATCGTCTGCTGGTTGGTGGCGGAGGAAATGCACGTTCAAACTCTGGCGGTCAGAAAGGACATGCGCCGGCGAGGGATCGCCTCGCGGCTGGTCGCCGAAATGATGCGCATCGCCCGCCGCGCGCAAATTCTCGAGTCCAGCCTCGAGGTCAGACGTTCGAATCTGGCCGCGCGTGGACTCTACGAGAAATTCGGTTTCCGCGTCAAAGGGGTAAGGCCTGCCTACTACAGCGACGTCAGGGAAGATGCCCTGATCATGGCGGCGGACGTGATGCCCCTTTCCGAAACATGTGACCAGCGGAGTGGATGAGGAGGCCCTGCGGATGAAATCGAAAGAGATAGCGCCGGGAGCTGTGCTGTTCAATCGGGCCCTGACTCCAGAGCACTTTCTGCTTGCCCTGTCCCTGACGCCGTCCTTCGCAAGGCCGGTTCCCGGGCAGTTCGTCATGATCCGTCCCGAAGGGGTCGGACCGCAGCTCCTCTCCAGGCCGTTCAGCCTTTACGGGTATCGCGGCAGACGCGATGGAAGCCGGATCGAACTGCTGTACCGGACCATCGGAGCCGGCACCCGGCAACTGGCCGCCCTGAAGGCGGGCGAATCCGTGGAGATTCTCGGACCGCTCGGCCGGGGTTTCACACTTGGGCCGGACGTCGATGAAGTGATTTTGCTGGCTGGCGGCATGGGGGTGGCGCCGCTTACCTTCTTCGCCGAGCGCCTCGGGCGAACCAAGGCCCCTCCGCGAGTCGTCTGCTATTTCGGCGCCAGAATCCGCGACGAGCTGATCGGTCTCGACCGGCTGTCCCCCCTGTGTTCAGAACTGCACATCGCCACCGAAGACGGCAGCTGCGGGGAGCGGGGCGTGATCACCGATCTCTTTGCGGCGAGGATGAGACGCCATGATCCCCGCCGAGCCGCGATATACGCATGCGGCCCGAATCCCATGCTGCAGACGCTTTCCCGCATCCTTGCGGGGACGTCGCTCCGCTGCCAGGTCTCCGTCGAGGAGCGGATGGCCTGCGGCATCGGCGCCTGCCTGTGCTGTGCCACGGCTGTTGCAATGCCCGGCCGTCAGGTTTCCTACCGTCGCGTCTGCTGCGATGGGCCCGTCTTCAACCTTCGGGACCTCATCTGGGACATGACGCCCGACCACTCCGATTCCAGGGGGTGCACATCGCCATGAAACCGTCCACGTCCATCGACCTGAAGGTCAGCATCGGGGACCTCGTTCTCAACAATCCCGTCATGACGGCCTCGGGCACCTTCGGTTACGGCGAGGAATTCGCCCCCTACGGCGACCTGAACCATCTGGGAGCGGTGATCGTCAAAGGGCTCTCCCTCGAGCCCAGAACCGGCAATCCCCCGCCCCGCATGATGGAAACGCCGTCCGGCATGCTCAACGCCGTCGGACTGCAGAACATCGGCGTGCGTGCCTTCATTCGGGAGAAACTGCCTTTCCTCAGACGGTTCGACTGTGCGGTCATCGCGAACATCTACGGTGAGACCGTCGAGGAGTACGAACGGGTCGCAGGCCTGCTGAGCCGGGCCTCCGGGGTAGCCGCGCTCGAGGTGAACATCTCCTGCCCGAATGTTCGGCGCGGCGGCATTGCTTTCGGCGCCGAGCCCGACGCCGCGGCGGAGGTCACCCGGCGCGTCAAGGCGGCGGCGGCGCTCCCCGTCATGGTCAAACTCACGCCCAATGTCACGGACATTGCCCAAATCGCCCGGGCGGTCGAGGAGGC
Organism: Syntrophales bacterium; assembly: GCA_023230905.1. Lineage (GTDB taxonomy): Bacteria > Desulfobacterota > Syntrophia > Syntrophales > UBA2251 > UBA2251. The sequence goes on from JALNWL010000085.1 coordinate 4,552, forward strand.
CGGCGCAGACGCCATCTCCCTGATCAACACCCTGACCGGGATGTCGGTCGATGTCGAGAAGCGGATCCCCCATCTGGCAAACGTCACCGGCGGCCTCTCCGGTCCCGCCATTCGACCGGTCGCCCTGAGGATGGTCTGGCAGGCGGTGCAGGCCGTTTCTATCCCCGTGATCGGCGTTGGCGGCATCCTGAACGCCCGGGATGCTTTGGAATTCCTGATCGTCGGCGCCAGGGCCGTCCAGGTGGGCACGGCCAATTTCATCCGTCCCACCGTGACGATGGAGATCATCGACGGGATATCCGCCTACCTGGAGCGGCACGCATGCCGGTCCGTGACGCAGATCATCGGCACCCTGAAGACGCCGGAAGCCGAATTACGAAGGGGAGGGGGAGGCGAACGGACATGACAAAGCCGGAATGGATTGCCGAGGGGGTTTGCCAGGTGGGAGGTCCGGAGATCTCCCGGGCTGATGACGCGACCGTTTTTATCGTAGACGGTGGGGATGAACTCGCCATGATCGATTCAGGGGCCGGGCGCAGCGTCCGGAGGATTGAAGACAACATCCGGAACGCGGGACTCGATCCCTCCCGGATCACACAGCTGATTCTGACACACTGCCATATCGATCACATCGGGGGGGCGCCCCACTTTCGCGAACGCTTTGGCTGCCGGATCCTTATCCACACCCTCGACGCCGAGGCCGTGGAGGCGGGCGACCCGAAACGCACCGCCGCGAACTGGTATGACACGGATTTTCCTCCAACCAGAATGGACGGACGGCTGAGCGGAGACGCGGGCGCTCTGGCCATCGGAAACACCGCGCTGTCCTGGGTCCATACGCCAGGGCACACCCCGGGGTCGATCTGCCTTTACCTCGACCGGGCGAGCGAGCGGATCCTGTTCGGTCAGGATATCCACGGCCCTTTTCTGGCCGCCTTCGACTCAGATCTCGCTCAGTGGCGCCGGTCCATGGATAAACTCCTCGCGCTTGACGCCGACATCCTCTGCGAGGGCCATTTCGGAATCTTCAGGACAAAGCCAAGCGTCCAGCGCTACATTCAGCGCACCCTCGACCAGAACCGGTGATCCTCCCTCAGGGAAGGGCCTCGATCGCCGCGATTTTAGCCTGCAAACGCTTGGGAGAGACGGGCGCGGGGGTCTTCAGCTCCTGGGCAAAGACGGAGACCTTGTATTCCTCGATCATCCAAAAGAGGGCCTCGATTTCCCGACGCTTTTCCGCCGTGGTCTGGGGCGTGATCTCCGCCGTGAATTCCGCCAGGCGCTTCGCATAGGCGCGCAGGGGCTCTTCCCGGGCGAGCGCACGGTCCAGATGATCGAGCCCGCGTTGGGCGCGGATCGACAGGGCGGCGAGATAGCGGGGGACGTGGACGAGGCGGTCGACGGAATAGACTTGGAGGAAGTCGTCCGGGATCAGACGGGCCAGTTCCTCCTTGAGCGCCGCCAGAAAGGCGAGGGCCGGCCGGTTGAAGCGGTGCGCCGCCGTAAGAGCGTTCAGCGTCTGCGAGGCGTCGGAGGTGGCCCTCAGGACGGGCGTGACGAGGGCGGTCACGTCCTGCGCGTGAGGCAGTAGCCGGGCGCGCAGACCAGCGATCATGTTCTGGAAATCCGCCCGTCCGCGGACGCGGACATCGACGAGATCGCCCAGCACCTTTTCGAGGATCCGCCGTTCCCACGCCGCCGGGCCCCCACAAAAAGCGGCTTGCGCCTTCATGGCCGCGGGGAGTGCGACGGCCTTCTTCAGCGACTTCAATTCACCCGGGAGGCAGAGGCACGCCAGACGCATGACGCCCACGCGATGCACGCCTTCCGCCTCGCCCGGTTCCGTGCAAAGCCGGGGTCGGCAGCCGTCCTCGCCGGCCTCGAGGGCCGGGTAGGCATACCCCCGGATGCGGCCGCGTTCGAGCAGGGGGATGCGTTCAGGAAGGTCCGGAAACGCCCAGTTCACCGCAGGCGGCGTCTCCCATTGGTTTTGAAGCCTGTCGAGCGCAGAGGTGCAGACCTCGCGGCCATGCTCACGCTGAAGGAGCGCCAGGTCCCGACCGGCGGCAACCTCCCCGCGCTCGTCATCCCAGACGGCGAAGCGCATTTGCAGGTGCGCGGGCAGCGGGATCGCGGACCAGACCGCCGGGGGCACACTCAGTCCAAATCGTTGCTTGACGAAGACGGATAGCGCAGAAAACAGGTTTTCGTACTCGCGCTCCATTTCCAAACTGATGATCCGGGCGCTCTCCGTCAGGGGCGAGAGCCGCCTGCGGGCCTCCTTCGGGAGGCCTTTCAGCAGGGCCAGGATCTTTTCCTGCCAGAGACCGGGGCAGCCCTGTTCGATCGCGGCCGTCCGGATAACGGGCAAGGCCTCCGGCGGAATCAGGAGGGTCACGCCGTCGTCCGGTGCCTCCGGGGCGTAACGGTACACCAGCCGAAAGCGGTCCGCCGCGACCCTGGTCTCGTCCGGATAGAGCTGGGGAATCTCTTCATCCGGAGGACGACGCCAGAGATCCTCCTCGCGCAGCCGCAGGAAGGCGTCTCCGCCGCGTTCCCGAACGACTTTCATCAAACTCTGCATGCTCCACACGACGGGGAGACGCGTCTGGTAAAAGCGGACCAGATCGTCATCATCCACGAGGATGTCACGACGGCGGACCTTATCTTCGAGAACGCCGACGCGCTCCCTGAGCGAAAGGTTGTGGCGCAAAAACGGTGGGCAGGGCCGGACCCGCCCCTCGACAAGGGCCGCTCGCAGGAAAATCTGGAACGCCTCCTCCGGAAACAGGGGCCCGAAGGAAACCGGACGTGCCGGAACGATCAGGAGGCCGAAGAGCGTGACACGGGCGTCGGCCACAACCTCCCCTCGCGCGGGATCCCAATGGGGGCCGCTGTAGCTGGTTTGGCAGAGGGGGCCGGCCAGGGGCTCGATCCAGGCGGGATCGATCTGTGCGCAGGTGCGGGCGAACAGACGAGAGGTTTCCACCATCTCCGCGGCGACGATCCAACGGGGGCGCCGGTTGTAGAGGCCCGAGCCGGGAAACAGGAACGCCTCGCGACCGTGCGCCGCGGTGTAGACGTTCTTCTCCTTCTTGACGGCGATGTTGGACAGGTGACCGCTCAGGATGGCCCGGTGGATACGGGCGTAGGGATCCTCGGCGCGGCCCTTTTTCGATGCCGACTTCGCCCCGCTGACGGGAAGCGACGGGGCGTTCGCCTCGACTCCGGCCTCCGAGGACAGGGTCGCGAGCTCGTCGCGGACCGCCTTCCACTCTCGCATCCGACGGTAGGATAGGAACTGCTCCCGACAGTAGCGCTTCAGGGCGCCCTGGGAGCCCGTCGGCCCGACCCGGTCCAGGCAGTGGGTCCAGAGGGTCAGCAGCGAAGCGAAATCGGAGAGGGGATCCGCGAAGATCCGGTGCGACTGGTCCGCCTGTGCGGCCTTGTCCGGCGGACGCTCGCGGGGGTCTTGGATGCTGAGCGCAGCGGCGATGACGAGAAGCTCGTCGAGGCACCCCTCGCGCTCGGCTTCGAGAATCATGCGGGACAGGCGAGGATCGAGGGGCAGCCGCGCCATGGATCGCCCGCGGGGCGTCAGGCGGTAGGGCTCCCGGGCCGTTTCCTGCCGGTCGGTGCGGTCCGCGGGCTCCAGCGCGCCCAGTTCCAGCAGAAGCTCGATGCCGTCCCGAATGCGCTTCGGGCTGGGCTTGTCGATAAATGGGAACTGCTGGATCGACCCCAGCTTCAGCGCCATCATGTTCAGGATCACCGCGGCCAGATTCGCCCGGAGGATCTCAGGCGCCGTGAAGGGCGCACGCTTGAGATAGTTCTCCTCGCTGTACAGTCGGATGCAGACGCCGTTCCGCACCCGTCCGCAACGACCTTGACGCTGATCGGCGCTGCTACGCGAAATGCCCCGGATGGGCAGGCTGTAGGTTCGCGTCCGCGGGTTGTACTGGCCGATCCGCGCGAGGCCGGTGTCGATGACGAACCGGATGTTCGGGATAGTGAGCGAGGTTTCGGCCACGTTCGTGGCGACGATGATTTTGCGCGACGCGCGGGCCGGCTGAAAGACGCGCCGCTGTTCGGAGGCGGGGAGCCGGGCGTACAGGGGCAAAACGGCCCACGCCCCGGTGTTGCGGCCCTCGAGCAGGGTGCAGGTCTCCCGGATGTCCGGCTCCGTCGGCATGAAGACCAGGAGGTCGCCGTCCGGATGCCGCGCCGTGATCTCTACGGCCGCCGCCACGGCGGCTTCGACGTGGGTTTCTTCGTCACCCTCCGATACGCCGGGTTCCGGGGGGCGGTAAAGCATCTCCACCGGATAGGTCCGGCCCGTCACCTCGATCACAGGCGCCCGGTCGAAGGCGAGCGAGAATTTCTCGGTATCGATGGTCGCCGAGGTGATCACAAGATGGAGATCGTTCCGGCGGTCGAGGAGCGTCTTGACGATCCCAAGGACGAAATCGATGTTTAGGCTTCGCTCGTGCGCCTCGTCGACGATCAGGGTGTCGTAACGGCGGAGCAGGCGATCGCGCTGCGTTTCCGCCAGGAGAACCCCATCCGTCATGAACTTGATCCGTTGCCCGGGACCGCGGCACTCCTCGAAGCGGATCTTGTATCCGACCGAGCGGCCGAGGGGTTCGTTCAGCTCCTCGGCCAGCCGCTGCGCGACCGTTACCGCCGCAATCCGTCGCGGCTGCGTGCATCCGATGAGCCCGGCCATGCCCCGGCCCGCCTCCAGACACATCTTGGGAATCTGGGTGGTCTTGCCGGATCCGGTTTCACCGGCGATCACGACGACGCGGTGCGTCCTGAGGGCCCGAATAATCTCCGTCCGCGACGAAACGATGGGAAGCCCCGCGGGATAGTTCAGCCGCTCGAGGAGAGAGTCCCGCCGGGCCCGCCCGTCCGCCCGAACGGATCTGTCTTGATCTTCCTGCATCGATGCCACCTCCCTCGCGGGGCAGCTATTTCACAAAGGACGCCCGCCTGTCAATCGCGCATAGCGGCAGAGACGGAATAACCGGTTGACATTCAGGGTGCCGGATCGTATAAACCACCATAATGATAAGGAATGCGGTTACAAGGAGGGCAAAGCATGCCGTTGGTCACCTTTTACTTCCAGTTGCACCAGCCCTGCCGTCTCCATCCGGATCGGGATAAGTTTCTCTGGGAGGAAAAGAACCGGGAGATCTTTCTCAAAGTGGCCGAGAAGTGTTACCTGCCGACC
>JALNWL010000086.1 GCA_023230905.1 Syntrophales bacterium
CGAGATGCCGGTCGATGCAGTTGTAGCTCGCGTTGATCTTGCCGCCGACAAACCATTTCCAGCAGGGGGCATCGCTCGTGTCCAGGGTCGTGTGCCAGTACTCGTACCAGGACAGGAGATCCGCGTACTCCTTGAAACAGTTCGGGAAGTTTTCCAGGCTGAACCGCTCGAAGACCTTCGGGTCGGTCATGTTGGCCTGGGCCACGAACTGCGCGGACGGGTAGAAGAGTTGCTCCTCCCCCCAGTGTACGGCAATTTCGGCTTCCGACGTTTCCGTAACCTCTTTTTCTCTGCCGCTCATACATACCCTCCTTTCCTTCTTTAATGCCTGAAAAAACGGGAGTTCGAATGGGGTGAACGGGTTTTGACGGACGACCTGAAGCGGATTACACAGTACAGCGCCACAAAATGCAAAACCCCGCTCTCACGTTGAGAATCGGGGTTTCATTTTTCCGGCCATGACACCCTCCCGGGGGCAGGGTCATAAAGGGTGAACACCTAAATTCATCGGGCCTGATCATAACCTGAAAATTTTTAAGATCAAGGGATTTTTTCAGAGCATTCTCCGAGCGATCCGGCGGAGGACGGCACCGGCGTGCGTTTCGGCGCTGCGCAGGGCCGCGTGGGGGCAGACCTCGCCGCAGCAGAAGCAGCGGATGCAGCGGTCGTAGTCGAAGACGAGGGCTTTGTCCCGGGTGCGGATCGCCCCGGCGGGGCAGATCTTCTCGCATTCTCCGCAGAGCGTGCAGCGCTCGGCGTCGCAGACGGGCCGCCGGAGGAGGTGGCGCCGGACGAAACCCTGCAGACGCTTCGGGCCGTAGATCAGCGGTCCCGGGCGCGGGAGCCGGAAATCCCGGACCGCGGGGAGATCCCCGTCGAGCTGCACGTCTTCCGGCCAGAGGCCCGCCGTCGTCGCCGCCGCCAGGGAGGGCAACTCCCCCTCGGACAGACCGATCATCCGGCAGACGCAGGCATCCACGGCCAGGGCGCTTCGGCTGCCGATCAGGACGCCGATCGGCCGGGGCGTGCCGCCTTTCCCCGGACCCTCCCCCTCCATCGCCAGGACCCCGTCGAGCACCGTGAACGCGGGGTTCAGGCGCCGGCAGATCTGCACGTGCAGGCGGGCGAACATCTGCCGGTCCACGCCGGTGCGCATGTGCCACTCGGGCTTGCGGTAGCCGACGACACAGCCGAAGAGGTTCTTGACCCCCAGGGTCAGGAGCATGGCGTTGTGCGTTTTGAGCTTGGGCAGGTTCAGGATGACGTCGGCCTCGACGGCCTCGCGGGCGATCTCGATCGCCCCGAACGGGGGGCCCACGTCGACCGCAACGGATGCCTCGAAGGGCCGGCATTCCACGGGCAGGTCCTTCAGGGCCTCCCGGAGGCCGCCTTCCTTCAGGATGCGGGCGAAGGCGCCGATGGCCGGGCTGTCGGCGACGAGCGGCCGGGCGCCGCGTTCGAGGACATATTCGACCGCCGCCCGGACGAGCGAGAAGTGCGTCAGGACGGCCTCTTCCGGACGCGCCGGGGAGAGCAGGTTGGGCTTGACGAGGACCCGGCCGTCGCGGGGAATGTCCCGGCCGCCCAAGGCGTCGAGCATCCCGGCGAAGGTCGCCGCCAGGGCGTCGTCGTAGGCGGCGTTGCGAATGATGACGGGGGGCATGCCATCGACCCTTTCTACCCGGACCCGCCGGTAAGCAGGAACGCGGCCCAGTAATACGGGTGCGGGTATTTTTTCCGGGTGGCGAGCTGGGCCTGTCGCAAGGCCTCCTCCCGGCTCATCATCGATAGATTGGCGTAGAACGCCACCATGAGATCCCGGGTGGCCTCGTCATCCACCTGCCAGAGGCTGGATACCAGAGAGAGAGCGCCGGCATAGAGGAAGCCGCGCGTGAAGCCGACCACCTCATCGCCGGTCGACACCTTTCCCAGGGCCGTCTCGCAGCCGCTCAAGGTCACCAGGTCGGCGTTCAGGGACAACCGATACAGGTCCCCCGCCCTCAGCATCCCGTCTCCACTTCCGTCCGCCGCGAGCAGCAGCGCCGAGTCGAGCGGCCGATCCGGATCGAAGAGCCCGTGGACGGCCAGGTGGATGACGGCATAGTCGCCGGCCAGATTCACGAGGTTGGCCCTGGAGGCCTCGCCGCGCAGAAGCACCCGGGACTGGGGAAGGATCTTCCCGATGGCCAGGGCCTCGTCCTGCGCAAACCTCAAATCGTATTTCGGATCGCTAAGCTTCGGATTGCCGAGAATCAGGGCGCCCCGACGCCCCCGCGACGTCCGTTCCTTGAGGAAACTCAAAACGCTGGCGCTGGGCAGCATCCGGATGCTGAAGCGCTCGATCAGGGAGGCGTTGCCGTCGGAAAGGGCGGCAAAAGGCAGGTAGTGCAAGGCCCCGTGCGGAACGATGATCAGTTTCCCCGTCCGGATGGCCGGCACCATCGGCGCCAGGAGCTGCCGGTAGAGCGTCCGGCCGTACCGGTCGACTTCCCGCGGATCACGGGCCGCGATCTGCCTGCGGAAGACGTCAACGGTCCCTTCCAGGTTCTCGGCCGGGAGCTTCTGCGCCCCGATCGTCCGGCCCGTCAAAATGAAGGCATACCAGTCCCGGCCCGTGGAATAGTATTCGAGCAGGGTCTCGTCATCCTTCAGCCTGTTTTGGATGTCGGCGGTGGACGGAATCGTCACGGAAACGAGCGCCGCCAGTTCCGGCGCCTTTTCCTGCAGGTCCTTTCTCAGCGCCAGGACGACCGAACGGGTTTTGCTCCGGTCCGCCACATCCTGACCCTGAGCGACGACGGTGAGGTCGTTTTCCGCCTTGTCCAGTTCGGCCAGCGTCGTCCGGACCTGCTCCACCCGTCCGCCGTGCGAAGGGATGTTTTTTTGCGAAGCCAGCAGGTCCACCAGGGCGCGGGCCTTGGCGCGCTCCACGCAGGCAAAGGCTTCCGCATAACGGCCATCCGCGAGAAGCAGGGCCGTCAGTTGCGCGTAGACCTCCTGCTTGTCGCCGACGAAGCCGATGCGTCCGGCCTCGGAATGGATCGACGCGCGCTGCCTCTCGATGACGTCAACGGCCTTTTTGAGCAGGGCCTCCGCCTCGCTTTTCCGGCCTTCGGCCAAGGCGATCTTGGCCCGGTCCAGGAGGACGATCCAGTAGATGCCGCCGATCTGTTCGATCTGGGGGTGTCCCAGGAGCCGATCGTATCCCTCCCTTGCCTCCTGGACGCTTCCGGTCTCGTAAAGGCTTTTCGACAGAATGAAGAGGTTGGGGATCTCCTGGAAGGTCTGGTCGTAGAAGGCCGTGATGGCGCCCGTCACTTTCGCATCGGGATGCCGGATCGCGGCCAGCGCGGAATCGTATTCCCTGAGCGCCATGTGGATTCGCGCCAGGGCGCCGTATTTTTCCGGCCCGTTCATGACCGTGATGGTCACGCCCTGCAGGGATTGAACGATCTTCCGTGCCTGGACGCCATCGCCGGCCAGGGCGTAGGCGACCCCCAGGATGTCGTAGGTGTTGATGAGCTGGGATGTATAGAATCCCCCCTGGTCGCGTCCGCCCTCATGCAGCAGCTTGTAAGCGAGGCGGCCCTCTTCGATGGCCTTACGGGGCTCGCCCTGATCCAGGTAGACCTGCCCCCGCAGGATTTGCGGATAGACGGCCAGGTCGGTGCCGACCAGCGTCCGGTCACCCGCGTCGATTTGCTTCTGCAGCAGATCCGTGACGGCGAGCGCCTTTGCATAATCGCGAATCCCGACGTAAGAGGCGGCCAGAAAATAGAGCTGGGCGGAAGGAACCGTCTCGCCCGCATCGAGACTGGGCTGGAGCATCCGGATGATCTCATGGATCTGCTGTTTCTGGGCATAGCTGGCCAGTTGGATGTCCTTCGACAGGGAACAGCCGGCGAGGACGACGGCGCACAGGACGCTGGCCCATCTTGCGCAATACTGTTTGAACATCCCTTTTCCCCTTCCCATGAATCGCGTCGCTTCGCCCCTGCCCTCCCTGACGCCGCCCCGGCGTCTTCCCCCGCACTCGCCGGAAGGCATCCATCGCCGTTTTCCGTTCGGCGTGGAACGTCATATGATCGGTTCTCAACCTCGTTTCCCCCGGAAGGCCCCCATCGCCGTTGCCCATTCGGCGTACATCAAGGCCGGAGGAATCCCGAAGGCGGTCACAATTGATCGAAGGCGCTCCGGATGGCGGCGAGGAAGGTCCGCCGGTGGAAGAGAAAGGCCCCGATGTGCCCCGTGTTCAGCCACTGGAGATGGCTCCCCGGCCAGTGGGCGTGCAGGCGCTCAGCCGCCGCCGGGGGGATGTAGGCGTCCCGCTTGGCGGCCACGAGATAAGCCGCGTCCGGGCGGGCCGGCGGGGGCAGGCGGCGCAGGTCCGACAGGTCCAGGAGCGTCCGCATGAATTCAACGGCCGCCCCCTTTCCGTCCAACTGGCGGTTGAGGACGTCCCAGGCGAGATAGTGCTTGAGTACGCCCTCCGTAAAGACCGCGCTCGCCGAGTTGGGGGTGATGAAGGAGGCGATCGCCACGGGCCGTTCGGCGAGAACGCCGACCTGGGCGGCCATTCCGCCCCCCATGCTGACGCCGGACACCCCGATCCGCTCGCAGCCCGCCTCGGCGAGCCAGTGGACCAGGGCCCGCCCCTCCAGAACGGTGGCGCCCCCCATCGCCCACAGGTCGCTGAAGCGGTTGAGCATCTTGCCGTGCTGGTCCGGCGGGCGCCGCCGGCCGTAGAAGGGATTTTCGAGGAGGAGCGAACCGATGCCCTCCCGGACGAGAGGCAGGGCCAGGGCCCGCCGCCGCCGGTCGAAGCCCTCGTCCCCCGTGGCCGCAAAATGCACGCAGACCGGGGTCCGGGCGTCCGCGTCACGGGGCAGGATCCGTTCCACATACGCCGTCCGGCTGGCCTTCGGGAGGCCCTCGCCGGAAAAAGGACTGGCAAAGGACCCGGCCTGGAGGACGGCCCCCGGCGTGTCCCGGGGCGGCTCCCAGTCGATGCGAATCGCCGGCGCCGGCGTTTGGACGAGGCCCTCCCGGGCCAGCCGCTCGAGCCTCGGCAGGTCACCCCAGCCGTCGCGGAAGAAGAGGCGTTTGTTGGATTGGCTCGCGTAAAGCCGGTCGAGCAGACTGGCGGCCATGGCAGATTCTTCTATGAGTTTGAGGTGTTCTTTGCTATAAACGGACCCCTCGGGGGTTCGCGTCCGGAATGAACGTCAAGCGGCCGGTCCCTGAGAACGCGCAATCCCCGTTCCATCACCGGATCGGTCCCGACCGCCGCCCGCCAAGATCGCGTCGGGGCGAAGATGACCGGAAACGAGCACTTATGTGGTCCATTCGTAACGTGACCGCGGGGGGTTTGTCAACCACAATTCGGGAGGAACAGGCGGTGGCGGGATGTCGTCGGAGACGTGAAACCGCGTGGGACGGTGTGGCATGGCGCGACGCCGTGGCGAACCATCCGGACCTCCTGAAGGCGGAAAAGGCGCGTTCCCGGCGGACCCTGCTCGGCACCCTGTGCGCCCACACGCCGGTCGAGATCTTCCACGCCTTCGACATCGTCCCCGTCCGGCTGTGGGGGGCGGGCGCCGACCCCGGCGGCGCGGACCCGCTGCTGCAATCGTTCATCTGCCCACCCGTCCGTCAGATCATGGCGATGGGCCTGGCCGGCCGCTACGACTTCCTGGACGGCCTCGTCCACGCCTACTCCTGCGACGCCGCCTGCGGCCTCTTCAACATCTGGCGGCGCAATCTGCACCCAAAATTCGCCTTTCAGCTCAGCCTGCCCTACATGGACACGCCGGAGGCGCTCGCCTACGCGCAGGTGGAGTTCCGGCGGCTGATCGCGGCCCTGGAAACCCTGACGGACAGGGCGTACGAGCCGGAGCGCCTGCGCGCGGCGATCGGCCTGTACCGGGAGGCCCGGGCGCTCCTGCGCCGGGCCTATGCGCACAAGCGGCAGGACGGCGGCCCGTCCTACGCGGACCTCTACCGCCTGAGCCTGGCCCTGCAGGTGTTCCCCGTCGAGACCGTCCTGCCGTGGCTCACGGCCTTCGACGCCGCCGCGGACGGACCGGCGGTTGCCGGCGACGCCGGGACGACGCGCCTGATGATCTCCGGGAGCCTCTGCGCCGACGAGGCCCTCTTCACCGAGATTGCCGCCCTGGGCGGGAACATCGTCTTGGACGACACCTGCATCGGCTACCGGACGCTCCTGGGCGAGGCTGCGCCGGAGGGCGATCCCCTGACGGCCCTGGCCCGGCATCACCTCGCCCGCCCGCCGTGCAGCGCCCGTGCCGACTTTCCGGCGCGACGCGCCTACTTCCGCGAACAGATCGAGGCCTTCCGCGTGGAGGCGGTCGTCTTCATCCACCAGAAGTTCTGCGACCCCCACCTGGCCGACCACCCCTTCCTCAAGACGGTCCTGGAGGAACGCGGGATCCCGTCCCTGCAGGTCGAACTGGAGGGAGAAGGCCTGACCGGACAGATCCGGACGCGCCTGGAGGGATTCTTCGAGATGATCGGGAAAAACAGGCCTTAGACAACAGGCGACAGGCGGCTGACGCCGGGGAAAAGGCGATCGGCCGGAGGTCGACGGTCAAAGACGGAAGGGGCGCAAGCGGCGGGGAGAAAGCGAACGGCCGGGGGCCAGAGGTCTAAAACAGACGGGGCGGCGGCCCGCATTCGCGGCGGGAGACAGATGGGGGAACCGATGGACGCACAGAAGACGACGAAGCGGCTCAAGGCCAACACCGCGCTCCGCGAGATCATCGCCGAATTCTACACCGACGGCCACCGGGCAAAGGCCGAGGGCCGCCCCGTGGGCTGGATTCCGCCCATGAACGGGCTGATCGAGCTCTTCTACGCGATGGACATCCACCCCATCTTCCCGGAGAACTGGGCCCCCGTCTGCGCCGCCATCGGCACGAACCGTCAGAATTTCGCCGCCTGCGCCGGGCACGGCTACGCGGACGACCTCTGCGGGTACTTCCGCAACAACGTGGGCTACGCCCTCGACGGCATCGACGCGCCGGACCAGCCCCTGGGCGGCCTGCCGAAGCCGGACTTCCTCATCTCCTTCGGGGCCGGCTGCATCCCCACGATGAAGACCTTCCAGGTCCTGTGCGACCACTTCGACTGCCCCGTCATCCGGGCGGACCTGCCCCAGGTGGCGATGGAGGACATCGGCGAGCACCACCTCCGTTACGGCGTCGCCCAGATCAAGCGTCTGATCGCCTTTCTCGAGGACTTGACCGGCCGCCGCCTCGACTTGGACCGCCTGAGCCAGGCCGTCGCCTGGACGGACGAGGCCTGCCGCCTCTGGGACGAGATCATGGCCCTGCGCGCCGCCGTCCCCGCCCCCTTCTCCGCCGCGGAGATCGGGATCATGTTCGTCATGGTCACCCGCCACGGGACGCCCATCGCCGTGGACTTCCTCCGGGACGTCCTGGCGGAGGTGAAGGAGCGGGTCGCCCGGGGCGTGGGCGTCGTCCCGGACGAGCGGCTGCGCCTGTTCTGGGACAACATCCCGCTCTGGTACAACATGAAGCTCTTCAATTACTTCGAAAAGTGGAACGCCGTCGTGGTCGCCGAGACCTACACCTCCGCCTGGACCCTGCGGATGGACCCGGCAAAGCCCCTGGAGAGCATCGCCTACAAGTCGCTCGTCTCCTACCCGCTCGTCTCCTGCGTCTCGCTCGAAAAGCGCCTGGAGCTGATCCGCAAGGCGATCCGGGAGTACAGGATCGACGGGGCGATCCTCCACTCCAACCGGAGCTGCAAGCCGATCTCGATGGGGCAGCTCGATATCCAGCGGATGCTCAACGACGAGCTCGGCGTCCCGGCGGTCCTGTTCGACGGCGACCACATGGACGGCGACAAGTTCGCCTTCGCCCCCTTCCAGACCCGAATCGACGCCTTCATCGAGATGCTCCTGGAGCGGCGGGCCTCCGCGCACGCGCCGAATCCCTGAATCAGACACTATGCCTGTTGCGAAGGATGGCCGGAAACGCGGCTTGCCCCTCCGCGGGCATATATTTTCAACTCCCATGAAATTCTTATTTGACAATCCCGAAAATCGGTGCCTATGAAGGGGCGTCCCCCCGTGGGGCGCTTCATCCATTTCCCTGATTCAAGAAACGATCGATCGGCAGGCGGGAAGCCCCGCCCGTTTTCGCGCGCGCGCCGCGCAGCCGCACCGTCGAACGGGCGTCCAGACAACACCGGACGGCAGACACAACGGACCGGTCAAACGCTTTTCTGTGGGGTTCTTCACCCCGGGCGAGTAGGGAAGATGGCCCAGCATCCGATTCACCTGAAAAACCGCGGCGGATTCTGCTTGCCGAGTTCTTCATCGCCGGTTTTCAATATCACGAGGGCATGAAACCGGACATATTCGGGACGCTCAAAGAAAGCGAGACATTGGTTTTGCGGCGTGAACCCGACAACCCGCACGATCCCTTGGCCATCGCGATCTTCACAAAAGGAGGGCGTCAGATCGGTTATGTGCCCCGCACCTGCAATTATTCCCCAGCACTCGTCGCAGACCAGGACGTGCGCCTATCCGCCGAAATTGCAGGAATCGATCCGAAAGCCGAATCCTGGGAGCGGGTGCAGGTCAGCCTGTGGCAGGAGGTATAGAGAAATATGAGTGATAATGAATATTTCTCCCATTCCAAAAATCAAAATGGTCGCAAGGAACCTCTATTTGACCATCTCACCAGCGTTGCCTACCGTGCAGCCCTGAACGCAAGTTTCTTCGACGCTATCGCTGAGGCTACGATGACCGGCCTCCTTCACGATCTTGGAAAATACGGTGGTCTTTTTCAAAAGAGGCTTGCACATGAAGAATCAGGCATTGATCATTGGTCGGCAGGGGCATGGGTGGCATTGACGAATTACAAAGGTGCAGGCCTTGCTGCGGCACTAGCTATTCAAGGACATCATATCGGCCTCCAAGTGGCGAGTGCAGACGATTTGAGAAACATCAATCCTACTAAACTGCGGGAGCAGCACCCCTTGAATCTTAAACTTTCGGAACCTGACATCGACGAACTGTTACACCGGCTCTCGAACGACGGCATTGATCTGCCGGAAGTATCATCATTCAAAAGTTTATATGAAGGTTTACAGTCGCCTGCCGCTGCCGCTATGCTGGATATTCGCATGCTGTACTCCGCCTTGGTGGACGCCGACTATATAGCCACGGAAGCTCATTTTAAAGCTGATCCAGATGAACATATGACATGCAGAGAAGAGGGCATGAAGTTGGATGCCGCCAAACTTCTCTCCATACTTGTTTCCCATGTTGAAGAATTGGCCGCAACGTCAACATCGGCCCCTATTGTCAATTCGATCCGAGTCGATCTTTTCCAGTCATGTCTGGATGCAGGGAATAGCAATCAGGGCACATTTACGTTAACTGCCCCCACTGGAGCAGGTAAGACCTTGAGCATGTTGGCCTTCGCCCTCCAACACGCCTTAAAGCACGATCTGCGCCGGATTATCATGGTTATTCCCTATTTAAGCATCATTGAGCAAACGGCTCACATTTATAAGAATCTCTTTAAAGCAGCCATCTCAGAGGAATATATTAATCGATTCATCCTAGAGCATCACAGCCTCGCATGCCTTCAGCCATCGACTGCCGCAGAACATGAAGGTGCTAAGGATATGGAAAACGAGGATTACCGGGCTGTCCGGCTGCTGTCGGAAAACTGGGACGCCCCCATTGTCA
>JALNWL010000087.1 GCA_023230905.1 Syntrophales bacterium
ACCGGATCTTCGTCCGCGCTCTCGATAACCTCCTCCACCTCGGCAGAAAAGAACTCTTCCGTTGAAACATATCGTCGTATGATACCGCGCTGCTTTCCTTCCACCAGGACCTTGACGGTGCCGTCAGGAAGCCGCAGCAGCTGGATGATGATCCCGATGGTACCGGTGGTGTAGATATCATCCACGGTCGGATCATCCTTTTGGGCGGTCTTCTGGGCCACCATGAAGATCCCCTTCTCGAACTTCATGGCGGACTCCAGGGCAGCGATCGACTTTTCGCGCCCTACGAAGAGCGGAACGATCATATGGGGGAAAACGACCACGTCCCGCAGGGGAAGGAGGGGAACCTTCAACAGGGAACTGTCTTCCCGATGTTTCATGGTATCACTCATGTGCGTATCTTTATCCGTTCGGAATCGGATCGGCGTTCAGGCGGATTCCGATTTGTTTTCAAATAACAGGATGGGCTGAGCACCGCTCAGCACCACATCCTCGTTAATCACACATTCACGGACATCCAACCGGGAGGGTATGTCGTACATGATGTCCAGCATCGTGTTTTCGATGACGGCCCGCAATCCCCGTGCGCCTGATTTCCGGCCGGCCGAAAGGTTGGCGATCGCACGCAGCGCCCCATCGGTGAACTTGAGTTTGACCTTTTCCATCTCGAACATCTTCTGGTACTGACGGATAATCGCGTCTTTCGGTTCGACCAGGATCCGGACCAGATCCTCCTCCATCAGTTCGTTGAGTGTCGCCACGACCGGAAGTCGTCCGATGAATTCCGGAATCAGGCCGTACTTCAGCAGATCCTCGGGTTGGACGACTGTCAGCAGTTCGCCGATACTCTGAGATTTCTTGCTCCGTATATCCGCCCCGAACCCCAGGGTGTTTACGCCGGTACGCTTGGCGATGATATTTTCGAGGCTGTTGAAGGCACCTCCGCAGATAAAGAGGATATTGCTGGTATCGACCTGGATGAATTCCTGCTGAGGATGCTTGCGGCCGCCCTTCGGCGGGATGTTGGCCATGGTCCCTTCGATGATTTTCAGGAGGGCCTGTTGCACGCCTTCACCCGAAACATCGCGCGTGATGGAAGGATTTCCGGTCTTCTTGGCGATCTTGTCGATCTCGTCGATGTAGACGATCCCTTTCGACGCGCGCGCCACATCGTAATCCGAGTTCTGCAGGAGGCTCAGAATGATGTTTTCGACGTCCTCGCCGACGTATCCGGCCTCGGTCAACGTCGTCGCATCGGCGATGGTGAAGGGGACGTTCAACATTCTGGCAAGCGTTTTGGCGAGCAGGGTCTTTCCGGACCCCGTCGGGCCGATGAGCAGAACATTGCTCTTTTCGATCTCCACCCCCTCCATGTCCACATCGGTGAACAGCCGCCGGTAATGGTTGTAGACGGCGACGGAGAGGACCTTCTTCGTGCGATCCTGTCCGATGACGTACTGATCCAGAAATCGCTTGATGTCCGCGGGCTCGGGAATTCTCTGACCGGCCTGATCCACGACCGACGGGGACGCGTCTTCATCCACGATGCACTTGCACAGCTCGATGCATTCATCGCAGATATACGCCGACGGGCCCGCGACCAGCTTTTTGACCTCGTTCTGATTCTTTCCGCAAAACGAACAGTACAGCATGCCCTGTCCCTCCTGCTGTGTTCGTCCCTTTTTCGTCATGGATCCAACCTCACGGTTCCTATCGGGCTAAGCCCTTTTGGCGATGATCTCGTCGATGATGCCGTACTGTTTGGCCTGTTCCGGCGTCATGAAATAGTCCCGCTCCGTATCCGTCATGATCTTGCTCAACTCCTGTCCGGTGAGGGAAGAGAGGATTATGTTGAGTTCCTCCTTCAGACGCAGGATTTCTCGGGCCTGGATATCGATGTCCGTGGCCTGGCCCTGGAAGCCGCCGAGCGGCTGGTGAATCAAGATCCGGGTATGCGGCAGGGCGTATCGTTTGCCCTTCTGTCCGGCCGCCAGCAACAGTGCGGCCATGCTGGCCGCCTGCCCCATGCAGACGGTGCACACGGATGGCTTGATGTACTGCATCGTATCGTAGATGGCAAGTCCGGAACTGACATGGCCCCCGGGGGAATTCAGGTAAAAGTAGATTTCCTTGTCCGGATCTTCTGATTCAAGATACAGGAGCTGAGCGATGATCAGATTGGCGACGTCGTCGTCGATCGCTGTTCCCAGAAAAATGATACGGTCTTTAAGCAGGCGCGAATAGATGTCGAACGCCCTCTCCCCGCGCCCGTCCTGTTCGATGACCATGGGAATAAGCGGCATTTATCGGTCCTCCCCTTCCGACGCGGCGGCATTCCGGATCGTCACCGTCGCCTTTTCCTCGACGAACCGGAATGTTTTGCGCTGGAGCAGGTCCATGCGCACCTGTTCCAGACTGCCCTCTTCTGCCAGTTTCGACCGCAGGTCCGGGATGTCCTTTCCCAATTTGGCGGCCATTTCGTGAAGCTGGGCATCGAGATCCTCTTCGGTGACGGTCAACCCCTCCCTGTCCGCGATGGCCCGCATGAGAAACATGGTCTTGACGATTTTTCCCGCCTGCTCCTTCAGTTTTTCATGCATGCCGAAGCTCAGTTCCGCCGCCTGCTGCTTGTCCATGCCAGCCCACGTCATCCGGCGCTGCATATCCGTCATCAGGTAGAACGTCTGACGCTCTACAAGGGACATCGGCACTTCGAACGGATTCTCCTTCAGCAGGGCATCCACCATCACCTCCTGGAACGCCGCCTCGTCCCGTCCCTTCTGATCCCCTTCCAGAGAGGACCGGACATCCGCCATCAAGGCTTCGAGGGAGTCGTACTGTTCAAAGTTCTTGACGAATTCCTCATCGAGGGGCGGGAGTTTCTTTTCCCGAATCCCCTTGAGACTGACGCTGAACCGGACATCCTTGCCCGCAAGCTGCGCCTGGCCATAGTCATCCGGAAACTTAACCTGAATGTCCCGGGTTTCGCCCTTCTTCATCCCGACGAGCTGCTCCTCGAATCCGGGGATGAAGGTATGGGACCCGACCTCCAGAAAATAGTTTTCGGACTTGAGTTCATCGAGGGCCTGACCATCGATGGTGCCGGAGAAATCGATCGTTGCGAAATGTTTTTCCTGGAGTTCCCGATCGTCAGAGATTTCTTCGAGGGTGCCGTACATCTCCCGGATCTGAAGCAGACGAGCCTCCAGGTCCGCATCGGTGACGTCCGTCTGGATCTTTTCGAGTTCAAGCCCCGCATAGTTCTTCGGCTCGACCACCGGTTCGACTTCGACCGTGGCTGTGAAGAGGAGCGCCTGTTCCGGCTCGATGGATTTGGGGTCGACCTCCGGCTGGCTGACCGGCGTCAAGCGCTCGCGCTCGATGGCTTCTCGATAGTGGCGATTGACCAGATTCTGTACCGTTTCTCCTTCGGCGTATTCCTTGTAATGGGTCTGGAGCACCGGCAGTGGCACTTTTCCGGGGCGGAACCCCTTGATCTTGGCCTTCTTTCCGACGTCACGGTAGACCTGATCCAACTCCTTCTTGACATTCTCCCAGGGGATGACAAACGAAAACTTCTTCTTGACAGGGGTGATTTCCTCGACTTTTACATCCAGTATCTGTTCTTCCACGACTGTTCGACTCCTTATAGAGCTAAAAGGTTCTCCGCGCCCGTGATGTTGACTGGTGCGAGAGAGGGGACTTGAACCCCTATCCGCAATGCGGGCTGGATCCTAAGTCCAGTGCGTCTGCCAGTTCCGCCACTCTCGCCGGGATACCGCTTTATATATGCATTCCCTCCGGCGATTGTCAACGTTATTGTTCCGTGTCCCGCGACCGGAACCTCCACAAAAAAACCGCCCTACGGCGGTTTTAATGGTCGGGGCGAGAGGATTTGAACCTCCGACCCTCTGAACCCCATTCAGATACGCTACCAGACTGCGCCACGCCCCGACTTGTCCCGTTTTCGCGAAACGGCGTGATTCCTATCACCATCAGGGGTTGGTGTCAAGGACAATCGCGGCACATAATTCTTGAAAAAAGGGGGATTGTCCTGTAAAGGTCGGACTCAGTCATACCCATGAACCCTATGAGATCACGGGGCTATTGAATTTGAAACGAAACGACACCCCTTGGCGATGGATCGGAGCCGCCATGCTCGCCGCCTGTCTCTCGGCCGGATCCCCAGCCGTTGCGGATATCTACAAGTACGTCGACCCGGACGGGGTGATTCATCTCACCAACGTGCCTACCGACGACCGTGTCCGTTACGAATTGCTCATCCGGGAAAAGCGTGTGCTCTTCCGACCGGGAACGGACATCAAGAAATACGACCACATCATCGATCGGGCGTCGGAAAAATACCGCGTCGATCCGGCCCTGATCAAGGCCGTCATCAAGGCGGAATCCAACTTCAACCACCGGGCCGTTTCCCCCGTCGGCGCCCGCGGGCTCATGCAACTGATGCCGAAGACGGCTTCATCCCTCAATGTGGCCGATTCGTTTCATCCGGAGAACAACATCGAGGGTGGCGTTCGCTACCTCCGTTACCTGCTCAACCTCTTCAACGGAAATCTGCCTCTGGCCGTGGCGGCCTACAACGCCGGAGAAGGGGCTGTCAGCCGCTATCAAAACACCATCCCCCCCTATCCAGAAACCCAGACCTACGTCCGGCGCGTTCTCGATTTCTACCGCCAATATCGTCAGATCAACTGAAACCCGCCTGGTGGGCAAGAACTCAATCGGCCGTCAGGTAGGGCCGCAGTCCTTCCAGTCGCTTGCCCTTGATTCCCGGAACGGCGGCCAACTCTTCAAGGGCGTGAAATACTTTCCGCCGGTCGCGTTCTCGAACGATCAGGAACGCGGTTTTCGGACCGATTCCCGGAACGAGCGTCAACTCCTCCACGGAGGCCGTGTTGACATCGAGCGGGATGCCGAGGGTCATGCGCTCTGCCGCGGGCATTTGACTCAACCGAATCCAACGTTTTCCGTCAGGTGCGGTGACGACTTGGACGAGATCGCCGCGGTTGAGGGGCCGGAGGAGCCCCGCCGGGAGGGATATCCTGTGCGGGTCGTTGTCCCACTCACCACTCCGCTTCAGGACGTCGAAGGCGGTGGATCCAGCAGGAACAAAGTAGACGCCGTGACGACGGGCATCCCCCGCGAGACGGATCTCGAGGGAAGACGAACGCGTTTCAGGGCTGGGATCGGCTGTCTTCTTTTCCCCTGAAGTCAACGCCACCGCCCCTAGGATCGACAGGAGACAGACAACGAGGAGGGTGATTCCACCCGTCTGTTGCCGGCCGGTCAGCATGGCTGAACCTAATTCCTTTTCTGTTCCAGGTCAAAGGTGTCGTGGAGAACCATCACGGCCAATTCGGTATATTTAGCCTGAACGACGCAGGAGATCTTGATCTCGGAGGTGCTGATCATGAGGATATTGATGCCCTCCTGCGCCAGTGCCGTGAACATCCGCGAGGCGACGCCGGAGTGGCTGACCATGCCGACACCGATGATGGAGACCTTGGCGACATTGTCGTCCAGATCAACGTTGGCGGCGCCGATCTCCCGGCAGACGTCCTGAAGCAACCGGTAGGCCTCCCGGCTGTCCTTTTTCGAGACCGTGAACGTCAGATCGGTAAACCCTTCCAGACTGGCATTCTGAATAATCATGTCCACCACGATATTCTGCGCGGACAGGGGTGTGAAAATCTTCCCGGCGATTCCCGGTCGGTCCGGCACATGGACCACGGTCAGCTTGGCCTGATCGCGATCGTAGGTCACACCGGAAACCACTTCCTTTTCCATGTCTTTGTCCTCCTTGGTCACTAAGGTTCCCCCCTCGTCGGAAAACGAGCATTTGACACAGATGGGAACGCCATGTTTTTTTGCCAACTCGACAGATCTCGGCTGCAGGACCTTGGCCCCCGTGCGGGCCATTTCGAGCATCTCATCGTAGGAGATGCGGTCGATCCGCCGCGCCTTCGAACAGAGATTCGGGTCGGTCGTGTAGACGCCGTCGACGTCTGTATAAATGTCGCAGACGTCCGCCTTCAGGGCGGCCGCCAGTGCCACGGCGCTTGTATCGGACCCTCCGCGCCCCAAGGTCGTGATATCGCCTCTCTCATCGACGCCCTGGAATCCCGCCACCACGCAGATAATCCCGTCACGCAGGGCCTGCGCGATTCCTGCCGTCTCCACATCGAGGATTCTTGCCTTCGCGTGTGCTGAGTCGGTACGAATCCTCACCTGGAACCCGAGGAAGGATTTCGCCGGATGGTTCATCTCGTTCAGAATCATGGACAGTAGGGTGACCGAGACCTGCTCGCCCGTTGCAATGAGGGCGTCGTACTCCCGACTCGGAGGATTTGGGCAGGCCGACTGCGCCAGTCGGATCAGCCTGTCCGTTTCTCCGGCCATGGCCGACAGGACGACGACCACCTGATTCCCCATCTCCCGGACCCGGACGGCCCGACGGGCAACGTTACGGATTTTTTCGATGTCGGCTACGGATGTGCCGCCATATTTTTGAACAATCAAAGACATTTACCTACTTTGTGCCCCCTTTCCAGATATCATCGACTCTGCGAACAATCGCCGCCGCCGCCCGAAGACCGATGTGTCGTCGGCCCGCATCAATATAGCGCAATTCAATAAAAATACAACCCTCGTCGAGGATATCGGAGATCTTCTCGGCCCATTCGACGACCGTAACCCCGTCGGCGAAAAAGAACTCCTCGTAACCAAGGGTCTCCAGATCTGCGGCTCCGCCCAGACGATAAAGGTCGACGTGGTAGAGCGTCAATCGTCCGGGATATTCGTTGACAAGGGTGAAGGTCGGACTTGTGATCGCAAAGGTTTCCGGGATGTCGAGACCGCGCGCAATTCCCTGTGCCAACGTTGTCTTGCCGGCGCCCAGGTCGCCACTCAGGGCCACGATCGATCCGGCGGTCAGCGTCCGGCCGATCGCCTCACCCAGGCGACGTGTCTCCTCCGGGCTTGGGCACACCACATCGAGCCGTTCATTCATAGGGGTCGGCATCCAATTCTGGTCCACGCGGGCGACGACCGTCGGCTTCGAGAACGACGACCGCCATGGCATGGTCCTTCGTGTGCGTGATCGTGAGATGGGTTCGCCCGATTCCGCGCCTTTCGAGAATCCACAACGCATTTGCATGCAGGAGGAGCGTAGGGCGCCCGTCCCTTTCATTGACCGTTTCGATCTCGTGCAGGCGCACGCCCATGCCCAGACCGAGTCCCAAGGACTTCAAGAGGGCCTCCTTGACCGCGAATCTGGCTGCGAAATGGATTGCAGGCCGGGCGCGTTCCGAACAGGCGTCAATCTCACGAAGGGTGAACACCCGTCTGTGAAACGCGTCCCCCCACCGTGTGGCGATGCGCTCGATCCTGGCAATCTCGACAAGGTCGATCCCGATCCCGGCGATCATGTCCGCGCCTCCTTCAGTGCGTCGATCATCGACACGACCTTCCTGGCCGCCGGAACGTTGTGGACGCGCACGATCGCGGCACCGTTCATCGCGGCCGCCGCGATCGCCGCAGCGGTTCCTTCGGAGGAAGCCGACAGCGTCTCCCCGGTGATCTGTCGGACGAACGATTTCCTCGAGACTCCTGCCAGGATCGGCCGGCCGAGCATGCGCAGCTCCGCCAGCCCGTTCAAAAGTGCAAGGTTGTCCCCCAGGGACTTTCCAAAGCCGAAGCCGGGGTCGACGATGATCCGATCGAAGCCGATCCCGGAAGTCTGCGCGGCTTCAAGGCGTTCCTTCAGGTAGAGGACGATGTCGCCGGGCAGGGAGCGGTACTCGGAGAGGGCTGCCTGCATGGTCTTGGGGAGACCCCGCATATGCATGAGGACCACCGCCGCACCCGATTCCGCAACGACTGCCGGCATCGCCGGATCGTAGGTCATCGCGCTTATGTCGTTGACGATCTCCGCTCCGGCCGCGAGAGCATGACGGGCGATTTCCGCCTTGGTGGTGTCGACGGACACCGGAACCTCCACGCATGCATGGAGGGCCTCGATTACCGGCAAGATGCGCGCCAGTTCGACGTCGGCCGGAACGGGATCCGCGCCCGGGCGGCTGGATTCGCCCC
Organism: Syntrophales bacterium; assembly: GCA_023230905.1. Lineage (GTDB taxonomy): Bacteria > Desulfobacterota > Syntrophia > Syntrophales > UBA2251 > UBA2251. The sequence continues at coordinate 8,113 of JALNWL010000087.1, forward strand.
CGACGTCGATGAAGTCCGCACCCTCCTCGGCCATCCGGTATCCGTATTGAACGGCCGCATCCACCGTGGGAAATTGCCCGCCGTCCGAAAAGGAGTCCGGAGTGACATTGATGATGCCCATGACGGCGGTCGTTTTCCCGACGGTCATCTCCCTGTGGCCTGTCCGCAGGAGGTAGTCGGTGCATTCCGAGTTCTCGAGAATCTCGATCAGACTCCGCGAGAGTCCGGAAAGGCCAAAGGGTTGAACCGCGAGCTTTGCGGCCAGGCGGCGAATCTGCTTGGGCGTTCCCATGATCAGCACGTCGGTGGACGGGTTCGTGCAGGCGACACTTTCGCGATGTACAGCGGCATCCCCGCCGGAGGCGAGCATTTCTTGCTTGAGGATGTTCGCCACGCGGCACTCGACATCGTCAAGGGCGATCAGCAGGCTTCGCATTTTGGGAAGCATGGCACGAATCCCGTGCGGATCGACGCCGATCCGCGCGAGAATCCTGCCGGCCTGGAGTTCTGTGGGGGCGTGGATGAGACGGGGGGAATATCTCCCGTTTGGCTTCAGTTCCATAGGCGGGGCTCAGGCAGGGATTGCGGCGGCTCCTCCGGCCGTGTCGTCCGCGTCGGGCGGAAAGACGAGGGCATCGATCTCCTCCGCGTTCAGAACCTCTTTCTCCAGAAGAGCGCTGGCCATGCGGTTGAGAATGTCCATGTGATCCATCAATAGCGTTTTGGATTTTTCATAGGCGTCGGAGACGATTCGCGTGATTTCCTGGTCGATCTTCTCGGCGGTCTGTTCACTGTAATCCTTGTGTGTAGCAAATTCACGGCCGAGGAAGATCTGTTCCTCCTTCTTGCCGTAACTCAATGGACCCATCACTTCACTCATCCCCCATTCGCAGACCATCTTCCTCGCGAGATGGGTGGCACGCTCGATGTCGTTTCCGGCGCCGGTGGTGAAATCATTCAGCACCAGGGCCTCCGCGGCTCGACCCCCAAGCAGGATCGCGATGTTGTTCAGGAGGTACTTCCGGGGATAGGTGTGTTTTTCGTCGATTGGAAGCTGCTGGGTCAATCCGAGGGCCCGACCTCTTGGGATGATGGTAACCTTGTGGATGGGATCGGTGCCGGGCAGCAGCTTGGCGACCAGCGTGTGACCGGCCTCATGGTAGGCCGTGTTGCGTTTCTCGCTGTCGCTGATGACCATGCTCTTGCGCTCCGCCCCCATGAGGACCTTGTCTTTGGCGAATTCGAAATCGCGCATGCCGACCCTTTCCTTCCCCATGCGCGCGGCGTACAGCACCGACTCGTTGACGAGATTCTCGATATCGGCTCCGGAGAATCCGGGCGTACCCCGTGCGATGACGGCAAAGTTCACGTCTTCGTCTAGGATGGTTTTCTTGGCATGCACCTGGAGGATCTTCTCGCGGCCCCTGACGTCGGGGAGTGGCACCATGACCTGCCGGTCGAAGCGCCCCGGTCTCAGCAGCGCCGGATCCAGGACGTCCGGTCGGTTTGTCGCCGACACCAGGATGACCCCTTCGTTGGATTCGAATCCGTCCATCTCCACAAGGAGCTGGTTCAGCGTCTGCTCCCGTTCGTCGTGCCC
>JALNWL010000088.1 GCA_023230905.1 Syntrophales bacterium
CGATGGATTTTCTGCGGATCAAGGCGGGACCGAGGGCGTATGAGCAGCTCATGGACGGCGGCGGCGTCTGGGACCGCATCTCGACCTATTTCGGGCCGGCGGCGGGTCCACGCTGGCTGGTCGCCCAAGGGTTCGATCTCACGCTGATGAAGGAGGGTCTGCTCGGTCGCGCCCTGCCGGTGTGGCTCGTCGGCTCCTCCGCGGGCGCCTGGCGCTTCGCCGCCTGGCTGCAGCCCGAACCGGAGAAGAGCTACGCGGCGTTGCGGGAGGCCTACACAGGGGTGACTTATGCCCGGGGCGACACGCCGGATACGATTCTCGACAAGCTCCTGAACGTCATCAACGCCTATATCGAGGACGACGCGCTGCCCTTCGCCCTGAACCACAAGCGCTACCGCCTGGCCATCCTCACGGCCCGCACGCGTCACCTGGCGGCCTCCGAGATCGGCTGGATCCAGAAGGGGGGCCTGGCCCTGTGCCTGCTCGGCAACATGATCAGCCGTACGAATCTCGCCCGCTTCGCCGAGCGGGTTGTGTTCTTCCACGGACCCCGCCCGCCCGCCTTCTGCACGCACCCGGAGTTCCAGGGCCGTTTCATTGGTCTTTCTCCGAACAATTTCAAACAGGCGGTGATGGCCTCCGGCGCGATTCCGCTGGTCGTCGCCGGCGTCCGGGACATCTTCGGCGCACCCCGGGGGGTTTACCGCGACGGGGGACTGATCGACTATCACCTGAGCCATGATTACTCGTCGCGGCCGGACGATCTCGTCCTGTTCTTCCATCACCAGGAGCGCATCGTCCCCGGCTGGCTCGACAAGAAGCTTCCCCGCCGTCAGCCCACCCCGGAAGCCCTGGAGCGGGTCCTGATGGTGTTTCCATCCGAGGCCTTCCTCGCGCGGCTTCCCTACGGAAAGGTGCCCGACCGGGACGACTTCCTGACCTTCATCAATGAACCGGCGGAGCGGATCCGCTATTGGAACCGTTCCGCCGAGTTGGCGGCGCCTCTGGGGGAGATGTTCCTCGAACTGGTGGAGAGCGGCCGGATCCGCCGGTTGCTGGAGCGTTTCTGAACCGAAGGCGCGGGGCCGGCGAAACGAGAGGAGCCCCTCCCGGACAAGCGGCGCCCCGCGGGGCCGCGGAAAGGAGATTTCATGAAACTCAAGGGGGTGATTACGGTCGTCCGCGTCCCCTTCCTGATCCTCGCGCTGATCCTGGGGATTCTGGGGGCCGCGGTGGCCTGGTACGAAGCGAAACGATTTGGATCGCCGTTTCACCCGGGATACGCGCTCCTGGCGACATTCGGCCTAGTGGTCGCCCACGCGGCGGTGAACATCTTCAACGATTACTTCGACTGCCGGAGCGGTCTCGACTTCAAGACCCGCCGGACCCCCTTCAGCGGGGGAAGCGGCGCCATCCCGCAGGGGCTGTTGACAATTCGGGAAGCCCTGTGGCTCGGCATCGGCTGCCTCGTCATCATCATCCCGATCGGCCTCTTCTTCACGTGGGCGGCGGGGTGGAAAATGGTGCCGCTTCTGGTTCTGGCGCTCTGCCTGATCGTCCTGTACACCCCGCTCATCCTGAAGATGGGCTACCCCGAATGGTCCCCCGGCCTCGGACTCGGCATCCTGCCAGTGATGGGGGCCTATTTCGTCCATACCGGCGATTACACGGCCAGCGCCTTCATCGCTTCGATGCCGTCTTTCTTCCTGGTTCACAATCTGCTCCTGCTCAACGAATTTCCGGACGTTGAAGCGGACTGGACCGTGCGGAGAAGAACCCTGCCGATCGTTCTCGGCAAGCGGAACGCCGCCGTCTTTTTTTCCGCGGTCCTGCTCTTGACCTACCTCTGGATCCTCTGGGCAGTGATGCGGCAGTTCATGCCCGTCTACGCGCTGCTCGCGCTGCTGACGCTGCCCCTCGCCATCCAGGTGATCCGGGGGACGTTCCGGTATGACGAGCGGGAGGTCTTCATGACGGTCATGACGAAGAATGTCCAGGTCGTGCTGGCGACCCAGGCGCTCTTGGCCGCGGGATACATCCTGGGAGGGATCTTTCCCTGGTAGCGGCAGGGATGACGGACCCGGACCGACGCCTGGCGCCATCCCCCCCCCACCCGGGGAGTGGACATCCACAAGGAGAGAGACCCCGATGGCAGATCCGCTTTTCACGCAAGCCGCACGGTTGCAGGCCATGCTCGAGTCCTGCGAACTCTGTCCGCACCGCTGCCGCGTGGACCGGACGAGCGGGGAGCGGGGCGTCTGCGGACTGGGCGCTTCCGCCGTCGTGGCCAGCACCCTGGTTCATCACGGGGAGGAGCCTCCCCTTTCCGGCAGCCGAGGCGCCGGCACGATTTTTCTGGCCTCATGCAACCTGGGCTGTCCCTACTGCCAGAACTACCAGATCAGCCGGTCGACGGCGGGGACGGTCACGGACGACGAGGGCCTGGCAGAGATCGCGCTGGCGCTCGAGAAGCGGGGGTGCCACAACGTCGAGGCCGTCACGCCGACCCCGCAGGCCCCCCGGATCGCCGGAGCCCTCCTCGCGGCCCGGCGCCGGGGATTCGCCCTGCCGTTCGTCTACAACTGCGGCGGTTACGAAAACCCCGAGGTCATCCGGCTTCTGGATCGCTTCGTGGAGATCTACCTGCCCGACTTCAAGTACGGCCTCGCGGAAACGGCGCTCGGGCTGGGCAACGTGCCGGACTATGTTCCCCACGCCCTCGCTTCGCTCAGGGAGATGGTCCACCAAGTCGGCGATGCACTGGAACTTCGGGAGAGGGTGGCCACGCGGGGCATCATCGTCCGCCACCTGGTCCTTCCGGGTCACGTGGCCAACAGCCTGGCGGTTCTGAAGCTGATCCGCGAGAATGTCTCGACGGCCGTCCCCTTAAGCCTGATGTCCCAGTACACGCCGGTCCCGGCGGTGAAGGACCATCCCGACCTGGGGCGGCGCATCACCCGGGACGAGTACGACCGGGTCGTGGATGCGGCCCTGGATTGGGGCTTCTCCAATCTTTTCATCCAAGACGTGGACGACCGGGAACTGACCCCCGACTTCGACCGGGAGTCGCCCTTCCGCTGGTCCTGAGCGGACCCGGCTTCCGTCCCTACCCCCAGAGGATCAGACCCGTCTCGTGCAGGGAGGACAGGCGGGGGTGAAACGGCAGGACGCGGACGCCGTAGCGGTGGGGGCCGTTCTGCCGGACCCGGTAATCGAGGGCATAGGTGAGAACGCCGTTTTCCGCGCACCCGACCATCTTCAGGGGCATGCAGTCCGGCCGGCCGGCGAAATCCGCCCCGTCCTTCCGACCGATCATCAGCTCCACGAGAATCTCCTCCGGATCCAGTTTGCCCGGATCGACGCTGGCCGTCACGTTGAGCGGCTGATCCACCATGACGGCGTCGCCATGGATCCCCTCCACGGTCACCTCGAGCAGGCGCAGGGAAGAAAATCGCATGGGGAGCTTCCGTTTCCAGTCCGCCAGCTCACGGGCCAACCGGTACTGGTCGTCGACGAGTTCACAGCTCCGTTCCGCGGAGGGGAGGTACAGATCGTGGAAGTATTCCAGAAGCATCCGCTCCGTGTTGAAGCTCGGCGCCAGGGTCCGCATGGAGCGCTTGATCATGCCGACCCATTTCTCCGGAACGCCGGACACGTCTCGATCGTAGAACAGGGGCGCCACGGTGTCCTCCAGGAGTTCATAGAGGGCCTGGGCGTCGTCCAGGTCGGCATTCGGGGTGTCTTCGGACCGTTCCTTCACAACCGGACCGATCGTCCAGCCGTTCGTTCCGTCGAACCCTTCCGGCCACCACCCGTCGGATGTGCTCAGGTTGAGCAGGCCGTTGACCACCACCTTCTGGCCGCTCGTCCCGCTGGCCTCATAGGGACGGCGTGGCGTGTTCAGCCAGACATCGACGCCCTGAACGAGACGCCGGGCGATGCGGATGTCGTAGTTCTCGAGCAGGAAGATCTTCCCCCGGAAACGCTCGTCCCGCATGATTTCCACGACCTGTTGGATGAGATCCCTGCCCCTGCTGTCGTTGGGGTGGGCCTTGCCGGCAAAGACGATGGCCACCGGCCGGGTGGGGTGGTTCAGAATCCGGTCCAGGCGGTCGAGATCCGACAGGATGAGGTTCGCCCGCTTGTAGGGCGCGAAGCGACGTGAGAAGCCGATCAGGAGTGCCGACGGGTTGATACGGGCGTAGAGCTCCTCCCGCCAGGTCTTGGCATAGCCGTATTTTGCCCCATGCCTGGCCACGTCATCCCGGAGGAAATTGATCAGTTGCTGCTTGAGTTCGTAACGGGTGCGCCAGAGGAGGGCGTCTGGGATGTCCTGGACCCTCGCCCAGCGCTCCGGATCCGTCAGGTCCCGCTCCCAGTCGAGGCCGAGATACACGTCTAGGAGTTCCTTCATGCGCGGGGCGATGTAGGACATCAGGTGGGCGCCGTTCGTCACGGATCGGATGGGAAGGTCGGAGCTGTGGAACCCCTTCCAGACGTCCCGCCACATCCGCCGCGAGACCTCGCCGTGGATCCGGCTGACGGCGTTGCTCAGGTGGGCGGACTTGAGAGCGAGCACCGTCATGTAAAAGGGTTTGTCCTCGCCGCTTTCCTTGCGGCCAAGTTCCATGAACCGGGACCAGGAAATACCGCTCCACTTCACGAAACTGCCGAAGTAGTGCTCGGTGAGATCGTGATCGAAGCGTTCGTTGCCCGCCTCCACGGGGGTGTGGGTCGTGAAGACGGTGCTGCCGCGCACCACCTCGGCCGCCTCGTCGAAGGTCAGACCCTCCTCGGTCATAAGCGCCGAGATGCGCTCGAAGATCAGGAAGGCGGAATGCCCTTCGTTGATATGGTAGACGCGGGGGGCGATCCCCAACTTCTTCAGGAGCTTCACGCCGCCGACCCCGAGGAGGATTTCCTGTTCGATGCGTGTCCGCGGATCCGAACAGTACAGGCAATCGGTGATCCTCCGGTCCTGGGGCGTGTTGCGGGGCGTATCGGTGCTGAGCAGGTAAAGCGAGACCCGGCCGACCTTGACTTCCCAGATATTGGCATAGAGGACCCGGCCGGGCAGATCAAGAGCGATCCGGACCTCGAGCCCCCGGTCATCCTGGACAATCTGGACGGGCATGTTGGAGAAGTCGTTTTCCGGATAGTCGACGATCTGGGTGCCGTCCTTGTCGATGCTCTGGTGAAAGAAGCCCTTCTTGTAGAGCAGGCCGACGCCGACCAGCGGGATGTTCAGGTCGCTCGCCGTTTTCAGGTGGTCGCCGGACAGGGTGCCCAGGCCTCCGGAGTAGATCGGCAGGCATTCGTGGAGGCCGTATTCCGTGGAGAAGTAGGCGACGGGAGAGGCCCAGCGGATCTCCGGGCAAGCCGCCAGATTCTTGTCGGGGAGCCGGTCGTCCAGATAACCGTCGAACTGTTTGAGGATCTGGGTGTAAAGATTCATATAGCTTGCGTTCTCCGCGGCCTCGATCAGGCGTTCCGTGGAGACCGACTCCAGCATGCGGACGGGATTGTTGCCCATCGTCCCCCAGATTCTCGGATCCAGCGAGGAAAACAGCAAGCGGGCCTGCGGGTGCCAGGTCCACCAGAGGTTATAGGCCAGCTCGCGCAACCGCTCGATCTTGCGGGGAAGGTTGGCGACGGCGGTGAACTGCCGGAAGTGGGGCTGAGTGGAGGCGGCGCCGGCGAAGGTGTGCTTCGTTTCCAGACGGTATTCCGTGGAGGTGAGCCTGACCGCCCTTTCGCGGGCAACATTCAGGGCCTTGCCGTAGGCCGCGCGGTAGTGCGCGTAGAAATCGCTCCAGTTGGCCTGACCGGCCACGTCATAGGCCTGCCGCCGCCGCTCCCGTTCCTCCTCGTCGGACCAGGACAGGCACTGGCGGAATACCTCGTAGAGCTCGCCTTCGATGGCGTCCTGGGACTGCCCCCGGCGTTTCACTAGGAGAACCCCCTTGTTTTCACCCATCCGGCTCTGCGCCCACAACCCGAATCCTGCTTGATCCGTGGTGACCGTCGGCACGCTGTACGCCGCGCTCTCCAGGGGCGTATACCCCCAGGGTTCGTAGTAGGACGGGAAGACCCCCAAGTCGCACCCTGAGAGGGCCTCGTAATACGTCAGGTTGATCAGACCGTCGTGGCCGTTCAGGTAAGCGGGGACGAAGATCACGTTGACCCGGTTCTGTGCCGTGTTACGCAGACCGACGCGATTGCACGCCTCCAGAATCGGGTCGGAGGCCTCGTTATGGAGGCGGTAGGTTGCGAGCGGCGGATTGGCCGGATCGATCCGGACCGCATCGCCCTGAAGGGCCGGGATCAGGTCGGTATGGCCGCCGATGACGAAGAGACACGCCAACACGGAAGTCCCTTCGCCCATGGCTTTTTCCAGGCGTCCCAGGGCGCCGAGAAAGATGTCGATCCCCTTGTTGCGGTACTCGTAACGCCCTGAGATCACCATAATCTTCGTCCGGGCGGGCATTTCCCGGCCGAGAAACCGGGAAGCGGCCGCCAGGAGCCTCTGGCGGGCCTTCAGGGCCGGGCCGCGGTCCTTCGTCAGATCGGGGATGTTTCCCATGTCTAGGCCGTTGGGAGTGACCAGATCCGGAGCGCGCCCCAGGAAATTCTTGGCCTCCAAGGCGGTGATGTCGCTGACCGTGGTGAAACAGTCCGCCTCCCTGGCCGAGGCCACCTCCATGGAATACTTGGCGGCGATGTTGCGGTTCGTCGCTTCGCGCTGCGGGGAAATGCTGTCCATGTCGGTGTAGATGTCCATCCCGGAACCGGCGAGGGTTCGCCCCAGCATGGTGGCGTGGGTGGTAAAGACCGTCCCGATCTCCGGGACCTGCTTCTTCAGGCACAAGAGCCCGGCGCCGCACATCCACTCGTGGAACTGGGCGACGGCCGGCAGGCCGGCCGTCCGCAACTTAAGGTTGTAGATCGTCTCGATCACCTCGCCGCAGGCATAGCTGAACATGACCGGTTCCACGTAGTCCCAGCCGCCGGCGATGGAGTCGACGCCATAGTCCTCCCAGATCCGGAACAGGAGCTGGTCCTTGTTGTAGCGCTTGCTGAAATTGACAAGGATGACCTTGGGGCGGCCGGGAATCTGCCAGCGGCCGAAGCGGCAGGGAATATCCTTGATGGCGGTTGCTTCCCGGATCCGGTTCCAGCACTCCTCGTCCGTTTCTTCGAATTCCAGGTTGGTCTTCAGGTCCGGTCCGAAAAGGATGTAGTTCTGACCGAAGGTGCGGATCGCTTCATTGACCTTGCTCATGATAACCGTATAGATGCCGCCGACCTTGTTGCAGACTTCCCAGCTGACCTCGAACAGGTACCCTTCCCGGTTCTTCAACATCGTGGTTCCTCCAACTCTGGCCTCGCGGCGGTGACCCTTTCCGTAAAATCGTCCAGGACGTTCATGAAGTTGACATAGGCATCGTAGGGTGATGCGTACGGATTGAAATAGCGGTGGACGTCCCCGTCGGCGGACCATTTGGTGCACATGTAGTAAAAATGATCCGACGTCTGCAGAAGACGCCAGGTATTCAAGAGATCGGGGTCCTTCCGACGCTGCACCTGAACGGACAGACGATAGAGGGCACGGAGGGCGTCTTGCTGCATAGCATTGCCCTGCCAGGCCGTCAAGTCCCTTTCCCGATCCGCCCAAGTGACGATGCCGGGACAATCGAGGATGCCTTCGATCGGATGGGCTTCCGCCGCCTCGGCCGGAGTTTGGAAACGAAACGCCGGATGCTTGAGGATCTCTCCCGGCAACGCCTCGAGGAAGTGGAAGATCCCCGTCTCGGCCCATTGATGCTCCCCGAAGGTCTCGTAATCCATGAACAGGTTGACAACCCGGGCGTCGTCGGCCAGGGCATGGATCCAATGGGCGAACTTGGCCGCGGTCAGGGGAAAACCCGTCCAACCCCGGTCGGAAAACCGGAAGGCGATATCGTCCGAGAGACGGTAGTTCCGGAGCAGGACCCTGACCCGGGGATCGACCGCCGTCCCGTAGACCCGGTTCGGGGAACGCCCCCGCAGAAGCGGCTCCGTCCCCTCGGCAAGCATGACCCGGTAGCCCAGTTCCGCGACGCGCTCGACCAGGGCGTTGCTGAAGATCAGCTCCGTACCCCGGAAGGTGACCGCCTCCCGACCGAACGCGTCGCGGATCCGCTCCCGGTGACGTCGTACCTGGGTGCGGAATTCCTCCGGATCACGCGGAAAGGCCAGGGTGTGTTCATAGGTTTCGTTCAGAAATTCGACGCAGCCCGACGCGGCCAGCGCGCGGAAGGCGTCCAGGACGTCCGGATGGTCGATCGCGAGCCGGTCCAGAGTCACCCCGGTGATGGAAAAGGCACAGCGGAAGCGCCCGGCGTGGGTCGCGACGAGGTTGCCGAGGAGCCGGGTCGCGGGCCGGTAACACTTTTCGACCACCCGGGTCAGGATGCGGCGGTTTTCCTCCTCGGCTTCGTAGCGCGCGAAGGCCGGGGCGCCGGCGGCATCGATGTCGAAGACGCTGAAACGCTTCAGACGGCGGGGCTGGTGGATTTGAAAGTAGAGACAGACCGAGGGCATGGCGTTTATCCGTTCACGGACCGAGGAGCCCGCGATAAACGTCGAGGACGCGGAGCGCCGCGGTTTCCCAGCGGAGAGCCTCCAGTTCCCCCCGCGAGCGGGCCACGATCGCCTCGGCCAGCTCCGGCTGTGTCAGGATAGCGACGATGGTCCAGGCCAGGGCGTCCACGTCCCAGAAATCCACCTTCGGGACGTGCCGCAGCACCTCCCCGACGCCCGACTGCTTCGAGATGATGACCGGGACGTCATGCAGCATCGCCTCGAGCGGGGTGATGCCGAAGGGTTCGGAAACGCTGGGCATGATGTAGAGGTCGCTCAGGGCGAACATGCGTTCGACCTCCTCCCCGTCAAGAAAGCCCGTGAAGTGGATCTGGCGCCCGAGGCCCAGTTCGGCCACCCGTTCAATCGTCTGCGGCAGCAGATCGCCCGCACCGACCATGACGAAGCGGACGTCCGGCAGAACGCTCAGGACCTTGGCCGCCGCCGCCACGAAATGGTCCGGGCCTTTCTGGAAGGTGATGCGGCCCATGAAAAGGACCCATTTCTTCCCGGGAGGCTTGAACGCACGGTAGGCTGGCGCCGCCTCCCGACGGGAGACGGCGTTATGCACGACAGAGACCCTGCCGGCGGGGATGCCGTAGTGACGGACGATCAGGCCACGGGTATAGTGACTGACGGCGATGACCCGATCGGCCAAGCTCATGCCGAGGCGCTCGACGGCAAAGATCGCCGGATGGACGTTGTTCCCGCTCCGATCGATTTCCGTGGCATGGACGTGGTACACGAAGGGCCGGCCGCTGACCCGGCGGGCCTCGAGCGCGGCGGGAACGGTCATCCAGTCATGGGCGTGGATGACGTCGAAGGACGCCTCCGCGGCAATCCGGCCGGCCGCCTTTCCGTACCGCAGAACCTCGGCCATCAGATCGGATCCGTAATTTCCGGAAGGCGCGAGCATCCCGGCCGCCCCGCCCGAAATGCCGGGATACCGGTCTTCACGCAGGTAGGGATGGAGGGGAGAGTCGATGATCCGAAGCAGGACATCCAGGGGCCTTCCTGGCATACCGGCCGGTGGCGCCGCGCCCTCGGCGTCCCACCCCGGACGGTCGCTCGCCGGCACTTCGGCCGCGGA
>JALNWL010000089.1 GCA_023230905.1 Syntrophales bacterium
GGCTGCGGCATCGCCGTTCCCTCCGTCTGGCTCACGGAGCTGTATCCCCAGGCGCGCGTATTCGGCATCGATCCGGACGAGGAGCGGATCCGCGTCGCCCGGCAGGCGATGGGCCCGCGCGGCGAGATGCGGACCGGGCTCGCACCCGAACTCGACGACCTGCCGGAGGAGGCCGACACGGCCCTCGTGCTCGACGTCATCCACATGCTCGACGAAGCGGCCTGGCGGAGAACCCTCGCCGTTCTGCATGCAAAACTGATCCCCGGCGGCCGGCTCATTCTGCGGGCCACCGTTCCCGCGGAACGGCCCTTCCCCTGGAAGCGGCGCCTGGAGGAGTTCCGCCTGAAGTTCCATCGCCTGGCCCCCCATTACCGGAGCCGGACGGCGATCATGGCAGGGATCGCGGTGGCCGGTTTTCATCTCGAAACGGTGGAGGCGGACGGGCCGGGCGGCGAAGAGGTCTGGTTCGTCGCCGTCCGGTCCCCGTCGGACCCCATCGAAGTGGCATCGAGGACATCGGAGGGGGTGCGGCCGTGAAGGACCGTTTCTACCGCTTCCTGACCTTCCTGACGCGGCACCTGGGCGCGTGGGTCTTTCTTCTGGTCGCCTGGTTCATCGCCACGGGCTACTTCCTCTTCTTCCCGCGCCGCGTCGCCGTCAGCGTGCGCTTCTACCGCCGCCTGCTTCCCGGCCGATCGCGTTTCCACCCCCTGTGGTGCGCGTGGCGGCAGTATCACCACTTCGTGCGCGTCTTCCTGGACCGGTTCCTGCTGACGGAGGGGGCGGATCTCCCGACGACGTATGAAGGCTGGGACCATCTGGTGGAGGCGGCGGAGAGCGGCCGGGGCGGCATCGTGCTCATGTCCCACGTGGGAAACTGGGAGATCGCCGCCCACCTCCTCAAGCACTATGGACGGAGCCACCCGAGCATGAAACTGCTCCTGTATCTGGGGGAGAAACACCGGGAGCAGATCGAGCGGCGGCAGAAGAAGAGCGTCGCCAGGAACGGCATCCGGGTCATTGCCGTGCCGGAGGAGGGGGGCTCGCCGATGGACATCGTCGAGGGGCTGAATTTCCTGCGGGAAGGGGGGCTGGTGTCCATGACGGGCGACCGCCTCTGGGGGCGGGACCCGCGGACCGTCGACGTCCGGTTTGCGGGCGCTCGCGCCCGGATTCCGGAGACGCCATTCGTTCTCGCCCTGATGTCGGGGGCACCGCTCCTGATCTTTTTTGCCTACCGCACGCGCGGGGGGGTGTACCAACTGATCACGAAGCCGCCCCTGACCGTCCGGGCGGCCTCGCGGAGCGAGCGCACGGACGCCATTACCGCCGCGGCGCAGACCTACGCCGACACCCTCGAGGAGACGGTGCGTGCCCATCCCTTCGAGTGGTACCACTTCGAGCCGTTTCTTCTCGAAGACCCCGCGGCCGGGCCGGGTTAATGAACGCCGCGGCGTCCGGCGCCGTGTTTATCCCTTTTTGGAAAACCCCGCGAGCAGTCGATCGAGCATGATCCCGAAGTCGGGCGCCGTCGTCGCCTCCAGGAGCGCCGCATGCTCGACCGACAGGTGAACAAGCAGATCCATTCCCGCCGAGCCGTAGACCATGCGCTTGATGGCCGACGCCGTCTTGGCCGGGATGGCGGCGATGCGCTCGGCGATGGCCTGGGTCTCTTCGATAAGCCGGTCTTCGGGGAAAAACTTCGTGATGATTCCCATCTTTTCGGCCTCGCGCTCGTGGATGTCCTCGCCCAGGAGCGCCACTTCCAGAGCCCTGGCGGTTCCGATGAGCCTGGGCAGGGTCCAGTTGATGCCTCCGTCGCCGGTGAGCCCGATGGTGGAATAGGCGTAGCGCAGGCGCACCCGCTCGGTGGCCACCCGGACGTCCGAGGCCAGGGCGAGGGCGAGACCGTATCCAGCCGCGAGGCGGTTGACGGCGGCCAGGACCGGCTTGGGGCTCTGCCGGACCTCGACGATCGCCCGATGCGCGATGGTGGCGAGTTCCCCGATGATGCGGGTGGGATCCGGGGCCGCGGTGACCTCCGTCACGTCTGCGCCGACGGAGAAGGATTTGCCCGCACCCGCGAAGACGATGACCCGTGTGGCCGGATCGTCGACGGCGCGGACCAGGGCCGAGAAGGCCCCCTTCGCCAAGTCGAGGTTGAAGGCATTGTAAACCTCCGGCCGGTTGAAGATGATCCAGGAGACCGGACCGCGGGCTTCCGTCAGGACGATTTCTTGAGACATGCGCTGTTCCTCCCCCCCTTGATGATTACCGTTCCGGGCGTGCGATGAACGGTCGGAACCGCCCCGGGTCCGCACCCCTCTCGAGGCGGACGCCGCGCGCTTCGAATTATACGGGACCCCAAGCGTTATGCAGACGGGTCCCGGGCGTCGTCATCCGGCGCCGGCTCGATCGAAAGGCCCCTTCACGCCGTCGTTCCCGCCCGAAGCTCCGCTTTTTCAGCTAGGGGTCACGTCGGACAAGAGCTGTTCGATTTTTTCCCGGTCGATCTTACCGTTCGGCAGCGTAGGGATCTCCGCGGCGATCCGGAGGCGGCGCGGACGGGCATGAGGCTCGCCCATCGTCTGGACGGCCGCCTTGAGTTCCGCCGGATCGAGGTCGCCCGCCACGAGGGCCGCGAGTTCCACCTGGCGCCCCCGCTTCAGGGGAAGGGCCAGAACGTGCGCGTCCTTCACGCCGGGAAGGCGCCTCAGCCGGTTCCGGACCTCCTCCAGATCCACCCGCTTTCCGCCGACCTTGACGATGCCGTCTGCTCGGCCCAAGAGCCGGAAGCCGTCTTGCGCCGGGGCGACGCGGTCTGAGGTCAGAAAATATCCCTCCGCGTCCCGCGGCAGATCCGGGGAGATGAACGCCGAGCGTACCGCGAGGCGATCGGAGACGATCTTCCAATCCACGACGCGGAAGGGGATGCAGACGCCCGCGGCGGACGGGTCGGTGCGCAGGGCGATCCCTCCGGTTTCCGTCGAGCCGAAGATCTCCGTGACGGGCAGGCCCGTTCTTTCCCGGAAGAAGGCGCCGTCCTCGGCGTCCACGGCGCCAGCTGACGAGAGGGCGAGACGGAGCGAAAAGCGCTTCAGATCAGCCGTTTTGAGTGCGCGATAATGGATGGGGACGCAGACCAGGACCGTGACGTCGGCCGAGGCGAGGGCGGCGAGGATTTCCCTCGGGAACAGGCAGGTTCCGGGAAGAATCCGGGCCTCCGCGGCGAACGGCAGAAGCACGGAGCACAGGAGCCCGTAGATGTGCTGCGGCGGGACGGTGGCGAGCAGCCGGTCGCTCTTTCGGATGCCCAGGGTTCGGGCCAGGAAGAACGCCTCTCCGAACAGGTTCCGGGGGGTCTTGGACCAGGAACGGGGCTTGCCGGTCGATCCGCCGGTAAAGAGAGTCAAAAAAACCTCGTCGGGGGAGCGGACGGGGGCGAGATCGCCGTGCTCCGGCCGGCGGGTCTCGCAGGGGACGGCCTCCACGCCGGCGGGGATATCGGGTGCGGTGTCCGTCAGGATGCGATGGAAGGGCAGGACCTCGCGGACCTCTTCCAGGACCCGGCGGTCATAGGCGTGGGGCAGGATGAAACGGGGACCGCCGGCCAGGGAGGCCAGGAGCGCCGCGAGGAGAAGCGAACGATCCTGGAGGCACAGGCAGACCGGCGCATCCTCCGGCTCGCGGAGTCGGGTGAAGGCATCCCGGATGCCCCTTGCCTGCAGGCAGATGTCGCCCAGGGTGCTGACGCCGTCGACATACGGACGGTCGGGATCCGAGAGGCGGGAAAAGATGGATTCGATCATCGGTCATCCTCGAGCGGGGCGTTCCCCGAAGATGAGGCGACCGATCCGGACGATCGTGGCCCCTTCCTCGATGGCAACCCGGTAGTCCTGGGACATGCCCATGGACAGTTCCTCCATGACACAGCATTCGAGGCACTCGGCCCGGATCTGATCCCGAAGACGCCTCAGGGCGGCGAAGCAGGGCCGGGATGCCTCCGGGTCGTCGGACCAGGGGGGCAGGGTCATCAGGCCCCGCACCGACACGTTTTTGAGGGCCGAGACGGCGTGAACCAGCGGCAGGGCCTGGGAAAGCGGGACGCCGCTCTTGGACGCCTCGCTGGTGACATTGACCTCGATCAGGATATGCGTGACGCGGCCCGCGGCGGCCGCACGCCGGTCGATCTCCTCCGCCAGGCCGATCCGGTCCACCGAATGGATCAGGGTGAAGAGCTTCACGGCCTGTTTGGCCTTGTTCGTCTGCAGATGACCGATGCCGTGCCAGGGCACGTCCGTGCCCAGGCGTTCGATCTTCCGCCGGGCCTCCTGGACGTAGTTTTCCCCCAGGACGTCGACACCGGCGGCGAGGGCTTCCCGGATTCGCGCCTCGTCCACCGTCTTGGTGACGGCCATGAGACGGACGGCGGAGGGGGGGCGGCCGCTCTTCGCGGCGGCGTCGGCCATGTCCTTACGGATGCGGCGGATGCGTGCGGCGATCGTGTCGTTCATGGGGTTTCCTCCGGGGCAAAGACGATGACGCCGGCCTGCTTCAGGGTATCCACCACTTCGGCCAGGGGCAGGCCCACGACATTGGTGTAGGAGCCCCGGATCTCCCGGATGAAAAAGGCGCCCCGGCCCTGGACGGCGTAGGCCCCGGCCTTGTCGAAGGGTTCCCCCGACCGCACGTACCAGGCCATCTCGTCGGCCGGAATCTCCTTGAAGCAGACGGAGGATTCGACCGCCCCGGTGAGGGAGAGCCCCCGGTCATGGCGGCAGAGGGAGAATCCCGTGAAGACCCGGTGCTCCCGGCCGCTCAGTTTGCCCAGCATGTCCATCGCCTCCGGCGGCGATCCCGGTTTACCCAGGATTTCGTCCCCGATGACCACGATCGTATCGGCGCCCATCACCCAAGCATGCGGATGCCGGCGGGCGACCGTCTCCGCCTTGGTCCGGGCCAAGCGCCGGCAGTGGTCCGCCGGCGCCTCCCCCGGCAGAAAGGTCTCGTCGACGCCGCTCGTCCGGGTCTCGAAATCCAGTCCCAGGCGACGGAGGAGTTCGACGCGACGAGGGGAGGCCGAGGCCAGGATGAGCGGCCCCGTCATCGCGATGCGCGCGGCGGAGGGCTCAGCCCCCGCCCGAGAATTCCCGTCCTGAAGATGCATGGTGCCCCGCTTTTCAAGAAATCCCTTGCCTGATTTTTCCCACCGTCCTATAGAGGAACCGTGCCGCCCTGTCAAGCGGCGTTCGACGGCGCGGGGTGGCACGAACCCTGCGGGCGGGAGGCGATCGACATGAGGTTTTGGCAAGGCACCGGGTCAGGGATGATCGGCGTGGGGCTGATCCTGCTGCTGGCGGCGCCGGTGATGGCCGCCACGCGGCACGTGCAGATGGATATTCCCGGATGCATGACCTGAAGCGGCTATGCGAGGATAAGTTCTATCCTCAAGCAAATCGAAGGCGTCACGTGCTACCGGGCGACGGGCAAGAATGAGTTGACGGTCGTTTACCGGGACGAAGAGGTCAGCCTTGAAACCATCCTGGAGGCCCTGCGCAGAGGGGGCGTCGAATGGCGGGGCAAACCCACCTCCCTGCCGGGCTTGCCCCCCGGGGCGTCTCCGGGGGAACCCGCGCGCAGCTCCTAGCCTTCGCCCAATTGCCCGCCCTTATAGATAGGCCCGGCCCGGACCCTCCGCGAGGAGGTTCACGACCTTCTTCACGTCCTGGGATGCCCCTCGTCTGCAGATCAAGAGAGCGTCCTCCGTCTCCACGACGATCAGGTCCTCCACATCGACCAGGGCCACGAGCTTCTTCGGACTGAACACGAAGGAGTTGCGAGCCTCCACCCCGACGAAGTGCGCCCCGGACCGGACGGCGTTGCCCGCCGCGTCCCGGGGCGAGACCTCCCAGAGGGCGTCCCAGCTCCCGACGTCGGACCATCCGAAGTCCCCCTTGATCAGGAGGACGTCGCGGGCCTTTTCCATGATACCGTAATCAATGGAAATGGGGGTCATCGCGGCGTAGGCGTCGCGGAGGACGTCCGATTCACGGGGGGTGCCCCAGGCGACGTCGATCTCCCGAAGTGCCCGGTAAATATCGGGCAGGTGCCGCGCGATGTGGTCCAGGATGACCGGCGCCTGCCAGACGAACATCCCGCTGTTCCAGGAAAAATTACCCTGCCGAAGGAAGGACTCCGCCTGGGGGCGATCGGGCTTCTCGCGGATGGATCGGACCCGATAGACCGTCTCTCCGGTGACCGTTCCAGCCGGCTCGCCGTTTTCCAGGTAGCCGTATCCGGTTTCGGGGCCGGTCGGCGCGATGCCGATGGTCACGAGCGCCGCCTCACGGTCGGCGACCCGGACGGCCGCGGCCAAGACATGAAGGAAGCGCGCTTCGTCCCGGATGAGATGGTCGGCGGGCAGGACGGCCATCACGGCGCCCGGCGAGCGCCGGTTGACGGCCAGGGCCGCGAGGCCGATGCAGGGAGCGGTGTTGCGGCCCATCGGTTCGATCAGGATGTTGTCCGGCGGGACCTCCGGGAGCTGGCGCATCAGCTCCTCCGCGTGACTCGCCCCCGTGACGACCAGCGTCCGGTCCGGCGGGATCAGGGGGGAGAGCCGGGCGAGCGTCTCCTGGATGATCGTCCGCGTACCCACGATGTCCAGCAGGTGCTTGGGCATCCGCTCGCGACTGCGCGGCCAGAACCGTGTTCCCTTGCCCCCCGCCATGATGACGGCGTAGATCGACTTGCCGCCGTCCGGATTGCCGATTTCTGCATGCATGCGGTTATCCTTCCTTCCGCTTCTTGATCTCGAGCGCCGCCTTGAGCCCTTTTTCACGGATCACCTTGAAGGCCAGGCCCCTGGTTGTCTGGCGGTAGAAGCGCCGGGCGTATTTTTTGAGCATCTTTCGGTCGATCTCGAATCCCAGGCCGGGGCGCGTGAAGGGCCACAACATGGCGTTCTTGTCGGGCAGGATGGGCGCGATGAGGCCGTCGCGGAATTCCGGCACCCAGGACGGTTCCTCCAGTGGATATTCGAGCGGATGGGTGTTTCCCCGATCGGCCAGGACCAGGTTCCAGTTGATGTAGAAGCCGATCCCGTTGGTCCAGGTATGCGGGGAGTATTCCCGGTCGTGCCGGTGGCAGGCATCGATGACCTGCCTGACCTGCGCGATCCCTCCGGCAAAGGTGGCGTCTGGCTGATACACGTGGAAGCAGTCCTTCTCGAGCATGACCTTGATCTCGTCCCACCCGTGGTTCAGCTCGGCGCCCGAAATCTTCACGGGAGAGGCCTTCTTCAGCGCGGCCAGCCCGTCGTAATCGTGCCAGTCCAGCGGCTCCTCCAGCCATTCGATCCCGTTGTCGGCGCAGGCCCGCGCGTAATCGCCCGCCCGATTGAGATCCCAGGCGGGGATGCGATCCACGATGGAAACCAGCCATCCCTGGTTGGCGTCCACGCCCAGGGTCGGACCGTCGCCCACCCCCTTGCGGACCTCTTCGATCAGCTGGACGTCCTCCGCGAAGGTTTTGGCCTTCGCCCGCAGCTTGAAGGTTTTGAAGCCGCGCGCCATCAGGGACAGGATTTCCTCCACGCGCCGGGCCGGTTCGTGCAGCTCGCCGAACGAGCAGTAGGCCTCGATGGCTCGGGCCTCTCCCCCGAGGAGCTCGTAGACCGGTTTCCCCTGGGCCTTGCCCATGATGTCCCAGCAGGCGGGCTCGATCCAGGGGTTAAGCCAGCCCAGGTAGCCGGCCTGCTTGAGCAGGCTCTGGATGCGGTCGATATCGGTCGGATCGGCGCCGATGATGTACCCGCCCAGCAGGTCGCCCAGACCCTGCCGTTCCTCCCCCATGGCCGTCCCGGCGGACCATCCTTCGATCCCGTCGTCCGTGACGAGCCGAATCAGGGTGAAGCGGTTGTGCGTCTGGGGATAGCCGGGGATCCAGGTCGGCCAAAAGGTGTGTTTGAGGGGGATATGGACGTGATAAAGCTCGATCTCGGTGATTTTCATCGTGCCGCCTCCTTCCATGAGTCATTGCCTGGGACCGCCGGCAGTCTTGATCCCGCTTCATGCGCCGTCTTTTCGATCCCGGTGAATGGAGGCGAAGTATACGAGGGGCGGTCCGGGCTTGTCAAGCGTGGAATCCGGAGAATTCTTGCATTTTCGGGACGGAATGGATAGACTTCCCCCGCGCCTCGCCCGGAGGTCCGCGGGGAACGGAAGTGTGCGGGGCCACAGGCGCAGGAGGATGTCGGCCATGACGAAAAAGCCGGTCTATCCGGTCGTGACGCTCAAGGCGGGACGGGAGGACTCCCTCAGACGGGGCCATCCGTGGCTCTTCTCCGGCGCCCTGGCGCGGATTCCGGAGGGACTGGACCCCGGAGAGGTGGTCACGGTGGCCTCGGCGTCGGGCGATGCGCTGGCCCTGGGGTTTTACAATCCCCAGACGGACATCGCCGTTCGCATCCTGACACGAGACTGCCGGGCGGGGATCGATGCCGCCTTTTGGCGCGAGCGGCTCCAGGTGGCGCTTGCGTTGCGGCGACGAGTGGTTCCGGCCGATACGACCGGCTACCGTCTGATCAATGCCGAGGGCGATGGGGTGCCCGGGCTCGTCGTCGACCGATACGACCGCTGGTTGGTCCTGTCTATCGCCACGGCGGGAATGGACGGCTTTCGGGAGGACTGGGTGCGGATTCTCGAAGAGGCGCTCGCTCCCGAAGGGATTTATGAGCGGAGCGAGGGGGCGGCGCGACGGCGGGAAGGCCTGTCCGACCGGAGCGGCGTTCTCGCGGGGGCGGCGATGCCGGAGGTGGTGCCGATGTCGGAAAACGGCTTTCCGTTTGCAGTGGACGTGGAAGCCGGACAGAAAACGGGGTTTTTCCTGGATCAGAGACCCAACCGGGAGCTGTCCGGGAGGCTGGCCGCGGGCGCGGGATGCATGCTGAACGCCTTTGCCTATTCCGGCGGCTTTTCGGTTTACGGAATCCGGGGCGGGGCGGGGCGGGTCGTCTCCGTCGACATTTCCGAGCGGGCAACGGCGCTTGCGAAACGAAATCTTGCGCTGAACGGGCTGTCCGAGGAGACGCATCCCGTCTTGACGGCCGATGTCTTCAAATATCTCCGGGAAACCGACGAAACCTTCGACCTGGTCGTGCTCGATCCGCCCGCGTTTGCGCGCAGCCGCAAGGATCTGGCGCGGGCGGCGCGGGGTTACAAGGACATCAACCTCCAGGCGATGCGTCGCCTGACCGCGGGGGGACTGCTCCTGACCTTTTCCTGCTCGAATCCCCTCGATCAGGATCTGTTCGAGAAGATCGTTCTCGGCGCGGCGCGGGATGCGATCCGAACGGCCCGGGTGCTGCAGCGCCTGGGTCCCGGCGGCGACCATCCCACCGATCTGGGGCATCCCGAAGGCCGCTATCTGAAGGGCCTCCTGCTTTGCCTGTAGGGCGGGTATCCTTCAAAAGCGCCCGTGGCGTCCCGTTCCGTTCCGGAACCGCGCCGCGCCCTCCTGGGTCTCTCCGCTGAAAATCACCTCCAGGCCGCGGCGGAATTCGTTTTCCATCGCCGCGTCGAAGGCCTGATCGAACCCTTCGTAAGCGGCGAGGCGGTCGCTGCGAAGACAGCGCTGCGGGAACGCGGCGATTTCCGCGGCCAGGGCCTCCGCCGCCGTCCGGGCTGCGCCCGGTTCCACCAC
>JALNWL010000090.1 GCA_023230905.1 Syntrophales bacterium
AAGAGACGGTGGCCGGATTGTCTCCCGATGCCGGCGTGATATTGGGAACCTGCTCCCCCTGCTTGATTTTTGCTTCGACGCCTTCCATCGTCAGGACCTTGGGCGAGGAAATCACCTTCACCCGGTTTGTCAGTTCCGAGGCCATGAGTTCGGCGTCGAGAAGCCAGTGCGTCCCGCTCAGGACGAACCCCAGGGCGGGGGCCGCCGCGGCCACGGGGAAGTTGACGGCCAGGCCGGCCGCCGTGAGGGCCGTTCCGGCCGCCGTGAGGGCCCTTCCGGCCGCCAATCCCTTGACATTCCCGCCGCTCGCGACGTCACCGGTCATGGCGCTGTTCGCCGCCTGGGCAACGACGCCGTAATCGTAGTGCGAACCGAAGCTGCTCTTTTTCCCAACGCCCCACTGAATCCCGAGGTCCCGGCCGAAGCCCTCCTCCGCCTCCACGATCTTCGCCTCGATGGAGATCTGGCGGAGCTTGCCCTTGACCTGCTTGAGCTTCTGTTCACGCTCCTTCTCGAGGGCCTCCGCCTTGATGCGGGCCTCTTCCTTGGACTGCCGGTCGGCCTCGTCCTTCTTGGCCTTTGCGAGCGTGATAATGCTGATCACGTCGCCCATCTGCTTTTTCGTCAGCCCCTTGATATCGAGGATGACGTCGAGGGCCTGGTCCCAGGGGACGTTGTTCATGTGGACGGTGACGTTCCCCTTCACGTCGTCGCCGGACACGAGGCTCATGCCGCTCACTTCCGACAGCAGCCTGAAAACGCTTCTGATGTTCGCATCCTGGAAGTCGAGCGAGATCCGCTTGCCGCTGTACCGCTTTTCATCCCCGCCCGGGAGCGGTTCTTGAGCCGCGGCGGTCGGGGCCGCTGCCGGCCGCGCTTCTTCCGCGGCGGCAGCCGTTCGCTCCGTCGCCGCCGGCGGCTCATTCAGACCCGCCACGTTGAAATCGACGATGAGCGACGGCCCTTCCTGCCGGACGGAGTACCGGACCGGCTGCTTCAGATCGACGCGGACATACGCCCACTGGCGCCCCTCCACCGTCCGCTGTTCTGGAACGATGCGGCGGATGTTGCTCAGGGCGCCTTCGCCCAACGGACTGCGCAGTCCCTCGGGGATGAACATGTCCGGCACCTTGATCAGCACGCCGCCGCCCGGCACGGCCTCCAGGGTCGGGGCCGTCATCCGGGACAGGACCAGGGTGACGCGCTCCTTGCCCGGCAGGGGACCGGCGGTGATCTCCTCGACGTAGCCGACGGACGTCTCGGCTGCGGCAAGGGCGGCAGGCACCGCCCCGGCCAGGATGAGAGACGCCGCAAGCAGGGAGGTCCATAGCCATGGCCATTTTCGTTTCATAATCTTCCCTCATAATCTTCTTTGCGAAGCTGGATGACCACGCGGTTGACCTTGGTCCGTTTCTTCTGATCCGACACCGTTTGCTCGACGATCACCCGGTCTTCCTGGATCTCGGCAACCCGGCCGCCGTTCTGTCCGATAATGGTTCCCGGCTTGACGGTGTAGAACTTCCCGGCCGCGTCTTCGACGACCGCGACGCGCCGCGCCGCGCCGCCCGCAATTCCGACGAGCCTGAACTTTTCGATGCCGACGCGCTGCAGCGGCGAGAGGGGAATGGGCTTCGGTTTGGACTTGATCGCCTTCTTGCGGGCGATTTCATCCCGTTCCAGGAAGGGACGGAACGGATCCGCCTTGCCGGTCGGGCTGTAGCGAAACTGGGCCTGCGGCGTCTTCTCCGCCTTCACCTGCTCCGGCGTCTTGGCGGTCTTTACCTTCGCGGCCAGGGCGGGCACGGGCCCGGAAGGGCGAAGCGGACCCGGATCGGCGGCCGCGGCCACCCCGGCTCCCAGCCAGAGTCCGCAGCAGATCAGGCCGACCCCGATCGCCGTCACGGGATTACTTGGCTTTTTGATCCGTCTTTTTGACTGCAGCATCGGGCCTCTCGACAAACATGTACGTCTTGATCACGCAGGACGTTTTCAGGGGGCGGCCGCGTCCCTTGGTATCGGCCGCCGCCGCGGCATCCCCCATGACAACGTCCTCGATATTGACGATCCGGGGAAGCCTCGCCACCCGCTCGAAGAAGAGCGCGATATTGTGATAACCGCCAACGATCTGAACATCGACGGGGATTTCGTCATAGAAGGCCTCCCCCCCGGCCTTGGCCGACGGCGCCCCGGCGCTGCCGGCCGCACCCTTCTCTTCGGCCCGCTTGTCGGAGGGCTTCAGATTGTCCTTGACCCCAGGCTTCTCGACCGGCCTGGCGGGTGGCTTCGGCGCAAAAAGCAGAAACCGGACACCCGCGCCCTTGCCGGCCAGGGCGACGGAATTGAGCAAGGCGGGAATTTCCTTCTTGTCGGGAAGCTTGGACAGCGCGATCTTGAACTGCTGCTCCAGGGTCTCGACCTCCCGCATGTATTTGGTGAGTTGGGCGGCGACACGCTCCTTCTCCGCCACCTGCTGCTCCAGTTCGGCGAGTTTGGTCTGCAGCTGCCCCCGCTTTTCCAGCGTCGCCTGGAGAAAGAAGAAGTAATAGAAGTAGCCCAGCAGAAGCACCACGCCGACGAGAATCAGGGCCTGTATTTTCGGGGGGAGCTTCTTGATGTCTTCAACGGTGATCGGCATGGTCAGGCGCCCTTTTTCATCTGACAGGTCAGGGTGAATTGCTGCAGCTTGACGTTTGAGACCTCTTTCTCTTTCGAGGACACGAGCTCCACCGCGCTGATAAAACTGGCCCGCTCGAGACTTGACATAAAGCGGGAGACCGCCGTATTGTCGCGGGCGACACCCTCGATCTGGAGCTCCCTGCCCCGCTGGGTGAACTTGTCGAGCCAGACATCGCGGGTGGGCACGAGGCCGGAGAGCTCGGCCAGCATCTTGACCGGAGCGAGGCGGTTCTCCTCCAAGCCGTTGATGACGGAGAGCTTCCGTTCCAGGACCCGCTTGTTCTCCTTGAACTTCTCCACGTCGCCGACCTTCTGGTTCAGGGTGACGAGCTTTTCTTCGGCGGTCTTGATCTCGCCTTCCATCCGCGCATTGTTCGCGGACAGGTAGATCTGGGTGCCGGCCAGGATCAGAACCAGAACGATCAGGAACCCGGCGGTCAGAATGATCTGCCGTGCCATGCCGGCCTTCGCGGCCTTTTCCCGGTAGGGTAGAAGATTGATCTTGATCATTTCTCGCCCAACCTCCGGAGCGCCAGTCCCACTCCGACCGCGGCCACGGGACCGATGCTTTCGATCTGCCCCGGGTCGATCACCTTTTTATTGTAAGCGATCTTCTGAAACGGATCGACGACCTCCGTTTCGATGCTAAGCCTCTGGGAAAGTTCCTGCGCGATGCCAGGAATGTTGGCGCTTCCCCCGCACAGCAGAACCTTGCGGATGTCCCCCCCACCGTAAGTGGAGCGGAAATAATCGAGGGACCGCTCGATCTCCGAACAGATCGGGTCGGCAAGCTGCAGCAGGCTGTCGTTGAACTCCCGCTCTTCCATCTCGCCGCCGCGTACGCCTTCGATCTTGATCTTCTCCGCCTCCTCGAAGGTGACGCCGAGTTTTTCCTGCAGGGCCTCGGTGACGGCGTTGCCGCCCAGGCTGAAGTCCCGCGTGAAGATGGAACCGCCGTTCAGGACGACATTGATGTTGGTGATGCTCGCCCCGATGTTGATCAGGGCGGCGACGTCCGTTTCCTCGAAGTCGTAATTCTGTTCGTACATGTGCTCCAGGGCGAAGGAATCCACGTCCATGATCACCACGGGGAGCCCGGCTTTCTCAATGGCGCCGGTGAATCCCTCGACGATGTCCTTCTTGGCCGCCACGATGAGCACGTCCATCTGATTCGGGTTGTACTCGTTTTCGCCCAGGATCTGAAAGTCGAACAGGACGTCGTCCATGCTGTCGAAAGGCAGATACTTCCCGGCCTCGTCGTGAATCAGTTCGCGAAGCTCGTTCTCCTCCATCTGGGCGAGATTGACCTTCTTCACGATCGCGGCGTGACTGGACAGCGACGTCACGATGGCCTTGCGCTTGCAGCCGGCTTTCTTATAGAGGTCTTTGATGTGCTGGGTCAGGATGTCCGGCTCGGTGACGGCGCCGTCCGTGATCACCCCCCGCGGGAGGGGCGTTTGATGAAAGTTGTTGAGAACGAACCCTTTCGGCGTCTGGACGATTTCGGCAAGCTTGACGGCGCTCGATCCGATATCGAGCCCGACCAGCTTCTTGGCGCCGGTAAACAACCCTACGATATCCACCATGGATCCACCCTGCCGTGTCGGACTCCGCTAATGACGCGCAACGTCCCGATCATTCCCGGTTCCACAAAAAGCTCTCACGCTTCGTTCGTTCTAACGGATGGGGAAGAATTTTAACAATCAAATATCCATAAGTAAAGAAAAAAATTCTCGGGGATCTCATTTTCCAAAGCGATAGACGAAATCTCCCGGCTTGACCATCCCCAGTTCGTCCCTGGCGATCCGCTCGATGGTGGCCGGATCGCTGCGCAACAGCATGATGGACCGCTTCAGCTCCCCGTTGGCATCGCTGATGTCTTGATTCGCTCTCTGGAGGTCTTGCAGCTTTTCCCGCATCTTGTAGTTGTCGACCAGTCCCCGATTGCCGAAGGAAATAATCAACGCCATGAAGACGACGAACACTAGCAGATAACGCCCAACCTTCATGGATGCCCCCCGAGTTCCGAGATCCCGAAGTTCCCGCAACGATGTCTTTTCCCATACCCTATCGTGCGGTGAGGCGCAACAAAAATTCTTTCCCGCTCAGGACGGGTCGGACTTCTCGCCGATCGACGGCAGGAGTTGCTGGGGTTCCCCGAGCAGGAACGTTCCCCGCTCGATCCACTCCTTGAGGAGGGCGGCGATTTGTCTTGCCTTGTAATAACTGGAGAGGGGCGCGGTGGGAATGGTCTTCCCGTTCAGGACGATCTCTCCGCCGCGCAGATCCCTGTAGCTCACCTCTCCCAGGCTCTTCGCCGCGCCTTTCGGGTAGTCCATGCCGTAATCGTAGACCTGGGCATAGAGGTCCTCGTCCTTGACGGCGGTGAAGCGGGCCAGCCCCTCGTTCAGAATCGGGATGGGAATGCCGATCCCGACGTACAGGGAGGCCCCGTATCCCAGCATGCTGGCGCCGGACAGCCACTCCGGCGCCATCTCCTTCAGATTGCCGATGGTGGCGATGGTCCCCGCGCCCTCGCGGGGAACGCCGTTCTTCCCGCGCGGCGCCCGGGGGTTGTGCTGGGTGCCGGGCCAGGCGACAAACCCCTGCGCCCCGCCGAGAAAGATTCGTGTCCCGATGCCGATGGTCTGATAGTAGGGGTCGTTGAACAGGGGGCTCAACTGGCCCGACGTGGCGTAGGTGGCGTTTCCCATCCGCGGGCGCAGCATGCCCATGTAGGTGTAAATGGTCTTGTCGGACATGTTGACGGCGCAGCTGTAGTTCTGGTAGGCGTTCCTCGGGTTGAACAGGGTGGCGTCGCGCAGATCATGAATCGTGATGGTCTTCTCGAAGCGCCGGGCCGGGTAACAATCCGTACCATAGCCCTCCGCGCGCAGCCGGATGAGGTTGCCCGCCACAAGGTCCCCGATCACATGCCCGCCGCCGTAGTTGAACTCACCGGGATAGACGCTGTTCAGGGGATCGGCCTCCGTCATTTCCGTGGCCCCCAAATAACAGTCCACCGCGGCGAGCCCACCATAGGCGGGAACGTCGTTCAGCCAGATCCGGGAGGCCCGGATCTTCGGCGACGTATGGCCGAAATTGAGAAAGGCCCCGGAAGAACACATGGGGCTGAAGGTCCCCGTCGTCACCACATCGATCCGCCGGGCCGCGTCCACGGCACCGTGCCGCTCGACGATGTCGATCATCTCCTCCGCCGTGACGACCACGGCCTTCCCTCGGCGGATTCGCTCGTTGATCTCCTGGAACGATTTCTGGACTTTGAACTTCTTCATTACGCTTTCCTGCCCGTCCGCCCGGATCAGCGGCGGGTATGGCCGAATCCGCCCTCGCCGCGTCCGGTTTCTTCCAGCGCGGAGGCCTCCCGCCATTGCACCCGCCCCACCCGGCGGACCACCATCTGGGCGATCCGTTCGCCCCGCTTCACGACGAACGGCTCCGTCCCGTGGTTGATCAGAAGAATGCCGATCTCCCCCCGGTAGTCCGCGTCGATCGTGCCGGGGCTGTTCAGGACCGTCACGCCGTGCCGGACGGCGAGCCCGCTCCGGGGACGGATCTCGGCCTCATGGCCCGGCGGCACCGCGACTTTCAAACCCGTCGGGATCAGCCGGCGTCCGCCCGGCGGCACCACCGTATCCTCCACGACGGCGGCGTGGACATCCATCCCGGCCGCCCGTTCCGTCATGTAACGGGGCAGGGGCAGGTCTTCCGTCCCCGCGAGACGCTGCACGGGAATTTCGATGTCTTCCTCCCCAAGGGCGTCGACGTTCACGCCACCCCTCCTACGTCATGCGAAAATCGAAGGCCTGCTTTGGACGGACAGGACCCATGACGGCCGCGGACAGGGTTTCCGAACGGAACAGCTCGCCGGCCAGGTGGGCGATGTCCTCGCAGGTGACGGCGTCCACGGCGGCCAGCACGTCCTCCGCGGTCGTCTGACGGCCGAGACACAACTCGTTCTTCGCCAGCCGAGTCATGCGGTGATCCGTGCTCTCCATGCTCAGGAGAAAATTTCCCTTGATCAACTCCTTTGCCGCCTGAAGTTCGTCCGCCGTCAGCGGCGTCCGTCGGAGACGGCTCATCTCCGCCTGGATCAGCGTCGCCACCTCTTCCACCCGGTCGGCGTCGGCGCCGGCGTACACCCCGAGGATGCCCGTATCCTGGTAAGGCACGAGGTACGATTGGATGGCGTAGGCGAGTCCCCGCTTCTCCCGCACCTCCTGAAACAGGCGGGAACTCATGCTGCCCCCGAAAACCGCGTTGAGCAGAAATCCGGCATAGCGCTCCGGACTGCGGGCGGCGGGGGCCACCGTCCCGACGACCAGGTGGACCTGTTCGAGATCCTTCTCCTGCACCACCTGCCGGGCCTCGGTCGTCGGTGCATCCGGAAACGCCTGCCGCCGCCCCTCGGGCAGGGCGCCGAACGCGGTCTCGACCTGCTTAAGGAACACCGCGTGGTCCAGGTGACCGGCGGCGCTCAGCACCATGTTCCGTCCCCGGTACATCCGGTCGAAAAACGCATTCAGCCCATCCCGCGTAAAGCCGGCGACCCGATCCTTCGTCCCCAGGATGGACCGGCCCAGGGCGTGCCCGCCCCAGAAGGCCTTCTCGAAGATCTCGTGGACATACTCGTCGGGGGAGTCCTCCAGCATGTGGATCTCCTGCCGGACGACGGCCTTTTCCTTTTCGATCTCCTCGGCGGCAAACCGGGACTGCCGCAGGATGTCCGCCAGCAGATCCATCGCCAGGGGCAGATGGTAATCGGGCACCTTGATGTAGAGCGAGGTCAGTTCCTTGCCCGTGAAGGCGTTCATGACCCCGCCCACGGAATCGATGGCCGCGGCGATGTCGAAGGCGCTGCGGCGCTCCGTGCCCTTGAAGAGCATATGCTCAATGAAGTGCGCCATACCGTTGTCGGCCGCCGACTCGTACCGGGAACCGCAACGCACCCAAACGCCGATGGAGATGGACCGGACGGTATCGATTTCTTCGGTAACGACGGTCAGGCCGTTATCGAGAACGGTTTTCCGGACCATGGGCATCCAGGGCTTCCTTTCTGCTCAGACGGATCTTGCCCTGCTTGTCGATCTCCAGGACCTTGACCATCACCTCATCGCCCTCGTGGACGATGTCGGTCACCTTGTTGACGCGCTCCTTCGCCAGATGGGAGATGTGGACGAGCCCCTCCGTGCCCGGCAGGATTTCCACGAAGGCCCCGAAATCGACGACCTTCTTCACCGTGCCGGTATAGATCTTGCCGATCTCCGCTTCCTCCGTCAGCCACTTGACCATGGCGATGGCCCGGGCGGCGGCGTCCGCGTCGCTGGACGCGATCGTGACGGTGCCGTCGTCCTCGACATCGATCGTCACGCCGGTCTCGCTGATGATCTGGCGGATGTTCTTGCCGCCCGATCCGATCACGTCGCGCACCTTCTCAGGCTTGACCTTAACGGTGGTGATGCGGGGGGCGTGAACGGAGATGTCGTCGCGCGGCGCCGCCATCGTCTCCCGGATCCGGTCGATGATGAAACAGCGGCCGTCCCGCGCCTGGCGCAGGGCGCCCCTCAGGATGTCGCCCGTCAGACCGTCGATCTTGATGTCCATCTGCATCGCGGTGACGCCCTTCTCCGTTCCGCAGACCTTGAAGTCCATGTCGCCGGCGTGGTCTTCGTCCCCCAGAATATCGGACAGAATGACCACCTCGTCCCCCTCCTTCAGGAGGCCCATCGCGATACCGGCGACGACGTCCTTGACCGGAACGCCGCCGTCCATCAGCGACAGGACCCCAGCACAGACCGTCGCCATGGACGACGACCCGTTGGAGGCGAGGATCTCGGAGACGATCCGGATGGTGTAGGGAAAGACCTCCGGCGCAGGCAGGACGGGCAGGAGAGCCCGACGCGCCAGGTTGCCGTGACCGATCTCCCGACGTCCGGGACCGCGGATGCTCTTCGCCTCCGCCACGCTGTAGGGCGGGAAGTTGTAGTGGAGGATGAATGAGCGCATCTCCTCGCCACCGATGAAGTCCAGGCGCTGTTCGTCGGAGGACGTCCCCAGCGTCAGCGCGGCCAAGGCCTGCGTCTCCCCACGCGTAAAGAGGCCGGAGCCGTGGGCCCGGGGCAGGATCCCCACGTCGCAACGGATCGGGCGGATCTCCGTCGCGGAGCGTCCGTCACTGCGCTTCTTCTCGTGCAGAATCATCCCCCGCAGGATCTTCCGCTCCAGATGCTCCAGGATGGTCAGGACCTGCGATTTCAGGTCCGGGGCCTCGGCCGTGAATTCCTTCACCACCGCCGCCCGGATCTCATCCAGTTTCGCGTAGCGGTCGAGCTTCCCGGCCGTCGCATAGCCGTCCGTAAAGCCGGGCCGGGCCGCCGCTTCCACGCGCGCGGCAAGGTCCGGATCGATAGCCGGCGGCACGAAGACCCGCTTCGGTCGGCCGATCTCCTGACGGATCTGCTCCTGCAGGTCGATGACGGGCCGCAGGGACTCCAGGCCGAAGTTGATCGCATCGACCAGCGTATCCTCGTCCACTTCCCGGGCCTCCCCTTCAAGCATGACGAGGTTGACGTCATAGGGTCTCCCCTCCGTCCCCGGCAGGACCTTCCGGCCTACCAGGAAGAGGTTCAGATCGCTCTCGGCCTGCTGGGCATGCGAGGGGTTGCAGATGAAGGCCCCGTTCAGGCGGCCGACACGTACGCCGGCGATGGGTCCCTGGAAGGGGATATTCGACAGCGTGAGGGCGGCCGACGCCCCCAGCATGGCCACGACGTCGCTGTCGTTCTCGTCGTCGACCGAGAGCACCGTCGCGACGATCTGGGTCTCGAAGAAATACCCCTTCTGGATGAGCGGGCGGATCGAAC
>JALNWL010000091.1 GCA_023230905.1 Syntrophales bacterium
ACGGCTCGACCTTCATGGAGCACTATCACCCGTTGAAGAGCCTGGCCCCAAGGGATGTCGTCGCCAAGGCCATCGACACGGAATTGAAGAAATCCGGAGACGAGTACGTCCTGCTTGACATCACCCACCACGATTGCGATTTTCTGAAATCGCGGTTTCCCAATATCTACGAAACCTGCCTGCAATTCAACATCGACATCACCCGAAATCCGATCCCGGTCGTACCCGCGGCGCACTACCTCTGCGGGGGCGTGGTCGTCAACGCCTACGGAGAAACCAGCATTGAGCGCCTGTTCGCCTGCGGTGAAGTCTCCTGCACCGGCCTGCACGGCGCCAACCGCCTGGCGAGCAACTCGCTCCTCGAGGCAATCGTGTTCGCCCACCGCGCCGTGGAGCGCATCTCCTCCATTTACCGGACCGTGGAAATCGATCCCCTGTCTATTCCTCCCTGGGACCCCGGCGAGGCGACGGAAAGCGATGAATCCGTGGTCGTCTCCCACAACTGGGACGAGATCCGCCGCTGCATGTGGAACTACGTCGGCATCGTTCGCTCGGACAAACGGCTCGAGCGCGCCGAACGGCGCATCGAACTGATCAGCCGCGAGATTGACGAGTATTACCGGAATTTCATCGTTACCCGGGATCTACTGGAATTGCGTGATATCGCCACCGTCTCCTCTTTGATCGTCCGCTGCGCCCGCATGCGAAAGGAAAGCCGGGGGCTTCACTATAACCTGGATTATCCCGAACGCAATGACGACGAGTGGATCAAGGACACCGTGATCTGGAAGCCGTGACGGCCGCCTGGGACGAAGGATCGCCGCTCGGCGCAGGCCCGTCCGCTTTGCGGTCCGCCCCTTTACCAGGCGAGCTCCACTCGGCCCTTCACGCTGGTCAGGACAAGGCGGAGGGGGGTCAGTGCCCTTCCTTCGGCGGGAGAATGAAATTTGACGCTGTAAAATATTCCGTAATAGGGCAAAATGTAGGGATAGAATGCCAGCGTTGTCGCGGTGAGATCGTCGATGCGCCGGATCTCAAGGGGGGTCGTTTTCCGCCCCTGCCCGTCGACGAGCAAAACGGTCCAGATGGAACGCGGTCCGTCAAAATCGTTGTCTATCTTCTCGGGCGTGTAAACGTACAGCTTGAACTCCAGAAAATCCCGGGCGGTGCTTTCCCCCGCCTCTTCCCTCATCTGGATGGACTCCGGCCCCCAGTCGTGGTTCCGTGCGTATTCCTGAACATACGCCTTCCGGAATTCGGGGCTCTGCAGCGTGGCGGCGACGCGAATCCGTGTTTCGAACTGTGAATAAACCGTCTGCTCGCGCGTCCAGGCGTTCAGCGCCTGGAAATAGACCGGCGACAGGTCCCGGTCTGCGGCCATGTTGACGTATTCCCGGACTTCCCCGCAGCCGCAAAACACGAACAGAACGAAAAAAGCCGCCAGTCTCCACCGTTTCCTTGTGTTCATGTTCCCTCTCCGAAAACCCGCGCGAAGATGAAATCGACATGACGCAGAAAGTTCTCAATCTGGAAGGCGGCTTCGAGATCCGCGGCGGTCAGCAGACCCGTCACCTCCGGGTCCCGTTCCAGCAGGATCCGGAAAGGTTTCCCTTGATGCCAGGATTCCATGGCGTTGCGCTGCACGATGGCATAGGCCGCTTCACGCGTAAACCCCTTCTCGATGAGTTTGAGGAGGACCTTCTGCGAGAAGATGACACCGTGAGTCATCTCCAGATTCTCACGCATGCGGTCCGGATAGACGACGAGCCGGTCGATCATGCCGGTGAAACGGCCGAGCATGAAATCGAGCAGGATGGTGGCGTCGGGGGCAATGACGCGTTCCACGGAGGAGTGGCTGATGTCGCGTTCGTGCCAGAGAGGAATGTCCTCGAGCGCGGCAATCGCATAGGACCGCATCAGGCGCGCCAGCCCGGAAAGGTTCTCGGACAGCACCGGGTTGCGCTTGTGCGGCATGGCGGATGACCCCTTCTGTCCGGGCGAGAAGTACTCCTCCACCTCCCGCACCTCGGTCCGCTGAAGCAGCCTGACCTCCTGGGCGAACTTGTCGATCGAGGAAGCCGTTATCGCCAGCGCGGCAAAGTACTCTGCGTGACGGTCTCGCTGTACGATCTGCGAGGCGACCGATTCGGGTTCAAGGCCCAGCTTGGCCAGCACGTAGGCTTCCACCTCGGGATCGATGAACGAGAACGTGCCGACGGCCCCGGAGAGCTTTCCCGCGCTGATGACCTCTCGGGCCCGTACGAGGCGTTCCCGGTTGCGGCACGTTTCGGCATACCAGAGGGCCAGTTTGAGCCCGAAGGTGATGGGCTCGGCGTGAATGCCGTGGGAGCGACCGATCATGAGGGTCCGTCGATGGGCCAGGGCCTTTTCCTTCAGGACGGCCAGCAGGGCATCCATATCCTCCAGGAGGAGGTCGGCCGCTTCCTTCATCTGTGAGGCAAGCGCGGTGTCGAGGACGTCCGAAGACGTCATCCCCATGTGAATAAACCGCCCGTCTTCCCCGACATTTTCGGTGACGGAGGTTAGAAATGCGATAACGTCATGTTTGGTCGTCTTCTCGATCTCGTGGATACGCTCAACATCGAAGGCGGCCCGCTCCCGGATCTTGTTCATCGATTCGGGGGGGATCTCGCCTCGTTCAGCCAAGGCCTCACAGGCGAGGAGCTCGACGTCCAGCCATTTCCGGTATCGGTTTTCCGGACTCCAGATGGACGCCATCTTTTCTCGGGTATAGCGGGGGATCATAGACCCCTCCTTTTCATTACGTCTGGGCTTGCGCGACCTTATTAATATGATTTCGTCAATGTCGTCAAGGTCTTTTAGATTGACAAAGGAGGCCGATCCCTCTATCGTTCCGGAGGGTGCTTCGGTCGCGGTTCACCCCCTCTTCGAACCCCTCCGAAACCCCGCTATCCAGTTCTTAGGAGGCGCTCTATGCAAACGGGACCCGGGTCAGATTGGGAACGCAAGATCGTCACGCCCGAATACGTCCTCGACAAGATCGACCCCGGGATGAGCATTTTCATCGGCACCGGTGTCGCCGAACCGCGCACGCTCACCAAGCACCTCATGAGCTCGGAAATGACCAACCTGACCGATCTCGAACTGGTCCAACTCGTGAGCATGGGAGACGTCATCTCCTTCCGGGACGAAAGCAACAAGGACAAGTTCCGCCTACGCACCTTCTTTTCGGGATGGCTGGCCGGCGAGGCGATCACTTCCGGCGCCGTCGATCTCATCCCCAGCCGCTTCTCGGACATCGGGCGGCTGATCCTGAAAGGCGCCCTGCGCATTGACGTCGTTTTCGTCCAGATCACCCCCCCGGACTCGGCCGGCTACGCCAGCCTGGGCGTCTCGGTGGACGTGGCCAAGATGGCGATGCAGCGCGCCAGCCTCATCGTCGGAGAGATCAACGAAAACATGCCGCGGACCCTTGGCAACACCTTCGTCAACGTCCGTGATTTTCATTACCTCGTCCGTTCCACCGAACCGCTCATTTATTTCCCCCGCTTGCCGTTCGACGACGTGATGGACAAGGTCGCGGCCAATGTAGCCTCCATGATCGAGGACGGCAGTTGCCTGTCCATCTATTCCGGTTCCTTTTTCGAGGCGCTGGGCAAGCACCTCGCGCGCAAGCGCAATCTCGGCGTTCATTCCTACTTCTTCACCGACGTTCTCATGGATCTCGTCAAGTCCGGCGCCGTCAACAACAAGAAAAAAGGCTACTTCCAGGACAAGTGCCTGACGTCCTACGCCCAGGGAACGCCCGAACTCTTCCGCTGGATGCATGAAAATCCATTGATCGAATTCCAGGCCATCGACGTCGTCTCCGATCACCTGCGGATCAGTCTCAACGACCGGTTCATGGCCATCCTCCCGGCCAGAAAAATCTCCCTGACCGGCAGCGTGGCCCTCCACGTCGGCAAGGGCAACGTTACGGCCGGCCCGGGCCAGGCGCAGGATTTCTTTTCCGCCGCGGAGCACTCCCGCGGCGGCAAGAAGATCATCGCCCTGCCCAGCCGTAACCTCAAGGGAGACCCGAACATCATCCTGTCCGTCGAAAATTATCCCAACCAGTTCACCAATTCCGATACGCTCGACCTGATCGTCACCGACTACGGCGTGGCGTCCATGATCGGCCGGACGGTTCGCGAACGCGCCCAGGCCCTGATCGACATCGCGCATCCCGACGACCGGCCCGAACTCATCCGGCAGGCCAAGGGTGCAAACATTCTCTATCCCGATCAGATCTACATCGCCGAATCTGGACACCTCTATCCCGAGGAGGTCGCCTGCACGCATACCTTCCGCGGTGACCTGACCGTCCGGTTCCGGGCGATCAAGCCCTCCGACGAGGAGGAGATGCGCCGCCTGTTTTACCGATTCTCAGACAACATGGTCTATTACCGCTATTTCACCTCCATCAAAACCATGCCGCACGGAAAGATGCAGGAGTACGTCAACGTCGATTTTCGCCGGTTTATGGCCATTGTGGGCCTGATCGAGGAGGACGGGCTGGAGCGTATCATCGCCGAGGGCCGGTACGTCCGCCATCAGGACCGTCCCTACGCCGACACGGCCTTCATCGTCGACGAGAAGTACCAGGGGCTCGGTATCGCGACGTTCCTGCTGGAATTGCTCATTAAATACGCCCAGGAAAAGGGCATTCAGGGGATCACGGCCGACGTGCTCGCAGACAACAAGCCGATGCTCAAGGTTTACGAGAAGCTCCCCTACCCCATCCGCGCCGTTATGGAGTTCGGCATCTACAACCTGACCATCCCCTTTTCCGAAGAGGCGTAAACGGAGGGCCGCAGATGTTTCTTGAACAAAGACCCTTTCAATGCTACATATCCTGCGGCCGGGCGAGCGCACCATGCCGATCCCGAGACCCCGCATTCCGAAGGTGAACCATGATGAAGAAACTTTTCTCTTCCGTCTTGATTGGTCTGATCCTGTTGATCCCCGGCGCCCTCATCGGGGCCGCGGAGCAGAAATCCGTCGCCGTCCTGCCGTTCGTCGTCCACAGCGCGGAATCCCTGGATTACATCAAGCAGGGCATCTGGGAGATGCTCGCCTCCCGCCTTTCGTCCGATGGCCGCCTTGCCGTCCCGAGCCACGACCAGATTCAGGACGCCCTCGGGAATTTTGCCGGCAAGGAGCTTTCCCAAGCCGATGTCTACGAACTCGGCAAAACGATGAAGACCGACTACGTCGTCTGGGGCAGCATCACGAAGATCGGGAACAGCCTGAGCATTGACGGCAAACTGGTCGATGTCGCGGCCTACAAGTCACCCGTGGGCATCTTCGTCCAGAGTCAAAACCTGGATGAGGTCATTCCCCGGATCTCCGATTTTGCGCAGCGCATCAATACGCACATCACCGGCGTCACTCCGGAACCCCAGCCCGCCGTTGCGCCCCCGCCGGAGGCGCCGGCCAGAGTTGCGGCTCCCCCGGCCGGTGGCGATGCCCGGGAAGCGGCCATCATCGCGGGCATGCGCACGAGTAAAAAGGGAACGTTCACCGCCGCGATCAATCCGGATTTCATCAACGCCGCCCAACCCCTCGACCGAAGGGGCTTCTGGATGAGCCCGACTTCCCCGACGGAATTCAGGGGAATGGATATCGGCGACGTCAACGGCGACCGCCTGAACGAAGTGGTTCTCATCGACAACTACAACGTCTACATCCACCAGAAGACGGACGCCGGTTTCAAGCTTCTGCAGAAGATTTCCGGGAAGCGCTACGACAGGTATCTCGCCGTCGATATCGCGGATATCAACCGCAACGGTGTAAACGAAATCATCGTCACCTGCCTCCGGCAGACCCGGCTTGCGTCCTTCGTGATCGAATTCAGGGAAGGCAAATTCACGCCGATCGCCTCCGATCTCCCCTGGTTTCTCCGGGTGATCGGCACGTCCTCCGATTCGGCACGCCTGCTGGGACAGGAGATCTCCCCGGAACATCCCTTCGACACGCCGATTCATCAAATCGTCTGGGAAAACGACCGATACCGTGAGGGACAGCGGATGAAGATCCCCCAGGGCCTGTCCGTCTACGGACTCGCCCTCGACGATCTGGGGCTCGGCTCGGATGAAAAGATCATCGCCATCGACGAGTCCGACTACCTGTGCATCTACGAACAGACGTCCAAGCCGTTGGTCAAACTTGCCGTGTTCGGGGGAAGCAAGGAGCGTCTCTTCAAGAGCGACGAGGTGTTCGGCGGCAGCAACGTTTCCATCGACCTGTCTTCCATCCAACCGAGCGCCTATCAGGACGAGGGACGGGACCGGTATTTCATCAATCCGCGGATTCTCATCTACGACACCAACGGGGACAAGAAACCGGAAATCATTCTCGTCAAGAACCTATCCTCAACCGGACGGATCTTGAAAAATGTCAAGTTGTTCACGTCGAGCGAGGTCTATAATCTCGAATGGGACGGACTGGGGTTGATCGAAAACTGGAAGACGCGCAAGATCAAAGGTTACGTCGCGGACTACCAGTTCAAGGACATCGACAACGATGGTCAAAACGAAATCGTTCTGGCCTTGGTCCAGTCCGTCGGCGCCACGATCGGTCAACGGAGCGTGATCGTGGCCTACAAGATGTCCGCACATTACGCGCCTCCGGTGCAGCAATAGGGGGTTGACAGGGTCCGGTCGATCTGTTATAGCTCGGCCCTCGCTTGGCGGTGTAGCTCAGCCGGTTAGAGCATACGGCTCATATCCGTAGTGTCCGGGGTTCGATTCCCTGCACCGCCACCAAGACGACAAGGACTTAGGAGCTTTTCTAAGTCCTTTTTTTTCTCCACGCCGCGTTCTGAACCGCATTCCGAGCGCTCGCGGGTCTCTTGGCGTTGCTATCGCCGCAGTCGGGGATTGGCGATGAGCAAACCCGATCGGAGCGTTCTGTTCCACGTGCAGGAGGGTTGAATGCCCGAAAAGGTCTTCTCACCGTTCGATAGCGTAGAAGAGGATTGACACCCGGTTTACCGTGTTGTATCGACAGTCCCATGAAACGGGACCGCTTCAAGAACGTGTCCACCCTCGCCGCAGAAGGTTCCTCCAAGCGCAGGATCGATCACTTCGATCCGGGACCGGTGATCCGCAACCCTCATCTCCAGTCGATTCTCGCCAGCCTGAAACTGCGGGTCCTCGGACCGAATCCCCTGGTGACCGCAGCAAGGGAACTCATTCTCGACGCGGGCGGCGGGGTCCGGCTCCAGGGGTTCTGGTCACGTCATGATCCCCCCACCCGGGGGCTCGTGGCGATGATCCACGGCTGGGAGGGAAGCGCCGCTTCAGCTTATATGCTGTCTTGCGGCCGTGCCCTGTTCCGCCGGGGGTTCGACGTCTTCCGACTGAACCTCCGGGACCACGGGGACAGTCATCACCTGAACAAGGATCTCTTTCACGGCGCCCGGATCGACGAGGTGTTCCAGGCCGTGATCGCCGTCGCCGCCCTCTCTCCCGGGATGCCCTTTTTCATCGTCGGATTCTCCCTCGGGGGTAATTTCGCCTTGCGCATTGGCCTCCGGGCGGGCAACGGATCCCTGCCGACGCTGCGGAGAATCTTCTCGATCAGCCCTGCGCTCGACCCCTACAAGGCCACCCTGGCCATCGACCGGGGACCGGCCCTGTATCGCCACTATTTTCTCCACAAGTGGAAACGCTCCCTCCGCAGAAAACAGGCCCTGTTTCCGAATTGTTACGATTTCTCCGCACACCTTTCGCATACAACGCTCATCGGCCTCACGGAAGCCCTGATGTCTCATAATCCGGAATACGAGAACTACACCGACTATTTTCGGGCTTACACCCTCACCGACGCCCTCCTGGTGCCTCTATCGGTACCGGTGACCATGATTACCTCGCGGGATGACCCGGTCGTCCCCGTGGAAGATTTTTACCCGCTCGGAAACAACGCCCGCGCGGAGATCCTCATCCAGCCCTACGGAGGCCATTGCGGATTCATGCAACTCTACCCTCCGGGATGCTGGTACGAACCTTGGATCGCGGCCCGGATGCTGGACGAACTTGAAGAGGCGTTTCATCGCTCCCGCCGAAACCCTGGGGGGCGTTCCTGATGGACCGAGGCCTGCTGGCAGACAGGGAACGCTTCGTGAACCGGATCGTCTCATGCCTGGGTCGATGCGAACTCGACTATGCTCTACCCCCATCGTCCGGCGATGCGGACCCTGTTCTTCCGGCCGGCGTTTTGTTTCTCCTCTCCTTCCGGACCGACCCGCTCTCGCCGGACCCGGACAACGGAGAATTCGTCCTGCACCTGATCAAACGCTCAGCCACGGTGGCCCAGGGGGGCGATCTCAGCTGTCCCGGGGGCATCCTCGATCCACGCCGGGATCCGGTCGGACGATGCCTCCTCCCCCGCCTCTTCCCCATCATCCCCCGGGCCGTGAACCGGGAACTGGCCCGCCGGGACGCCGCTACCCGTCGCGCCGTCCTCCTGTTTCTGGCAAACGCCCTCCGGGAGAGCTGGGAAGAGGTTCGTCTGCGGCCCTGGCAGGTTCGATTTCTCGGCGCCCTTCCCCCGTATAGCCTGCTGCTTCTTAAGCGAAGAATCTTTCCCGTTGTCGGCCTTCTCGACGGAACTTGGCGCCCCCGGATCAATGCCGAGGTGGAACGGATCGTGGAGATCCCGCTCCGCGCCTTCTTCGATCCGGCCAATTACGCCTGGTTCGATTTTTCCCTGCCCGATGGGACCTCCGACCATACCGGAATGCCCGCCGAGTTTCCCTGTCTCCTCTATCGCGAAGCGGATGGCCGCCTGGAAGTTCTCTGGGGAGCGACCTTCAACATCACGATGACCTTTCTCAAGATCGCCGCCGATTTCGAGCGGCCCGCCATCATGCGAGACCGGGTCGTTCGCCGCACCCTCCCCCCCGGATACCTCCGGGGGAGTAACCGGTCCTGACGGCGGCAGCCCTTTTCCCTTGACAAGGAAGCCGGCGTGCGGATAGCGTTTGGGGGGTAATCCGCACGCTGGCAGCTCTCTCCCGTGCCAGCGTCGCGGCCCGATCAAACCGCCGTCCGCAGGACGGCTTCACTCCAGGAACGGATCGTCATGAACGAAACGGCGGCCACCCCGTCTTGCAACAACCGGATCTCGGATCGGGCCCGGACCCTTCGCCCCTTCATCGTCATGGATGTCCTCGAGAAGGCACAGGAAAAGGAAAAGCGGGGCGACAGCGTCATCCATCTGGAGGTCGGCGAGCCGGACTTCGACACCCCGGAGTGCATCAAGGAAGCCTGTTTCCGCGCCGTCCGGGAGGGCAAGACGCACTACACGCACAGCCTCGGCCTGCTCGAACTTCGCGAAGCCATCTGCAAACACTACTGGCTGACCTATCGCGTCCGCATCTCCCCGGACCAGATCATCGTCACCTCCGGCACCTCGCCCGCGATGCTCCTGATCTTTGCCGCCCTGCTCGAAAAGGAAGACGAGGTCATCATTTCCGACCCCCACTACGCCT
>JALNWL010000092.1 GCA_023230905.1 Syntrophales bacterium
AGACGACGCGGCTCACCGACGTCCGCGACCGCGCCACGCGGGACCTCCCGCCCGGCTGGCGCCAGCGCCTGGCCCTGGGCTGCGCCCTTCTCCACGAACCCGACATCCTCTTCCTCGACGAGCCGACCTCCGGCGTCGACCCCGTGACGCGCCGCCACTTCTGGAGCTTTATCCGCGACCTCGCCGCCCGGGGGATCACGATTTTCGTCACGACCCACTACATGGACGAGGCCACGAACTGCGAGCGGCTCGTCCTGATCGACGCCGGCCGGATCGTTGCCCAGGGCAGCCCCGCCGCGATCGTCGCGGCGGCCTGTCCGGAACGGGTCGGGGCTGACCTGAACGACGCCTTCATCCGCCTGATGGCGCGGGGCAAGGCGCCCGCGGCAAGGACGGCGAACCGGACGGCAGCGCCTTCCTCCCCGGACATCGACCCCCCCTCGCCGTCCCGGCCCGGCGACCCCGGAGGGATAGACGCATGAACCCGCGCAAGATCCAGGCCGTGATGCGCAAGGAGGTCTATCACCTGATCCGGGACTACCGGAGCCTGATCCTCGCCTTCGCCATCCCGTTGCTCCTCATTCTTCTCTTCGGCTACGCCCTGTCGCTCGACGTCGACAACGTCGAGACGGTCGTCGTGGACCAGGACCGCTCCGCCCTGAGCCGGGACTTCGTCCGGCGCCTCGACGCCTCGCCCTACTTCCGCGTCGGCGCTTATCTCAACGACGCGCGGGCGATCGACGCCGCCCTCGACGGCGACCGGGCGACCCTGGCCGTCGTCATCCCGCCGGACTGGACGCGGACGATCCGGGCGGACCGCGCCGCGCCGCTGCAGGTCATCCTGGACGGGAGCGACCCGAACTTCGCGAACATGGCCCGGGGCTACATCACCGCCTTCCTCGAGCGGGAGAACCGGCGATTTTTAATGCAGTTCCTCGACCGTCGCGGTCTCGGCGCGACGGCCCTGCGCCCCCCCGTCGAGGCCCGCGTCCGCGTTTGGTTCAACGAGGACCTCGAAAGCCGGAATTTCATCATCCCCGGCATCATCGCCGTGATCATCATGATCGCCGGGGCGATGCTGACCTCGCTCGTCATCGCCCGGGAGTACGAAAACGGGACGATGGAGACGATCAAGTCCCTGCCGCTTTCCGCCGGGGAGTTCCTGACCGGC
The DNA here is from genome assembly GCA_023230905.1 of Syntrophales bacterium. GTDB lineage: Bacteria > Desulfobacterota > Syntrophia > Syntrophales > UBA2251 > UBA2251. The sequence continues at coordinate 1,172 of JALNWL010000092.1, forward strand.
AAGGCCCTCCCCTACTTCGCGATCGGCCTGGCCGACGTTCTCGTTGCCGTGCTCATGGGCCAGGTCCTGTTCGGCATCGTCATGAAGGCCGATTTCTGGCTCATGATCCTGGCCTCGTCCCTGTACCTAGCCGTGGCCCTGGCGCTGGGCCTCCTGATCTCCATCGTGACGAAGTCCCAGCTCGTCGCCAACCAGGGGGCGGTGCTCATCACCTTCCTGCCGTCGATGCTGCTGTCCGATTTCGTCTTCCCGGTCGTGAACATGCCCCGGGCGCTCCAGGTCCTGACGTACGTCGTTCCCGCGAACTACTACATCGACATTCTGGGGGGGATCTACCTGAAGGACCTGGGCCTCCGCGAAATGTGGCCGGCCTTCGCCGTCCTGACGGGGATGGCCGCCGTGCTCGCCGCCGTCAACCTGATCCGACTGAAGCGCGAGGGGCTGTGAACCCATGAGCTGGCTGCGCATCCGCGAACTGGTCCGCAAGGAATTCATCTCGCTCTTCCGGGACAAGCGGAACCGTCCCATCCTGATCGCGGTCCCGATCATCCAGATGCTCGTCTTCGGGTACGTCGTCAACTACGACATCCGGGTGATCCGTGTCGCCCTGCTCGACCAGGCCCGTACGGCCGAGAGCCGGATGCTCGCGGACACCCTGACCGGCAACGGGATCTTCCGGATCGACCACACGGCGCGCGACGCGCGGGAGCTGGAGGCCCTGCTGCTGAAGGGGAAGGTCGATCTCGCGATCAAGGTCGCCCCGGACTTCTCCCGGAAGATCCGCCGGGGCGAAACGGCGGCGGTGCAGGTCCTGGCGGACGGCAGCATGAGCAACATGGCCTCCGTCCGGATCGCCTACACGGTGACCGCCCTTGACATCCTGAACCGCCGCCTCCTGCGCGAACTGCACCCCGAACGGATGGACTACGGCCGGATCGACGCCCGGATCCGGACCTGGTACAACCCGAACCTCGACAGCCAGCACTTTTTCGTTCCGGGAATCGTGGCCTTCGTCATCATGCTGATCTCGCTGCTGTTGACCTCGATCGCCATCATCAAGGAAAAGGAGCAAGGCACGATGGAACAGCTCGTCGTCACCCCGCTCAGGCCCGTCGAACTCATCGCGGGCAAGACGATCCCCTACATCCTCATCTCCTTCCTCCAGATGATCGTCGTGACGGCTCTCGCCGTCTTCTGGTTCCGCATCCCGCTCGCCGGGAGCCTCGCGCTTCTCGCCTTCGCGACGGCCCTGTTCCTGTTGAGCAGCCTCGGCGTCGGGCTTTTCATCTCCACGGTCTCCGCAACCCAGCAGCAGGCGATGATGACGACCTTTTTTTTCATCCTGCCCGCCTTCATGCTCTCCGGCTTTGTCTTCCCCATCGCCAATATGCCGGAGGCCGTCCAGTGGTTGACGTACGCAAACCCCCTGCGGTTCTTCCTCGTGATCATCCGCGGGATCTTCCTGAAGGGCGTGGGGATGGCCGTGCTCTGGCCGCAGTTCGTCGCCCTGGCGCTACTGGGCGCCCTCGTCTTCGCGGGGGCCATCGGCCGCTTCCGCAAGCGGCTGGATTGAGTCAAAGAAAATCCTGTTGCGGAATCGGAGGGATTTGTCATAGGGTATCCTTGTCATCTCATGAACCCTCCGGGGGGCTCGCAACGGGATCCGGACGAGGAATGAATCCATGCTCAGGATCATCGAGGACGAACGGGACATCCGGCGCTGCCAGCAACAGATGATGCGCCATTTCAAACCGGTCTTGACCGGACGCCTGACCGTGAAGCTGGGCCATGCCGGGGGAAGCTTCGCCGCCCGCATCGCCTGGCACGCGTCGCCCGGGATCTGGCTCTACTCCCGGAAGCTCCCCGAGGGGCGCTACTGGAACGTCTTCGGCCTCGGTCTGCCGGAAGGGTCGTCCGCGCTGCCCATCACCTGCGAGATCAACGTCCCCGTCGCGGGCGTCGACCGCAAGCTGGGCGGCGCCTTTGCCCGGCACCGCGACGGCCGGACCTTCGTCGTCCACCGCGGTCTGATCGGCGGCGCGAAGAAGGGCGTGGGAAAGTCGCTCTTCGCCTCCCGCTTCCGGGGCGTCTGGTCCGCCCTCGAGGAGGGTCGCGCCGTCACGCCGGTGGCCGTGATCGGGGAGCTGTCCTCCCCCCGCTTCGTCCGCCATCTGTCCCTCTTCGTCCTCAAGATCGACCGCCTGAAGAATCTGGCCGTCGCCTCCCCGCAACTGGAAATGCCCTTCGAGACGGTCTCCTTCCGGGAAGAATGGATCGGCCGGGCCGTAACCGAAACGGACGGGGCGGGCGGGCTTGCCTGCGACCACGGCCCGATCGTCCAGGACCTGGCCGCCGCACTCCGCGCACGGGGACTCCGGGTCGGCAACGACGACCGGCGCGACCTCTTGATCACGGACGGCGGCGGCCGGATCGGGTGGATCCTCCAGGTGATTCCCGATAGCTCCGAGCGGGCCGTCTTCGACGGGGTCGCGCGCCTGCTGATCTACGGCGCGGATCTTCCGAATGGCTGCCGCCGCGTCCTCGTCCTCCCGGACGGCGCGGACAAGCCGCACACGGAACGGCTGAAGAAACTGCACGTGGACCTCCTGCCCTTCGCCTGGGATGAAAACCGGGCGGTCTTCCCGGACCTCGCCGCGCTCCTTTAGAAAACGGCCCTTGACGCGCATGCTTCTCGGCGTGGAATCGCAGGTCATTCGGAACACGACGGCCTGCCACAAACGCCTTCCTCTTCTCCTTCGTTCGACCGCTTCGACGAGGACCTGACGGGCGACAGCTACCGCGGCGAAGGCCCCTACCGGAAACTCCGCTTCAAGTTCGACGAGAAGACCCTCGGAAAATCGAACCCGTCCGCCGCCTTCTAGCAAACCGATTTCCCGACCTGAAAATCATGCCGGAAAACCCCGGAAGAAAATTGCTTGAACTTTGCGGACCGGTCTGTATGATTCCGTCGCAAGCGACTCGACGAGGTTTGAAAAAGCGGCTCACCGCGTTAAATCTCATCGTGAAGGCATGGACCCGCGGGGCCCGATCCGAAAAACAATGCCTGAGAAAAAACAGGGAGGGTGGCCAACATGGAAAATCCGGAGGAAGTCTACATCGAACTGCGTAAACACCTGGATCAACAGGCGGTGGGATTCCCCGCCACGAAATCCGGGGTCGAAATCCGGATTCTCAAGCATTTCTTCGCCCCCAAAGAGGCGCGCTTGGCCCTTCATCTGAATTACCAGCCCCGGTCGGCGCTCGATATCCACAACAGCATCGAAGGCGCGGATCCGTCTTTGGAGAAATTGACGTCAATGCTGGAAGAGATGTCGAGGAAAGGCGCCATCGGCACAATGGAGAAAAACCGCACCGAATACTTTTATACGATGCCCCTGCTGGTGGGCATGGTTGAATTGAAGGATAAATTCACGCCTCAATTCGGCGTGGATCTGGCCGAATATATGATGAACGGATTCATCCTGTCCTATATGAGCACCCGCGTTCCGCAAATGCGGACCATCCCCGTGGAAAAAAGCATCGAGGTCGAACACCGCATCACCCCGTACGATGACATCAGGCAGATCATCAACCGCTCGGAAGGACCGATCGCGTTGATCAAGTGCATGTGCCGCGAAGGGGCGCTGGCACGAGGGAAACCCTGTCGGACAACGTCGCGTCTGGAGACCTGCCTGAACTTCGGCGACTGGGGCCGGTTCTTCATCAAAACCGGCCGCGGAAGAGAGGTCACCCGTCAGGAGGCCCTGGAGATCCTGCGCCTGAATGAAGCGGACGGCCTGGTTCTTCAGCCGTCCAACTATCAAAAGGTCGATTTCGTCTGTGCCTGCTGCGGGTGTTGCTGCGGAATCCTCAACATACAGAAAAAACTGCCGAATCCGGCCGAATCCTGGTCACATAACTATTACAGCACGATCCACGCGGAAGACTGCACCCCCTGTGGGATCTGTGCCGCCAAATGCCAGATGAAGGCCATTGCCATCGATCCGCAGAGCGGATATCCGGCGATCAACCTCGACCGCTGCATTGGCTGCGGCAACTGCGTGTCGGCCTGCCCGACAAGGGCTTTCAGGCTGGTGAAGGTGGAAAGGGAGACGGTCCCGCCGGAGGATCGCACCAGCCTGTATCGAAGGCTGGCGGAGAGGGCGCCTGCGGATGGATGATCGAACGCAACGGGCGGCGGCCGGCCGATACCCCCGGGTGATCCGACGCCCCTGGGACATTTGTCAAAGAAGGCCGGGCGCCCTGTTTTCCAAGGGTCCGGTTGACGGCGACGTTTACGAAACCAGCCCTCGATGGCGGGCCATGGCCAGCATCTGGTCGGACGTGCTTTGGGGGGGCACTCGCGGTTCGGCTTTCGGAACGAGTCGAAGGGCCTTCGTCGGGCAGTGCGTGACGCAGAGACCACAGCCAATGCAGCGATCGAGGTCGATCCCGGCGACGCGGTCGCCCGCCCACCGGATGGCCGCCATCTGGCAGCGGTCCAGACAGGCCTCGCAGCCGTTGCAGAGCGTCTCGTCGAAAGCGGCGGCGTGGTTCGAAAACACCATTTCGGCCGGTTTCTCGAGGGCGTTCAGCCCCACGAGAACACCGCAGCAATCGCCGCAGCAGTTGCACATGCCGCCCGGATTCTGGGCGGTCGCGGGCTGCGTCACCAGGCCGGCCTCCTGGGCCTCGGTCAGGATCCGGACGGCCTCATCGGCGTCGACCCGCCGCCCCAGCCCCTGGTCCAGGTAGTACTGGCCCATGGACCCGAACATGAAGCAGACCTCGCGGGGCTTGCCGCAGCCCTGGCCCACCAATCTCCGCTGCTTTCGACAGATGCACTCCGCGACGACGATTTTCTCCGTGCGACGAAGGATTCCGACGGCGTCCTCGTAGGCGGCGATGTTCTGCCGGACGTCCAGCGCCTCCTGAACCGGCACCGTCCTGAGGAAGGTCGAGGCACTCCTGACCATGGCCGTGCGAAAGGCCTCATGGAAGTAGGCATCGAGCAGCCGCGCCAGCTCGACGTCCAGACGGCCGACCTGGAACTCGAAAATGCCGTGCGCGAAGGGAATCGTCCCGTAGCGGGCGCCCCCCTCTTTTTGCACGCGGAACAAGAGCCCCCGTTCCGTCATGTCGTGCAGATGCGCCGCGACCTCATCCACGGGCCGATCGACCCGGGCCGCGATCTCGGCGGGCGCCTCCAGCCGGGGCGTCATGGATAAAAAAAGAGCGGCGTCCTCCTCGGAGAAAAGCCGCTTCAAGATTTGGATCTCCACCCCCGATGCCGCGGCCGGAAAGCCGAGGGACAGGCGGTCCAGATACTGCTGAAGTTCCCTGAAAATATCCCGATCCATCGTTCCCCCCTTTTTTTGAACCCGACACCCGGCGCGGGCGGCACGCGACAGGCCGCCCACCGCCGCCACGGATCAAGAATACCCCTTCCCCCGTTGACCCCTAAAGCAGTCCGCGCTCCTTCGCGATGCGGGTCTGCATCTCGACCACATCCCTGGGCGGGATGTAGACGTCGGCCGCCTCCTTCTTTACGAGCTTCAGGGCATCGAACACGCAGGCGGCCACACAGACGCCGCAGCCGATACACCGATCCCGGTCCACCGTCGCCATATGATCGACGACCCGGATCGCCTCCATGGGACACTTCTCCTCGCAGCGGCCGCAGGCGGTGCAGTCGTCCTCCAGGACCGTCGCGAAGTAGTTCGTGTGGGCCACCGACGCGGGCTTCTCGAACTTCTTGAGCGCCCGCAGCAGCCCGCAGCAGCACCCGCAGCACATGCACAGGTTCCAGACCTTCTGGCCGTTGCCCGGCTGAAGGACGAGCCCCGATTCGACGGCGCGCTTGAGAATGGCCAGGGCCTCGTCCGTCGACACCTCCCGTCCGTAGCCGTTGTCGATGTAGAAATAGGCCCCGACGCCGAAGGCCATGCAGACCTCCAGCGGGTGATCGCAACCGCGGCCGGTGAGCATTTTCTCTTCCTTGCGGCAGATGCACGGGGCGACCGAGATCTTTCTCTGGGCCCGGATGATCTCCTCCGCGCGCTCGTACGTCATGATCTCCATCTCGTCGGTCACGCTCTCCGAGACGGGGATGATCCGATGCTGGCTCGTCGGCGTGCCGTACCACGACTTGACCATGAACTCTTCTTCGAAATAAGCCCGGAGGGCCTTGATGTCTTCGAGGGTGTTGGTATGGACGTGAAACTCCCACATGCCCTCCGCCAGTGGGGAGAGGTTGTAGAAGCGCTTCTCGCCCTTGGCGATCCGGAAGATGGCCCCCTTGCGCGACATGGCTTCGAGGATGGGCGCCAAGGCCTCGGGATCCCGGTTCAGACGCCCGGCGATCGTTGCCACGGATTCGGGAAACCCGTTCATGGCAAGGGCGATTGCGGCCTCCTCTTCGGTAAACCACTTTTCCAGGATCTTCACCTCCACGCCGGAGTCCGTCGCCGGATAGGCGATCGGCAGCTTGTCCAGACGCTTCGCGAGTTTTGCATGCACGGATTCGCTCATGGAATCTCCTATTTGTCGTACGCGTAGAAGCCCCGACCCGTCTTGCGGCCCAGGCGGTTTTCCCGGATCATCTGCTCGAAGAGCGGCGAGGGCTTGTAGCGTTCCTCGCCGGTCATCTCGTACATCGCCTTGAGCGCGTTGTTCACCACGTCGACGCCCGCCATGTCCATGATCTCCACCGGTCCCATGGGGTGGTTGGAGCCCAGCTTCAGGCCGAGATCGATGTCCTCGGCCGTCGCCAGCCCCTGGTGGATCTGGTTGGCCGCTTCGTTGTAGAGCAGGCACAGGAAGCGGTTCACGATGAACCCGGGCACGTCCTTGCACAGGATCGCGGTCTTGCCGATGGCCTTGCAGAACTCGACCGTCGCGGCAATCAAGGCCGCATCGGTCTTTTCCCCGCGAATCACCTCCACGAGACGCATGGCCGGAACGGGGCTGAAGAAGTGCGTGCCGACGACGCGCTCCGGCCGGCCCGTCGCCGAGGCGATCTTCGAAATGCTCATGGTGGAGGTGTTCGATGACAGGATGACCGACGGCCCGCAGAGGCGGTCCGCCTCGGCGAAGATCTTCTGCTTCAGTTCCATGGACTCGAACACCGCCTCGATGACCATGTCCACGCCGGCGAACCCTTCCTCGGGGCTCGTGGTTCCCTTGACGCGCCCGACGATCTGGTCGTGCGCCTCCTGGGAGATCTTGCCCTTTTCCAGCTTTTTGCCGATGAACTTGCGGATCGTGCCCAAGCCGCGCTCCACGAATGCCTGCTCGACGTCCCTGAGAACCACGTCGATGCCGCTTTCGGCCGCCACCTGGGCAATGCCCGCCCCCATCGTTCCCGCGCCGATGACGCAAAGTTTCTTGATCATGAATCCGTCCTTTCTCTGTGATGATCTCGTCAAACGTCCGTTATCGCCGGTCACCCGCGAGAAAACGGGGGACCGGTTCTATACGGGGTTCCCGGATTCGCGTCTACGCCACGCCGTAATCCTTCCCCGTGATGCGCGACGCGCAGATGAGCCCGGCCGCCACGGCACAGTCCATGGCCACGCCGTAGCCCTTGACCGTGTCGCCGGCGAAGTACAGCCCGGCGACGCCCGGGGCCTCCACCGGGGCCTTGAGCGTCCCCGCCTGCGTCTTCGATTTCGCCACGCCCTCCAGTTTCCAGGCCGTCGGGAACAGGGCCCAGTCGACGCTTTTCCGGAATCCCGGATAGCGGCGCTCCAGATAATCGATGATGAGCCGGCAGGCCTTGGCCATCAGCGCCTTGTCCTTACCTTCTTTCTCCGTCACCGGGGCATAGGCCGTCATCAGATGGCGGCCGCCCGGCGCGCAGGAGGGATCGATCTGGGACTGGATGTTCCAGCACATGTACACGTCGTACTCAAACCCCTCCTCCTTCGGGATCACGGTGGTGTCCTTTACGCCGACCTTCCACTCCCGCTCCGGCATGACCAGCTTGTTCAGACCGAAGTACGGGGCGATGGAACCGTATCCGTAAAGCCCTTCCATCCGGTCGGCCCAGTCGCCGGGAAAGGCGCCCTTGTCCGCGACCTTGAAGGCGTCCTGGATCGGGATGTTGCTGACGACCTTCCCGCCCGCAATCCTTCGGGACGCGCCCGAGGCGTCTTCGATCACCACGCCGGTCGCCCGGCCGTTCTCGATCGCGATCTCCCGGACGCGGGTTTCGAGCAGGAGCGTCCCGCCCAGTTCCTCGAACCGGCGGGCCACC